>JASFQI010000322.1:0-5854 GCA_050115555.1 Desulfobacteraceae bacterium
CGAACACGTCGTCGAAGATGACCATGGACGTCTCGCGCTGGCCGTACAGCGGGTTGCCCAGCTCTTCCATGTCATCGGCCATGTCCCGTTCCGCGCTGTAAGGGGTGTACTGGCACACGAACGTGATTCCCTTGGCGTCCACGGGCGTGGCAAAGGCCACCGCATAGTCCTCCTCCCCTTCGAAATGCGCCGCCTGGGGAAGGACCACCAGCTCATGGCTTCCGTAAGCCCCGCTGATATTGATCTTGGCCCCGCGGACCGTGATCCCCTGATCGTTTTTGTCCACGATTTTCAGGGACAGATAGGGATCGGGCCAGTCCAGGGTTTTCTTGCCGCGACTGCCCCGCGGCTCTGTCAGGGCGCCCGCCACGGAAAGGTCCTCCTTCTGGACCCATTTCAGGTAGTCCAGAAACCGGTCGCGGTATTGGGTCCCGAGCTTCTGATCCATTTCCCACGTCGTGCTCGCCAGGGAGTGGAACGCGTCGTAGCCCACGCACCGGTAGATGCAGGTACCCAGCCGTTCCGCGGTGAACGTGCCGGCCTCGGCCTTCTTGACCAGGTCGTCCACGCTGGCGCTCACGTGAGTGTAGCGGTTGACCCGGTCATTGATGAGCGGCGAGTGACAGGACATGATGTCCTGGAACTCCGGATCCATGGCCCATCGATAGCTGGCCTTGTTCGCTTCCACCACGGTTCGGGTGTTGCGGTTTTCCATGATGTTGGGGACGCGCTCGCCGTTCATGAACACTCTTGGGTGAACGTTTTTCAGACTCTCTTCGAATTGCTCGGGCGTCTTCAGGGCCATGGCTCTTCTCCTTGGATGATGATGGAATGGAAGTCGAAAAAAAACGCGCTACACCCGAATTTCCGGGTTGTTTTTCCATCGGGATGAATCGCCTTCCGTGGCTTCTTCGTTTTGTTCGCTGCTTACGCCGGGGAACCCCGGGCCGTCACAGGGCTGAGAGCCCGAGCACGCGGTACTCATCCCGCGCCAGCAACCGGAGCAGATCATCGGGCAGTCGAAGCGGCGTGGCCAGCAGGCGGCGGCCCGCGCGGTCTTCAAAGCTTATGCCCTGAATTCGAAAACGGATGTTCTGATACCCGTCCCGCTCGGTGGCCATGACGTCGATGGGCGAGGGCTGGTAATCCACTCCCAGGAATCCCAGCATGCGTCTCACCACCTCGAGGGGATCTTTCTGCCCCGCCAGGGACAGGTAGGACAGGTCTCGCTCACGCATCAGGGGCATGAGCTCGGATCCGACTCCGGTCAGATCCAGCAGGTGCTTTTTCCCGTCCTTTTCAAAGAGGTAATCGGCCTTGACGAACAGGTTGAAGTCCGAACCGGCCTTTTCGTACACAGGAATTTCCACATTCCGAAAAAAATCCAGCCCGTGCAAGTCAAGGAGGGTTTCCACCAGGCTTTGAAGGTCCGGTCCCGCGTCCAGGACGCTCTGCGCAGGCGGCAAGGGGGAATCGGAGTCCTGCCGCGGAGGATAATCCACCACGCGCACGCCTCGACGGGCGAGGTAGTCGCGTACAGGGCCCGGGGTGGCAGGGGTCCGCTCATCAAGGATCGTGATCATCACGGTGTCGTTCTGTTGCGTTCCGGTCCCGCTCCTTTGAAGGATCCAGTCGGCAGTCAACCGGACAGGAATTTCCCCTCCCACGTGAACGGACTCTCCCCGGCCGTGCAGGGTGCCCAGGTCGCATTCCGGAAGGATACGGTCCAGTGCGGAAGCCAGGTCGTCCCCGTCCTCCAGATGCACGATGCGATAGTGCTCCCAGGTTTCCTCGATCAGGGTGGCCATTTTTCCGGGGAGCCCGTGGTGGAAGTCCACAATGACCTTGCGCCCGTTCGAGAGGTCGATCATGGGGTAGGCGTCCGCGCGGAGGTTTACCTCTCCCTTTTCCCGGAGCGGAATGAAATGCTGGCCGCGCTGAATCCACTCTTCCCCCAGGAGCCGGAAGAGCCGTCCCAGTCGATCCCGAAGCGGATTGGGCGTTTCCTCCACCGCACGCATCTGCAGGGTGCTTTCCGGCGGTGGCTCCAGGTCGAGCTCCGGCATGTCTTCCTCCGGGACAGGGAAGGACTCCCGGGTCGGTTCAATGGGCCTACGTACGAGCTCGGGGGAGAAGACAGGAAGACGGATTTTCTGGCCCGGCAAAATGACGTCCGGGTCGCGAAGAGAGGGGTTGAGCCTCCGGACCGCATCCAGGTACTTCTCATAAAACTCGGCGCTCGGGGAGTCGTAACGCTGATCGATGATCTTGACCAGGCTGTCGCCGCGCCGGACCGTGTACTGCTCGAGGTCCAGATCGCTCAGGTCCTCCAGGGCCACCGGCACCGATTCCGGGCGTTTGAGCGGAATGGCGGGCCCGGTTCCTTCGGCAGGCGACAGGGTGAGGGGTACCAGGATGTGCTGGCCGGGGTGGACTTTGTCCAGATCGGTCAGAGAGGGATTGAGCTTTTTCAGAATGGCGAGGAGCTCGGCCAGGTTTCGTTTCTCGAGGAGATTTCGTTCCCGGAAGATCTGCCAGATCCACTCCCCTTTTCGGACGGTGTGGTTCTCGGTCAGCACCCGTTTCCCGGCGACCTCGAGGATTTCGGGCTCAGGATCGGTTTCGTCACCGGACTCCGGCTTGGATCCCTCGTCGGCACCCTGTTCAGGCTCGGGTTCAGGCTCCGGTTCCGGCTCGGCCGTCTTGATCAATTCGATGCTGTAAGTGTCTTCGTCTTCGGCAGATTCGGGTTCCGCAGCCGCCGGACCGATCCCGATCAGGACCAGAAGGAGGAACGCCGTCAGGGAAAAAAAGCTGTTGACAATCCAGAGGCGAGTCTTCACAAGGTCCTCTGCGGGTTAGCGGATGCGATCCTGAATGCGCAAAAGGGCGGCACGCTCGTGGTGAGGGCTGTGTCGGCCTCACCTGTGGGAACCGCTTTGACCGTTCAGGGCGTTCCCTGCGACCGATTTTGCAGGGTGCCTCAATCGAAATGAATTTTAGATACTTAGCCGCAACAATGTCAACGCTTTTCCGGACGCACCCTCGATCCTACTATATATTGGAATTTTTTGTCCGTGCTCCACAGGATATGGTGTTTTTCCTTTACAAGATCTGCAAACATCTGCTACAGTGAGTGCGATTTAAGCCCGGCGTTCCGCAAAGGTCCTGAAAAGACATCGATCATGACGGAATCGGCGGGGGATGGGGAAGGAAACCGAACCCTTCACGGGAGGAATGCATGAAAATCAAAAAGCTCTCCATCGTGGGATTCAAGTCCTTCATGGATCGGCTTGAAGTGGCCCTGCCCGAGGGGATCAGCGCGATCGTGGGGCCGAACGGATGCGGCAAGAGCAACATCGTGGACGCCATTCGCTGGGCCATGGGGGAGCAGAGCGCCAAGCAGCTCCGCGGCCGCCAGATGGAGGATGTCATTTTCAGCGGCGCCGGCGAGTACAAACCCATGGGTATGGCAGAGGTCTCGCTGGTTTTTGAAAACGGCGACGGCTCGTTTCCCGGGGAGTATGCCCAGCTGAGCGAGCTGGCGGTCACCCGTCGCCTCTACCGCTCGGGGGAGAGCGAGTACCTGATCAACCGGGTGCCCTGCCGTCTCAAGGACATCCAGGAGATTTTCATGGATACGGGCCTGGGGAACAAGGCCTACTCCATCATCGGACAGGGGCGGATCAGCAGCATCATCGAGCAGCGGCCCGAGGAGACCCGGGCCATGCTCGAGGAAGCGGCCGGGATCACCAAGTACCGAAAAAAAGTGACGGAGTCTCAACGTAAGCTGGAGCTCACCCGGGGGAACCTCCAGCGGGTGGAGGATATCCTGAGCGAGGTCGAGCGGCAGATGCGCTCCCTCAAACGCCAGGCCGCCATGGCAAGGCGCTACAAAAAATTGAGCACCGAGATCGAGGACCTGGAGCTCACCCTTCATGCAAACGCCTTCCATGCCCTCAAGGAGGAATCCGGGGATCGGATCCGGTCCACCGAGGCCCTGGTGCAGGAGGAGACCGATCAGACCTCGCGACTGGCTGCGCTTCAGGCGGACATCGAGCGGATGCATCTCGAGCTCAGCGAAAAGGATGAGGAGATCGGAGGGCTCCGGGACACGTTCCTCCGCAGAAAGGAATCGGTCAGTCGAAAGGAATCCACGCTGGAGTCTCTGGCCGGTGAGAAGCGGATGCAGGTGACGCTCGAAAACCGGTTGAAGGAGGAGAAGGAGGAGATCGAGAGAAAGGTCCGGGAGTTCGAGGAGGAGCACCTGGACATGGAGCAGCGCGCGTCGGCCCTGCGCGAGAATGCAGGATCCCTGGAGGAGGAGATCGGCCTTCTGGAGCAGCGGCTCAAGAGGCGCAACCAGGCCCTTCAGGAGGTTCGGGAGGAGTACGAGCGAGCGCGGTCGGACGTCAACAGCGGCATGACCCGCGAGGCCGGGCTGAACCAGGAGTCCGGGTACCTGAACCAGAGGATCGGGGAGATTACGGACAGCAGGGCCCGGCTTGAGCAGGAGAAACAGGAGGTCGAGGCCAAGATCGAGCGGCTCACTGAGGCGTCCCGTCGAAAGACCGAGGGCCGGGAGGCCCTGGCCGGGAAGCTGGCCCGGGTCGAGGAGGATCTGGAACGGGAGCGGGAGGAAAGCCAGGAGCTCGAGCAGGTTCGAAGGACGGTGGAGGCGGATTTGAAGCGGGCAGAGACCGAGCTCGCCAACCTGGACTCCAGGCTTGCCAGCCTGCGGTCTCTCACGGAGAACTTCGAAGGCTTCCAGGTGGGTGTTCGAACCATCATGAAGGCGCGGGACCTGGATGCGCATCGGGAGGGCCGCATTCTGGGGCTCGTGGCGGACATGGTGCAGGTGGCCCCCGAACTGGAGCAGGCGGTGGAAGCGGTGCTCGCCGATCGCCTCCAGTACGTGATCGTGGAAGGGCTTCATGACGGCAAGGAAGGCGTGGCCTACCTGAAGGCCAGGGCGCGAGGCCGGAGCAGCTTCGTCCCGCTTCGGGACCTGTGCGTAAACGGCCACGGTAAGGCCACGGGAAACGGCCTTCCCCTGCTGCGGGAGCGCATTGACGTTTCGGATGAAAGCTACCGTCCCATGATCGATACCCTGCTCGGGGATGCTGCCGTGGCCGAAGACCTGGATCAGGCCATCGAGGTGTGGTCCCGCAACGGCAACAAACCCTGCCTGGTGACGCCGGACGGCGACATGATCGATGAGCGGGGGGTCATCAGCGGAGGAAAGGCCAATCGAAGCTCTCACGGCCTTCTGGCAAGGAAGCGTGAGATCCAGGAGCTCGATCGGAAGGTGTCCCAGAGTCGGGGTGACGTAGAGACGCTGGGCGGCAAGCTGGAGCAGATCGATCTGGACATGGACGCACGGCGTGCACGGGTCGAAGCCCTGGGTCAGGAACGCGAATCCTGTCGCGAAGAGATCAACGATTACGACCGGATCCTTTTGCAAATCGGGAATGAGCTGGACCAGATCCTTCGATTTTCCGAACGGATTTCAGGTGAGTTGGAACAGAAGGAGCAGGAAAAGGATAAGCATCGCGATGCGCTCGATCGCATTCGGACAGAGCTCGAGGCCTGTCAGGAGGAGATTCGAGAGCGGGAGCGCTACCTGAAAGAAAAGGAGGTCGAGCTCAAGGAGAGTGAAGAGGAAGCCGATCGGTTCCGAAACGAGCTGGCCGACCTCAAGGTGTCCATGAACCGTGCCCAGGAGGAAGAAAAGGGTCTCCTGCGACAGCTGGAGCGCATCGAAGATTACCGGGAGGAGGCCCTGGAGAAACTGGAGAAGATCGACCGCGACACCGACGAGGCCAGGAGAACCTATCAGGCCTGCGAGGAGCGG
>JASFQI010000323.1:0-5848 GCA_050115555.1 Desulfobacteraceae bacterium
GGCCTTTTCGCCTGTCACCGGGTCCACGTAGAGTAAACGATCCACGACCTTTTTCTCTTTTATGGTCTGCGCCACAATCTCAGGCACGTCTTCGGGCGTGACCTGCAAATAGCATATCTCCTCGGGGTAGATGACCACCACCGGTCCTCTCTCGCAAAATCCAGGGCATCCGGTGCCTTTGGTATCTACGGCAGTGGTCAATCCCTGTTTTTCAATCTCCGACCGAAAGGCTTCAATGACTTCGTTCGCGCCGGATGCCACACAACCGGACCCGGCACATATTGAAATACAGGGTCTGTCCGGATCTCTCTTGGACAGGATCTCGTGTCTGAAGTTTTCCAACTCTTCAGGGAAATTCAATGGCACCATAATTTTCCTCTATTCGTTGTCTTTCAGGACTTCACCTGTTTTGCTCGGCGTCATCTTTCCGTAAACCCGACCGTCAAGTTCCATCACCGGTCCCAGGGCACAGCAACCCAGGCAGTTCACCGTTTCCAGGCTGTAATTCAAATCCTGGTCGGTCTCACCCGGATGAATCCCGGTCCATTGTTCCACGGTGTCCAGGATACGGGGTGCACCGCGGACATGACAGGCCGTACCCATGCAGATGTGAATCTCATGAAGCCCCTTAGGTACGAGGCTAAAGGCTTTATAAAAAGTGGCGGCATGGCGGACTTGTGTGAGAGGGACGTGCAATTTTTCGCTGACCCTTTCCAGATCTTCTTTGGGCAGCCAATGATATTCACTCTGTATGTCCAGTAGTACTTGAAGAAGTGAAGGGGCCCCTCCCCCATACTTGTCGATCATTTGGTCTAATTTTTCATGATTCATGGTCATTTCCTTGACTTTTTCCATTCATCAAGTTGATTCCCCCTATCTCTTGCCCATCCATAAATCAGGCTTAGGACACTGGTAAGTTTCCAATCCAGAAATGAGAAATTTTTCGCAAAATCAAGGAAATCAAGGGATTCCGCGGAGATGTACATTATTGAGTACTTCGCACAAGGAATCCCGCAGATTGACGCAGAGATTGCGGAAAAGAGCCATTTCTGGATTGGAAACTCTCTCAAGCGAGGGTATACCCCTTTTGGCCTGCGTCGTACCGGACCCACCCATGCGTTGAACACGTATTCATGTGTTTGGATACCTCCGACGACGCCATGCCCAAGACCTCGGCAATTCTAGCCGTAGACAGGGGTTGTTCTTCCAGGAGCGCCATAATCTCATTGACGGACAATTTGTCTTCAATCAGCTCTTTGAATAACCTGTGAAACTCCTCGCTGTCGAAAAACCTTTGACAACCCTCTTCCGTTCTCTCCGGTATTCTCAGCCGTTCCCTTTCCACGAGCTTTATATAGGGAATCAGCTTTGAAACGGCTTCAAATCTGGAATTCCATGCGCTTGCGCTGATATCTCTGTCCTGACCAAGAGGACCTAATTCTCTGATTTTTTGCCCATATTCATTCATAATCTCCGCAAACCGGATCCCTTCACCGGCAGACACCCATTCAAGTCTCAGCCTTTCCGGATTCACCCCAATGTGTTCCAGGACCTTTTTAAAGATTTTGACCATGCTGAATGCGTCGTAATTTCCCTCGGTGTTGTAATGACAGTCGTTGATATGGCACCCGCCGATGAACACCCCGTCTGTGCCGTTTGAGAAGGCCCGGAGGACGAATGCCGGGTCCACCCGGCCGGAGCACATCACCCGGATGACCCGTATGTAGGGGGGGTATTGAAAACGGGAGACCCCACAGAGATCCGCGCCTCCGTAACAACACCAGTTGCATAAAAAACCCACGATCCTCGGTTGAAAATCAGCCGCAGCCATTGATTTCTCACCTCCTTATCAAGATCCCGGGCTCTATCCGTTCACGCATTCCTGCAAATCCGGAACCTCTGCATCGAGTTGTTTGAAGATTTCTTCGTCGGTGTAGTGCCTCAATTGGATGGCCCCTGTTGGGCACTTGACATTACAGAGTCCGTCTCCCTTGCATAGAACAGGATTCACCCGTGCTTTTCTGCCTGCGGGTGTCTGGTAAAAATCGATGGCTCCATACGTACACGCGGTGATACAAGCCCCGCAGGAGATGCAGTCTTTCTCATTGACTTCGCACACAGAGCCCGAGGCGATGACCGAGTCCTGTGACAGGAGCGCGATGGCGCGTCCGGCAGCCCCATAGGCCTGGTTGATCGTTTCTGTGATGTGTTTTGGATAATGGGCCGTCCCGCACAGGAAGATACCTTCGGCGGAGAAATCCACCGGACGTAACTTGACATGGGCTTCTGAGAAAAAACCATCCGGGCCTAGCGTCACCTTGAATAATTTGGATACCTCCTCACTGGCCGCAGACGGGACCGTGGCAACGGATAAAGCAAGATAATCGGCGTCCAGGGTAATCTTTTGGCCCAAGATAGGATCAAAGGCGGTCACCCTCAATACCGGCCTTCCCTCTTCCACAACAGGCTCCACCTCAGGCGCATCCTCCGCCTCATAGCGGATGAATCGGACATCATTCAGGGAGGCCTCTCTGTAATAGTCCTCGGCAAATCGATACGTTCTCATGTCCCTGAAGAGCACGTAGATGTCCATATGGGGATTGCGCTTCTTTAATTCCAAGGCGTTCTTTATGGCATGGCTACAACAGACCCGGCTGCAGTAGTTTCTGTCTTCATTCCGGCATCCCACGCATTGGATCATCACCAGGCTCTGCGCATGGATGATCTTCTCGTCCTCTTTGTGGATCCGCTCCTCCAACTCCAGCTGGGTCATGACACGCTCATCCTGTCCGTAAAGGTATTCCGCGGGGGTATACTCATCCGCGCCAATGGCAAGGATGGTGGCGCCATGTTTGATCTCGTGGAGCCCCCTTGGGGATTGGACCTTGGTGACAAAATTCCCCACGTATCCGGTCGTCTCCGGGATCGTGGCCTTTGTATAGACATGAATCGAGGGGTGCTCATACACCTTTCGGGCGAGATCCTTCAGATAGCCCTGGACGTCCATGCCCTCCAGTGTGGAATGAAGTCTGTTCGCCATTCCCCCCAGTCTTTTTTCTTTTTCAACCAGATACACATCGTGTTTCTGGTTGGCGATGGAAAGGGCGCTGACCATGCCGGCGATGCCTCCGCCAACGACCAGCGCGTCCTTGCTCACGGGCAGGTCAAACTCCTGCAAAGGTTCCAAACGGCATGCGCGGGCTACGGACATGCGAATTAAATCCTTTGCCTTTTGTGTGGCTGCTTCCGGTTCTCTCGAGTGGACCCAGGAACAGTGTTCCCGGATATTTGCAAAATCGAAAAGATACGGATTGATCCCTGCTTCGCGCAGCGTGTCCCGGAACAGAGGTTCGTGAGTTCTGGGAGTGCAGGCGGCGACCACCACGCGATTCAAGCCTTTCTCCTTGATCGATTCTGCCAATCGCTGTGCAGCCTCTGTGGAACAGATAAAAAGGCTTTCTTCAGCGTGCACCACATTGGGCAGGGTCAGCGCGTACTGCACAGTGGAAGGGACATTCACCACTTTTCCGATGTTTGCCCCACAATGACATACATAGACGCCCACCTTGGGGTCCTCGATGGAGACGTCCCTTTCCGGAGGATAGACCCTGTCCCGGGCCAGATCGCCCCTCTGATAGTCAAGGAATTCGCCACACAGGGAAGCTGCCCCGCTCGCGCTCAGGACCGACTCGGGAATATCCATGGGACCGGCAAAGGCGCCGCTCACAAAAACACCCCGCCGAGAAGTCTCTATGGGGTTCAGGGGGTTGGTTTTACAGAATCCGTGAGAGTCCACCTTGATGTCAAAGGCCTGCGCCAGATCCTTCATGCTCGCCGGGGGGACCAACCCAACGGACAGGACAACCATATCGAACTCTTCCTCGTGAACGCCGTCATCCGGCGTAGAATAACGTATGGTGATGTTTCCCGTTTCCGGATCTTCCCTGACAATGGATGCATAGCTTCGAATGAATCGAACATCGGGAAGATGTTCCGCCCTCTGATAAAATCTCTCAAAATCTTTCCCAAACGATCGAATATCATTATGAAAAATCGTGCATTTCGCATCCGTATCATGATCTTTTGTCAAAATGACCTGTTTCTGCGTGTAGGTGCAACACACCGTAGAGCAGTAACTGTGATCACCGGGAGTCACCCGTCTGGAGCCGATACACTGTATCCAGGCGATGTTGCGGGGATGCCTCCTGTCGGATGCCCGTAAGATTTCGCCTTCATAGGGACCTGTGGCGCACAGCAGCCGTTCGTAGTCGAGAGAAGTGACCACGTTTGCGAAATCTCCGTAGTGATACTCCTCCTTTACCCTAGGATCATACGCCTCGATACCTGGGGACAGGATGATCGCCCCGACATTGATCTCCACCTTCTCCGGGCGTTGCATGAAATTGATCGCGTTGGAGCCGCATATTCTTTCGCAAAGCCGGCATTTCCCCTCCTGGAGAAAAAGACAGCTCTCATCGATGTAGGTGACGAGGGGAGTGGCCTGAGCAAAGTAAATATGGATCGCCTTATTGTGAGATAGGTCCTGGTTGAAGGAATCGGGAGTGGTAATGGGGCAGTACTCGACGCACGCCGTACAACCCGTGCATTTGGTTTCATCAATATATCTGGGTTTTTTCACCAGGGTTACATCAAAATTCCCTGCTTTTCCTGTAATCTCTTCCACTTCTGTATACGTCAGAATCTCAATATTCGGGTGTCTGTCACATTCGATGAACTTGGGAGACTCAATGCACATGGAGCAGTCATTGGTAGGAAAGGTCTTGTCGAGCTGGGCCATATGACCGCCGATGGTCGGAGATCTGTCCACCAGGTACACCTTGAATCCGGATGTCGCAAGATCCAGAGAGGCTTGAATGCCGCTGATGCCTCCCCCCACCACCAGGACATCTGCAAAATTACCTTCTGGTATACTTTTAGAAAGCGGTTCAATATATTGTTTTTCCACTTGATTATAGCTCCCCAGTAGATTTCATATAACAGCCTGTATGATTTCCGTGATATCCTTGATGGTCATTTTTTCCTCGACACCCATGTTGATCCTGCTGTCCTCAAACATGGTGATGCAGTAGGGGCAGCAGGTTACGAGCTCTTCGGCGCCGATCTGGAGTGCCTGTTGGATTCTGAGATCGCTGAATCTCTCTCCTTTTTGGGTTTCCATCCAGACCCTGCCGCCTCCGCCCCCACAACAGAGGCTGTCTGAACGAGACTCAGGAAGCTCCATGAACTCCAGGCCGGGCGTTCTTTTCAAGACCTCTCGGGGTTCTTCGAATATGCCGTTGTGCCTCCCAAGGTAACAGGGGTCATGATACGTGATTTTCTTTTCATACCCATTTTTGAGCTCAAGCCTTCCCTCGATGATAAGTTCGAATAAATATTGGGAAATATGAACGATTTCGAAGTTCACCATGAAGTCGGGGTACTCGTTTTGAAGAGTGTGAAAGCAATGCGGGGAAGAAACGAGGATTTTTTTTACGCCGTGATCAATGAACGTCTTGATGTTTTCTTTGGCCAGGCGTTCGAACACCTCCTCGTCGCCTGTCTTGCGGATGCTCTCTCCGCAACAGTTTTCTTTTTCCCCCAATATCCCGAAACGCACACCCGCTTGATTGAGAATCATGGCGGTGGCTTGGGCCACTTTTTTCAATCTCGGGTCATAACTGGGGTAGCAGCCCGGGAAATAAAGGATTTCCATGTCCCGGGTGAATGTGTGTACAGACAGACCTTTGGCCCATTCCGCCCTTTTTCCCCGTTCTTCACTCAGGGGGTTGCCTTCGCCCACAAGGCTCCCTCTGATGGTCCGAACCGGTTTGACGGACTCAGGAAAGAC
>JASFQI010000324.1:0-5827 GCA_050115555.1 Desulfobacteraceae bacterium
CTGATATACTAGATCAATACTTCAAGGAAGTTCAATATGAAAGTGATCAAGGTTTGAATTTTTTCAGGATCTTCTGCATGCCTATGATCCAATCGGCAAAGAACAAACCGACTTTTTTGAATGGAGTATCCTTTGCCCTGTCCACGCCGGATATCCATACGGTCACAACCGTTGTGTTGTCGTGAGCTCCTCGTCGAAGCGCGATGTCCAGGAGTTCCTGGCACAGGGCATGCGGTTCGGTGCCTTCCATGACTGCCATCAGGATTTCTTCCTCGGAGACCAGGTCTGTGAGTCCGTCCGAGCAGAGGACGAACCGGTCGCCGTTGACCGGCTCGATTTCATAGACGTCTGCGTCCACGTCTTCCGAAGACCCCAGGTTGCGTGTCAACACGTGTTTCAATGGAGAATTCTCCGCCTCTTCCGGGGTCATCATTCCCATATCCACTTGCTCGGAAACAATGGTGTGGTCCTTGGAGAGCCGTTCGATCTGTCGGTTTCGAACCAAATAGATACGGCTGTCCCCCGCGTTGGCCGCCACAACGAGTGCAGGCGCTACATGTAGCGCAGCCACGGTGGTCCCCATGCCGTGATACTGGTCATGCTCCGTGGCCATTTCATAGACCACGCGATTGGCCAGCCGAATGCTGCTCGAGAGATAGTTGCCGAGGAGGGTCAGAGACGGGTCCGGTGGGCCGAAGAGCTCCTCCAGAGGGGTCTGGTACGTTATCCAGCGTTGAAAGCTCTTACCGATCATCTCCACGGCGACGCAGCTGGCCACCTCTCCGGCCAGGTGCCCGCCCATTCCGTCGGCGACAAGATACAGCCCTGAGTCGTCATTCGTGGCAAACGAGTCCTCGTTCCCCTCCCGTTTGAGTCCCACGTCTGTGATTCCTGCCGCTCGAATGTCCAATGCGTCTCCTGTCCTATCGTCAAGGAGGCCTTGTGTCGTGGCCCTATGCCTTGGGCGGAGGGGACCACTGCGCCGGCTGTCGACGCAATTGGTCGATTTTCGAAATCAACATATTGAGCAACTTCGCCATTTCGCCTGCATGTCGAAATCGCTTTTCCGGGTTCTTGCTCAGGGCCTTGTCGATGATCTGCTCGCAGGCCTTGGGAATTTTGGGGTTTACCTCACGAATCGAGGGATGCCGCACCTGCGTGATCTGATAGAGGAGATTGCTGAGATTCTTCCCACGGAACGGGAGTTCTCCTGCGAGGAGCTGATAAAAGAGCACACCCAGGGAGAAGATATCCGATCTTGGATCGATCTTTTGCCCCATGATTTGCTCGGGCGACATGTAGTTGGGGGTACCCAGAATCACCCCGGTTCGGGTTCTGGAAGAAGAAATCGCTTTGGCGATTCCAAAATCCGTCACCTTGATTCCCCCCTTGTCCAGGAGCATGATATTTGCGGGTTTGATATCGCGGTGAATGACATGCGTCTGGTGCGCAAAATCCAGGGCCTCGGCTACGCGAGCCACCACTTCGAGAACGCGGCGGATGGGGAGCAGGGAATCTTTGGTGACGAATTTGTCCAGATCCTTCCCCTGGAGGAACTCCATGGCCATATACGTGAGGTCACCGTCATCACCCACATCGTAGATCGTAACGATGGAAGGGTGGGAGAGTCGGCCGGCGATCTCCGCCTCGGTGAAGAAGCGCTCCTTGATGTCGTGGACGACGTCCTCCTCGAACTCGTCGGAAAAGCGAATCGTTTTAATGGCAAGAAGGCGGTTTATCTTCGGGTCCTGGGCCTTGTAGACCAGCCCCATGGAACCCTTGCCTAATTCCTCCAGGATCTTGTACCGGCCTACGCGACTCCGAGCCTCCCCGTTGGCATCCACGATCACGCTTCGTTCGCCGGAGCTGTCGAGGCTTCCTGGGGTAGAGGCGCTGTCGGATTCGCGCAAACGGGGAAGACGATCATCAACGTCCCGGTACCCCCCCCTTTTTTGAATGTACTCGTAGACCTCCACGGCCTTGCTGAGCATACGCTTTTGCTCATACTCGAGCCCCAGGTTGTAGAGAAGGTCGCGAGACTCGTCGTCCGGGGGAAGTTTTTTAAATTTGTCGAATGCCAGGTCCAGGAGCCCCTGGCTTTGAAAGTTGACACCGAGCAGGCGGTTGGTTTCGATGGCCTCCTCGCTGACCTTTGGTGAGAGGATGGCCTGCTGAAAGGACGTCAAAAGGTACAGCGCGATCACGCCCATACACGCTGTAGCCGGTTTGAGCCACAAGCCTCCGGCGGTGAAGGCGCCGAATCCGATGAGGATCCCGACAAGGATCAATCCGACGGCCACGAAGAAACCCTTCCAGGGGCGTATGTGAAAGAAAACAATCAGACCGGGAACGCCCATGAGAAAGGCCAGGCCTGCTTCTGCGAAGCGGAGTGCAGGAGGCCGCGCCACAGTGCGGCCGGTCAGGATAGCATCCAGGGTATCCGCGGCAAGGCGGCCTTCGGGAATTGCGGAATGCAAAGGCGTTGCATAGGATCGACCGACACCGGGACCGAAGCCCAGCAGAACAATGCGTCCCTTAAGATTCGTTTTCTTTCCCTTGAGAAAATCCGCAAAGGAAAGCACCTTGTAAGGAAGGCGGTCTTTGCTGAACCGAAGGAGGACGCCGCCGTCTTCAATCGGAATACGGGCACCTTTGAGATGAATATAACGGTCCCTCACGCGGATGTCTCCAGTCTCCTGTCCCTTCAGGGCCGCTGCCAGCCGTAAGGGAAGCGAGGGGAGAAGCGCACCATGATACCGGACGAACGGCATATGGGCGCGTGTGATCGTTCCTGCTTCGAACGCGAGGTGAGTGTGACCGAATCCGGCGCCCGCCTTGGTGAGCTCGCTGTAAGGCAGGGTAATCTGTGAAGCGGAGATTCGCTCTTTGACTTCATTGGGGAGATCCGACGGTCCGAGCAGGCTCGAGGCGAGCAGATCGAGAGGATTCTTGGAAGGAACTCTTCGTTTTCCACCGAAACGCACCCGAAGCGGAAGAAAGACGTTGCCGCTTTCCCGAACTCGTTCTGCAAGATGGCCGTCTTCATTCAAGTCGGATTCCAGCCGTGACAAGTTTTCCCTCACCCAGTCAGCGAGTTTTGCATGTCGGGACGAGAGGGGGTGGGCGTTCAGCTTTTCTCGAAGTTGACGGACACCCTGATATCCAGAGGCTCGCGTCTCTTCGTACAAAGGAAGGAGCAGACCGATGAAACGGGCACCGGCCTCGTGGGCCATTTTTACGAATTCAGCCAGTCTCTCCCGGGGCCACGGCCACGGTCCCAGCTCACGGAGGCTCTTCTCATCGAGCTCAACAAGCGTGATACTCCCGGAAGAGGAAGGAGACGGAACGGTAAACTGTTGGTAGGCGTCGTACAGAGATTGGTCGATGCCGAGGAACCAAGAAAAGCCCGCAAAGGAGAGATACGCGGTGAAAATGAGGACGACCGCTCCGCTTATGAGGCTCGGACTAGAAATCCTGTTCGCCATAGGGTCACGGTTGTGTAGACGATGGGGTGAAACCGAGGGGCATCCATGATGAGAATGATGTATCAAAAAGGCGCAGGCCTGTCAAAGAGAAAGGAGCGTTGCACGATGCGGAAAATCCGGAGAAAGGGTTCTTCACTACGAGCTGATTTCGTACTGCTCCAGGTGAAAATCACTGCACCCGGTGATGATGATGCGCCGATTGAGCCGCTTTTCCATGTGGAGGACGGATTCGTGTTCGTCTTCCTTGAGCGTGTGTTCGATTTCAGGATGGACCTTCACGAAGATTTTCTCGTCTGCACTTCCCGCAGCCGTTTCGCGTTCCAGACCTCGGAAGATCTCGTAACAAATGGTCTGTCGACTCTTTAGGGAGCCTCGTCCCTCACAGTAGAAGCAGGGCTCCTCCAGCTGCCGGTTCAGGCTCTCCCGGGTGCGCTTTCGGGTCATCTCGATGAGTCCGAGCTCGGACATGCGCAGGATATGCGTCTTTGCCCGATCCTTCTTCATGGCCTCCTTCAGGGCCGTGAACACGCGGTCCCGATTGGGGCGGCGTTCCATGTCGATGAAATCGATGACAATGAGTCCGCCGATGTTCCGAAGGCGGAGCTGGTAGGCGATCTCCTTGACGGCCTCCAGGTTCGTCTTCAGAATGGTTTCTTCCAGGTTTCGCCTGCCCACGTAACTCCCTGTGTTGACGTCAATAGCGGTCAGGGCCTCGGTGATCTCGATGACAATGTACCCTCCGGACTTGAGCCAGATCTTTTCCTCCAGAGCACGGGAGATATCCACCTCGATGCCGTAGTGGTCGTAGATCGGTTCCTTCCCTTCGTAGAGCTCTACAGAGTGACGCAGCCTCGGTGCGAAGGTCTCGATGAATGCCGTTATTCTGTTGTATTCTTCCTGAGAGTCGATGACGAGCCGGTCCACCTCACGCGTAAACAGGTCCCGCACCGCCCGGAGCGAAACGGCAAGGTCCTTGTACAGCAGGGCAGGGCTTGTGGACCGATGCATGGCCTCGCGTATGGATTCCCAGAGCTTGAGGATGAAGTCCATTTCGGACTGGAGCTTTTCCCGGTTCGCACCTTCGCTTACGGTTCGCACGATGAATCCCAGATGATCCGGGGCCATCTCCCGCACCAGGGCGCGGAGCCGTTCCCGTTCGCCGGAGTCCTCGATGCGTCGGGACACGCCGATATGTTCAACCGTGGGCATCAGAACGAGGTGTCTTCCAGGGAGCGAGATGTGGGATGTGAGCCGGGCCCCTTTGGTTCCCATGGGCTCCTTGGACACCTGCACCATGACATCCTGGCCCACGTGCAGAAGCTCCTCGATGTGAAAGGAGATATCTGCAATCGCACTGGGAAGGGCTTCTTCCTCCCCGTCTCCACCTGCATTCAAGGCCTGTTGAGCCAGGGCCTGCTCCACATCAACCATGTTTCTGTGGACGTCGGAGACGTACAGAAAGCCCGTGCGTTCCAGTCCGATGTCCACAAAGGCGGCCTGCATGCCGGGAAGCACGCGTACAACGGTGCCCCGATAGATGTTCCCCATCAGTTCCTGGCCGGTTTCTCTCTCGATGTGGATTTCTGCGATCGTCCCGTTTTCAACGACGGCAACCCGTGTTTCGTGGTGCCGGGTATTGATGACGAGTTCCGTGGCCATGGAGTGTCCCCGGTGCGTATGGATAAAATATGTCATCCTACTCCAGAACTTGTCCGGTTTTCAATATCCTTAACATTCTCGTCTGCCGCTCGCCCAGTTTCAGGACGTCCTTCAGGATTTCAGCCGGCTTGAGGGAGGGGCCGGGAAGGTGAGTCAACACCATCTCCATGCGGTCCGGCGCGTGGACGTGGATGGATTTCACCCGCGCCCTGGCGTCCACAGTCCGTGTTCCCTTGGCAGTGGTTCGAGTCACGGGGTGTTCCCTCGCCGCCATAAACGCCTTCACGGCCGTCTCGTCGATTTTCCACCCGTTCAATGTGATTTCATAACGACTTTCTCGAAGATCGTTCCGGCGCTTTTTCCCGCTGACGTCCTCTGCAATGAGAACGCGCACGCCCGATGGAAGCCTTTGGTTGAGTCGCTTTTTGATCGTTGCGGGTTCGATGCATGCGTTGAGCGTAATGCGTACGGTTTCTTGAAGACTTTCTGTCCCAAGCGGCAACGCGGAGGTGAAAGAGATCTTGGGGGTCGGATGGAAGCCGCCGGTGTGGGATATGGGCAGGTTGGCCCGTCGAAGCGCCCGCGTGAAAACGCGGACGAGCTCAAGGTGCCCGAGGTGTCGTGCGGCGTGGGTTTTTGAAAACGTCAGAAGATACGATCGGACCGATGCAATGGATGATTCT
>JASFQI010000325.1:0-5814 GCA_050115555.1 Desulfobacteraceae bacterium
CTTGAAATGATCCATGGAGACGAACTGCCCCTGCCCCGGGGTGTGGTCCATGATCGAGAAGAGGTGAACTCGATTCTCACGAATCAGGGACGCCATCAGGGAGGTGCACTCCACGTCGATCATTTCGAACCTCGCATGAATGAGGTTTCGAATGCTCAATTGAGAGGACAGAGCATGAATGTCCATGACGATGGATTTCGCCACGTCCGAGCGCCGCATCTCGTTCTTGTCCGTGGCGCTGAAGGAAAGGGAGTGAAACATGGTGGTAATGCCACAGCTCGCAAGCTTCTTGTCCAGCTCGACCAGGGCCATTTCCACGGGAAACCGGCCGCCGGGCCGCGGCTGGAGCTCGGACTCGACGGCGTCCGAATGCAGGTCCACAAACCCTGGAAGGACCAGAAGGCCTTTCGCATCATAAGCGACTCGATGAGGGTCTATCCCTCCTCCACCGACTGCCGCGATCCGGCCTTCTTCCACGATCACCGACGTGCTCTCCAGGGCACCGGCAGGCGCCACCACCGTGCCGTTCACGATCTCAAAGGCATCCGCCTCATCCAGATTCAAAGCCGCTTCACTCACGCGTCTCCCCTCCTGCGCCCGCAATTTTAGGGGCCGTATCGTACTTTTCCACGAACGCCTCGGCCTCCAGGGTTTGAAAGTCCTCCAGCGCTCTACGCAGTTGCTCCCATGACCAATCCCACCAGGCAATCCGCAGCAGTCCCTTCTGCACTCTTCTGGGGAATCGCTCCCGCACGGGCGTTCCCGGGACCCCTGCAACGATGGTAAAGGGCGGCACATCATGCGTGACTACGGTCCCGGCGCCCACGGCGGCGCCCGTCCCGATTTTCCGGCCCGGCAGCACCACGGCGCCGTGCCCGATCCACACATCGTGCCCCAGTCTGACGGGGTGAGACCTTCGCCACTGGAAAAAGGCTTCGTCGTCGCTTCCGGAAAGGCAGTACCCACGGCTTCGGTAGGTAAAATGGTGAAGAGCCGCGCGTCCCAAAGGGTGGTTCCCGGGGTTGATCCGCACGCCCGATGCAATGGAACAGAATTTTCCGATGTGCGTGTAGATGACCTGGGTGTCACGCTCCACGTAGGAGTAGTCCCCCAGGACCGTCTCGACGAGGGAGGCGCGTTCTCCCACCTCCGTCCACGCACCGAGCTCAGAGTCCATGATCGTGGCGGTGGAGTGAACCCTCGGGCTTTGCATAGAGCCCGGTGCCGATTCCCTTGCACCGGTTCGCTCTGACTCGATCATGGTTCCTCACCCCTTTTCTGCCTGCCCCTGCAAGGAGCCTGCAATCGACATGTCGAGGCCGTTTTTCGAGCTTCCATCGATCTCTACGACCCGGGTCGCCAGGCGCTCTCTGGCCTCCTCGTCGTGAAAGATGCCGATCACCGCACTGCCCGCATCAATCACCTCCTGAATCATGGCAATCACCGTGGCCCTGTTCTTCGGGTCCAGGGAAGCCGTGGGCTCGTCCAGCAGGAGAAGGGGATAGGGCGCGGCAAATCCCCTTGCAAGGTTGATCCGCTGCTGTTCCCCTCCGGAGAAAGTCGTGGGGGAAAGCTGCCATAAACGCCTGGGGATCCTCAAACGCACCAGGAGCTCCTCGGCCCGGGCGCGAGCCGTTTTCCTGTCCACTCCCCTCTCCTGCAAGGGCTCCATCACCACTTGAAGCGCGGGCACACGGGGTACGACCCGTAAAAACTGGCTCACATAGCCAATGGTCCAGCGCCGAACGTCGAGAACGGTGTGGGGATCCGCAGCCGCCAGGTCCACCATCGCGCCCTTGTGCCATATGCGAATCGTGCCCTGCTCCGACCGGTAATTCCCGTACAGGAGTCGCAGAAGGGTGCTCTTTCCGGCACCGGATGGCCCCACGAGACCCACGCTTTCCCCGGGCATGACGTCGATCCGGAAATCCCGGAAAACGGGAATGCGCACATTCCCCTGGGTGTGCAGGACAAACCCCTTTCGGAGTCCACGTGATTGAATCAATGCCTTCACAAAAGGCCTCATGGAGGAAGAATGGAGGAAACCAGGAGCTGGGTGTAGGGGTGCTGCGGATCGTCCAGCACCTGGTCCGTAAGTCCGGTTTCCACCACCTCGCCCGACTTCATCACGAACAACCGGTGGGCCAGGAGCCTCGCCACAGCGAGATCGTGCGTCACGATGAGCATGGAAAGCCCCAGCTCCATGACCAGACGCCGGAGGATATCCAGCAGCCTCGCCTGCACCGAGACGTCCAGTCCACTCGTAGGTTCGTCCATGAACAACAGTCGGGGACTGGTAACGAGGTTTCTGGCGATCTGAAGACGCTGCTGCATTCCGCCGGAAAAGGTGGCCGGGGGATCATCGATTCTTGCCGTCTCGATCTCCACACGCTCCAGCCATTCGAGGGCCTGGCCCCGGATACGGCCGTAATGACGCGCCCCGTTCGCCAGGAGGCGCTCCCCGATGTTCCCCCCGGCGCTGATTCGCATCCTCAAGCCGTCCCTGGCGTTCTGGTGGACAAATCCCATCTCGGTTCTCATGATCCGGCGCTTCAGGGACAGGGCCTTGTCGTAGAGATCCACACGCCCGTACTCCAGGCTCCGGTAGTGCACGCTGCCCTCGGACGGGACCATTCGACCGGATACGCATTTGAGCACCGTGGTCTTCCCGGATCCCGACTCGCCGACGATGCCGAGGATTTCACCCGGCCACAGGTGAAAGGAGATGTGTGTACACCCCACCACCGAGCCATAAAACCGGCTCAGGGATTCGACCTCGAGGAGAGGTCTCTCCGGGCCGGGGCTCACGACTCCTTCTCCATGCCCGGGCGTCCGGCCGTAGTCGCCCTTTCCGGGGCCTTTTCCTGTGGACCCTGGTGTCCTCTATCCCTTCTCCGGCGGCAGTAATCGGTGTCCGAGCACACATAGAGCCTGCGCCCTTGATCGTCCACGATGATCTCGTCCAGGAAGCTCTGTTCCGCACCGCATAACGCACAGACCTGGGGCCAGGACTCCACCTCGAAGGGATAGTCCTCGAAATCCAGGCTCTTGACCTCTGTAAAGGGGGGCACCGCATAGATGCGCTTTTCTCTCCCTGCACCGAAAATCTGAAGCGCGGGCATTCGATTCATTTTGGGGTTGTCGAACTTGGGAATGGGCGAAGGGCTCATGAGGTATCGTCCGTTGACCATGACCGGGTAATCGAACGCCGTAGAGATTTTTCCTTCCCTGGCAATGTCTTCGTACAGCTTGACGTACATCACGCCATACTCCGCCAGGGCATGCATACGCAGGGTCTCGTCGGCACGCGGCTCGATGAGCCGAAGGGGCTCGGGAATGGGCACCTGGTAGACCAGAATCTGATCTTCCCGCAACGGGGTTTCGGGAATCCGGTGACGTGTCTGAATGAGCGAGGCCTCCTCCGTGCGGGTCGTGGTCGCCACCCCGGCCGTTCGTCCGAAAAAACTCCGGATGCTCACCGCATTCGTGGTGTCGTCAGCTCCCTGGTCAATGACCTTCAGGGTGTCTTCGGGACCGATCAGGGAGGCGGTGACCTGGATTCCGCCGGTCCCCCACCCGTATGGAAGGGGCATCTCACGGCTTCCGAAGGGTACCTGGTGGCCCGGGATGGCAACGGCCTTGAGAATGCTGCGGCGGATCATCCGCTTGGTCTGCTCGTCCAGGTACGCGAAGCTGTACCCGCGAAGGGGGGGCAATCCCTCACCCTGCTCCCTGAGGCGGTCGTTCTTTGGCTCATTTTCCACGGTTCTTCGAATCTTTCCCCTGGCTTGTAAAATACTCCGCCCGCATGCGGCGCATGAGGTTCAAGTCGGCCTGGAAATCCACGTAGTGCGGAAGCTTCAGATGTTGAACGAATCCGGAGGCCTCCACGTTGTCGCTGTGAAACAGCATGAACTCCTCGTCCTGGGCCGGATAATCCGCGTTTTCGCCGAACTCCCTGCACCGAAGGGCGCGGTCCACCATGGCCATGGACATGCACTTCCGTTCGCAGTGACCGAACGTCAGGCCATACCCGGTCTTGAACTCGGGAGGGCTCTCGGATGTGCCGGCAAACCGGTTGATCATGACGCACTCCGTCACCTCGATCGTCCCGATTTCAATCGGAAACCCCAGCTCCTCGGGCACCATCTCGACGGAAACCTCGCCATAGCGGATCTCTCCGAGAAAGGGATGGGCATCATACCCGAAGCCCCGCTGAAGCGAGTAGGCCATGGAGAGCAGAAACCCCTCGTCCGCCCGGGCAAGGTTCTGGAGCCGGACGTCGCGATCCGCGGGAAGCAGGAGCGGCTCCCGGGTAAGATCCCCAATCCTTTCTCCAGGGTCTTCGTGCGGTTCCATACCTATGAGCTCTTCCTGACGCAGGAGGTCCGCAACCCGGGTCATGGGCGAATGGGGATTCTCCGGGACCTCTTGCTCCGCGACCTCTTCTTCACGATCCTCTACCCGCTCTTCATTTTCCATCAACGTGAAGTCGAGAAGCCGGTGCGTGTAGTCGTAGGTGGGCCCCAGGACCTGCCCACCCGGCAGATCCTTGAATGCAGCCGAAATCCTTCTCTGCACCTGCATGTTTCCTGTGTCCAGGGGCTCGGAAAAACCGAACCGCGGAAGCGTGGTTCGATAGGCGCGAAGGAGGAAAATCGCCTCCACAAAGTCGCCCTGGGCCTGCTTGATCGCCAGGGACGCCAGCTCGCGATCGTAAAGGGACCCCTCACACATGACACGGTCCACGGCCAGGCCCAGCTGGCATTTCACCTGGTCGAGCGACAGCACCGGGACGGATTCGTCCCCCCGTCGCTTTCGGGCGAGGAGGCTGTGGGCTTCTGCGATGGCCTTTTCCCCACCCTTGGCTGCTACGTACATGGTTCAGGCCCAACCCTCGTGGTACGCGGAAGCGCCACGAGGTCTCGATTTACCGTGAAGATGAAATCCAGGCCCAAAGGAAAACGGCTGTTCATTCGGGCGCGCTCCTCCCAAAAAGAGGAAGGCAAACCATGGATGTGAAGACCCGCGTGTGTCTCGATGCCGGGGCCTGTCAACCCCAGCCCGCAATCCGTCCCAATGCCCTCCACCTGCACGAGCACCGTGGCTCCGCGCTCGGGCCGTTCTTCCTCCCCGGGGTGAAATCGATCGATGGGGCAGAGGGCACGTGGTTGCGTGATCAACACGAACGATGCGTCCCGCGGCGCAACCGCGCTTGGGGCTCCGCAGTGAAACAGCAGCCATTCCAATGCAGCGCTTTCGGTCGGAAGGTCTGTCCAGATAGGCGTCTCGAAGTCCAGGAGTGTCAGGCAAACCGCACCGAAAGACGGATGCATTGGCGCCGGCGGTTTCAGCGTCTCTCCAGCCGACACGACTCGCCCGGGCCGGGACATGGCATCGAGAAAGGCTCGAAAGGCCCTTTGAGATTCCATCGAGGAGAGAAAGCCCGGCGCCATGCGACTCCCTGATGCTGCCCCGGCCGCCATACTATTCACCTCGCACCATCGTAAAAAAGTCCACCTGCGTCCGTTCGGTCCTCTTTTGCTCTGCTTCCTCCCTGTCCTCGTGTTCCTTTTCCAGGGGTTCGATGACCTGCTCCAAAACCCGGGCCGCGGAATCCTCATCCTGCAATAAGGCGTCGAACACCGCAGCCAATTCGGCATGCCGGTGGGCCCTGCCCAGAACATATGCCGTCCCGATGTGCCCCTTTTCCGTCTCCAGTGTGCAGCGCGTCACCGGGACTTCTCCCAGGTGAAAGGGGGCACCGGCCCCCCCCGCCCTGCCCCGAACCAGGGCCAGTCCGGTTTCCGGAGG
>JASFQI010000326.1:0-5799 GCA_050115555.1 Desulfobacteraceae bacterium
TTTCTCGCCTACCCTGCCCTGCTCCATGATACCTTCATTTCTATACAAGGGGGATATGCCATGAAAGGACGCTGGACGGTCGCTTTGATGATGCTTTTTGTCTCAATGGCACTGGTGGTAACCCATGGTGAAAAATCATGTGCGGGGGTGTTGGGGATTTCCAACATCGTTTTCTGTTCAGCATCCCCAGAGGGCTACATGAAATACAATGAGCAGCCCGATGCCACGTTTGCACCCGGTCAAGTCGTTTGGATCTACATGAACCTGGACAATGTCAAGACGAACACGAATGCGGACGGCAGCCAGGAAATCTGGATCAAACTTTATCTGAAAGTAAAAGCCCCAAACGGCGATGTCCTGATGGATCAGGAACTGTATAACGAGCACAAAAATTTCCCCGAAAAATTCAACATGGATGAGATGTTTTTGCGTGTCAATCTCAACACCGTATCGGGAATGCCTGAGGGCCGGTACACCGTTGAATTGGGGTTGAAAGACGAGTTGGCAAAAACGCAGGCCTCTTCCGCCAGCACCTTCATCCTGAAACAATGAAGGGGATGAATCTGAAAATGGACGAGATCAGGAGAATTACTCCAATGCATGTTTTCCCAAAATTGATGGAGCCGCAAAAAGCTGGAACCTAGAGATTTGCCTCTAACGATTCCAGTGACTTAAGTGTAGCCAACAGGCGGCCGAGCGGGTTTTTACGAGGCCGTCAAAATTGCGAATAACAGTGTGAGGAATCTCAGGAAGGTTTTGAACGATCCGTTCGCTCATTGGATCCGGTATTTTTTTCTGCGGTAACGGAAGGTGTGGTGATTCAGGCCAAGCAGCTTGGCGGCCTTGCTTTCGTTTCCGTTGGCGATGCGCAGGGCCTCGCCAATGTAATGCTTTTCCAACGACTCCCGGGCTGAAACAAGGTCCATTCCCTGCTCGGTCAGGGAAGGGAAAAAGAACTCGTTTCTGAGGGAATGTCGATTTTCATTCTTTTGCTGAGGCTTCAGGCCTAAATCATTAATATTAAGAATATTTTCTCTTCCTATCAGAACGGCTTTCTCAATCACGTTCCTCAACTCTCGTACATGGCCTGTGAAGGTATGGGTCATCAGCGCGCGTTCAGCCTCCGGTGAAATACCCGTAAAGTCCTTGCCGAACTTCTTGCTGAACACCAGGAGAAAATGCTTGGCCAAGGGGATAATATCCTCCCGCCGCTCGTTAAGGGAGGGAACGTGTACGCGAATCGTGCCCAACCGGAAGTAGAGGTCTTTTCTGAAGGCATCCTCTTCCATGAGGGTATCCAGATCTTTATTCGTGGCAGAGACGATCCTGGTCTGAACATGACATTTTCTGGTCCCGCCCACGCGATAATACTCTTTCGTCTCCAGAAACCTGAGAAGCTTTGCCTGGGCCTCGAAGCTCAGATCCCCCACTTCGTCCAAAAACAGGGTCCCAATGGTGGCTTCCTCGACGAGTCCCCTTTTTCCGGAGGCCCTTGCTCCGCTGAAGGCCCCTTTTTCATACCCAAAAAGCTCGCTCTCTGCCAGGTCCTTGGGGATGGCCGCACAGTTCACCGTCATGAAAGGACCCTTGAAAAGAGGGCTCCTGTAATGAATGGCCTGGGCGATCAACTCCTTGCCCGTTCCGGTCTCTCCAACAAGAAGAATCGGCGTATCCGGGCTCTTGGCGACGGCGCTGACAAATTCCATCACATCCTGAATGGCACTGCTTTCCCCCACGATGCAAGGGAGGTTTTCCTTGAGGTATTTTTCCTGAAGGGTCTGGACTTCTTTTCTCAGCCGAATGGTTCCCAGGGCATTCTGAACCGTGACCTCCAAGGCATCCATGTGCAGGGGTTTTACCACATAATCGTACGCCCCCAGCTTCATGGCCGCAACGACCGTGTCCACGTCTTCGTAGGCGGTAATCATAATCACGAGCATTTCAGGATACGAGGCCCTGATTTCACGGAGGACATCTATGCCATTCCTGTCCGGCAACCCGATGTCCAGAAGAACCAGGTCGGGAGGGTCGTTCTCCCCCATGGCTTGAATAGCCCCTTCTCCGGTGCTAAAGGCCATCACCTGGTATTCCGCCTCAAAGGCCATGCGGATCCCTTCCCGTATGACCTCTTCGTCGTCAACAATAAATATTGAATATTGAAGAATGGTTCATCCCTATTGCTCAACCGGAAGCTTAACGATAAATTTGGCCCCGCCCCATTGGCTCGAGGCGATTTCCAACGAACCGCCATGATCTGTGACAATGCGATGGCTGAGGCTGAGACCGATTCCGGTGCTGCCGTTCTTGGTCGTGTAAAATGGATCAAAAATCTTGTCTCGAAGATGCAGGACCACGCCCGAACCGGAGTCTGAAATGTTCAAGGTGAAATTCTTGTCGTCCGCAGAGGAGGTGAGCTCGATCTTTCGCATGCCTTCCTGGTTTTTCATGGCTTCCGCTGCATTCGTGATCAGGTTCAGGATGACCTGTTCAATCAAGCTGGGATCGGCGTGGATGTTCGGCGCATGCGGGGTCAAAGCGGTTTTGAGCGTGATCTTTCGCTTCCGTAACGCGGCCGCGGAAAGGGTAATGGCGTCCTCAATGGGTTGGTTTGGATTCGTGGAAACGAGCTTGGGCTCACCCGGTTTTGAAAAATCCATGACCCTTCGAATGACAGACTCGATCTTATGAGAGGCAGACTGGATCTGCTGAATAATCTGCTGAACTTTTTCTGCCCCCTCTCCGCGATCGTACGCCTTCTCCAAGGCGTTCAGGTAGATATTGATGCCTGAGAGCGGGTTTCGGATCTCATGGGCAATGCCGGTGGCCACTCGACCGAGGGAGGACATCTTGTCCTGGATTCGCAAAAATTTCTCCAGTTCTTTCAACCGGGTGACATCCATCATATTGATCAACAGGGCCTCTTTCCCCCAGTAGTCAAATACGCTCGCACGGCAGTGGACCCATTTCATGTCCATTCGATTCCCGGTCCCATCCACAGGATAAAAACGGAATTCCATATCCCGGGGCTGTTCCATGTCGGGAGAGATCGCATTGTAAAACTCTGTGACCCTCTTCCCGTCGTCGGGGTGGATGTTTTCAATCTCCGTGAGCTTGGGGGCCCTCGGCAACGGGCCGAGGAGCCTCTCCTGTTCTGGATTCTGATAAATCACGCGATGATCCTGGATGATACAAACTCCCACCAGCAGGCAATCAGATCGCGAAAGCGCTGTTCGCTTTCACGTAGCGCCTCGTCCGCCCTGTAGTGCTCCTCTTCCAGCTCAATGGCATGAAGCCCAAATGCAATATCCTCGGAAACCTCCTCCAGCAACTGCTGTTCCTCTTGATCTACGGCAAAATCTCGCGGTATGGAAACCGAGAGAATCCCGTATTGAATGCCATTGTGCTCGATCCGCACGGTCATTGCGCTACGGTTGCCATAGGTCTTGGCTAACGGACAGTCGTTGCAGTCGTCATATGGGTTTCCAGTCAGAATCGTGCCGGACCGTGTGCGGGCCTTGCGGCCACAAGAGGTCATCTCCCCGCGCTTGAACCGATCCACCATAGGGAGGAAGGCCTCTCCCAGCCCGGATTCAGCCCATTCCAAGAGATCTCCGGATTCATCGAAGATTGCGATCCAGGCATTGGAATATCCTCGATTTTCGACAAGATTGTCACAGATCCCATAGAGCAACCGATGACGGTCTTTTTCCTTGGAAAGCAGCTGGTTGACGTTTCGAAGGGTGTTCAAAACGCGGTTTCGGCGGATCAACTGCTTCTCGGAATGCTTCAGATTCCGGATCATGCTCTCGCATTCCTGATTCCTCTGCGCCAGTTGCTCGTAAGAAGGCGTATTTTCAGCCATGGGCAGACCCTTCACGAGAGATGCGGTTTCGATGGACACTTTCTCCATACTATTGCCATGCGCACAAAAGTCAAAGACTTGTCCATACGGTTTACGCAGGCTTTCTTACCATCCTGATAGAGAAGCCCTTTTGCATTTTGAATTTTTTCGAAACAGGATTTCGCAGACTTTCGAAATGAAGGCGGGAACCCGGTGGTGCGTTATTCTTTAACCAAATGGAATGATTGAAATTCATTTGGATTGAGAAGGTTGGCATGTTCCATGCTGAGGAAAAAAGAAAAGCAAAAGGAGATCTCCTCCGCACCCCCCTTTGGGAGAGGAGAAATAAACCGGTGAGAAAATTTCATCCATTATTGAAGAAGCGTGCACGTATTAAAAAAACTACAAGGAATGAAAACGTTGCTCATCGATGATGATGAGTGGATACGAGGTTCCATGAGCCTCCTTTTCGAAGGCGAGGGATGTCCTTTGATGGCCGTGGAAACCGCGGAAGAAGGCATGGAACGACTGGAGAAGCAGGACTATGACATGATCCTTGTGGATTATCGTCTGCCGGGAATGGACGGGCTGGAGTTTCTGGATAAAATCAGGGACTCCCACTCTCATATATTGACTCTTCTTATCACGGCGTATGGAAGCGGATCGGTTGTTTCAAAGGCATCCGATCTGGGGGTCAACGGGTTCGTTGATAAACCGTTCACCATGGAAACCCTGGAAAATGCACTGTCCCGCGTGATCGCAACGCAGGAGACTTCTTCATGAGTCAAGGGGACGGAAATGGAAGAATCCCAAAACAAATGGGTATGCGCTCGATGCGGGTACACGGCAGACAACCGTTTTGAAGGGGATATCTGCCCCCAGTGTAACCTCACCTACTGGAAATGCTCCCACTGCGGTTTCACCATCACCGCTGCAACGCCACCGGAGGTGTGCCCGGAGTGTGGAGAGAAGTGTGACTTCATCAACATTACCTGCTACACGCCCGATTGCGGAGGACCCGGCAACCTGGATCCCCGTTTATAGGCAGGCGTCCAGGCCCGGCGCACCTCGAGCGTGCAAGAACGAACTCTTTTCTGGAGGCAAGAGATGGAACTCGAGGAAATCAAAAAGGCTGTGGAAGCATTGAGCGATGCGGAAAAAAGGGAGTTTTTTTCGGAAATTATCCCGGAGGTATGTGACGAATCCCTCACCAAGGAAGGATGCCGAGTGATTTTTGAAAAAAAGCTCTCCATTTCCCGATACCTGGAGTCTTTTGACGATCTCCACGACATGCAGATGAAGCGCTGAACCGGGGCCAGGCCCCATCAAAGGAAAACACCCGGCCCGAATTCGGGATACGGGCGCGCGAATGGCCGTCTTTCCCGTTCAGGGCATTATTTGAGGAAACCTATCCATGTGGTTTGCGCGGGCGGCTCGAGTATAGACGAGAAGCAATTTCAACAAAGACTCCATGATCAACTATTTGTAAGCGGTGCATCAGGCAACGCAACCGGTCGTAACATCTATCAAAAATCCCTGGAGGAGGCCATCGGGATGTGCAACGCCATGTATGCGATTACTTTGGGCGGGCAAAGTGTCCAAGAGGCCATGAAAGGGATGAAGGGAGGGTGATCATGGAATTTCGCAGAAGGCAAAACAGCGAAAGGTGGCACTGGAGTAAAGACTGCTCGAATTATCCGACGGAATCGGATGTGATTGTGAAGCATGAGATTCCTGAGTACGGCTTTTTGTGCGAAGAATGCAAAAAAAAGGCCCCTTTGGAGAAAGAGAAGTGATGCAGTCGCAAAAAGCAGAGAGCTAGAGAACGGCCTCCAAGGAATCCAGGGACTTAAGTGTGGCCAACAGGCGTTCGAGCAAGTTTTTGCGAGACCGTCAAAAGTAGAGCAGAGAAATCCAGCGTGAGGGGACGAGCACCGCCGGTATGGAAAACACATTCT
>JASFQI010000327.1:0-5751 GCA_050115555.1 Desulfobacteraceae bacterium
TCAGGCTGCGGGCGTGGACAAGGAGAACCTGAAGATCGCGTTTGTAAACGGAAGGGTCGTGACGTTTGACACGGTGCTGAAGCCCGGGGACCAGGTGGGCCTGGCGCCGGCTGTCGGCGGCATGTAGGGCCCATTCCGCTGCGCCGTCCGGTTCGTCCGGCCGGACATCAGCCGAAAGCGCACGCCGTCCCTGGAATCGACTTCCGGCCGGCGAACGGGAATCGTCTTGTCCTCGTCCGGGGAGGAGCGCGAGGACGCGCCGCGCGCCGTGTCGCACACCTAGACATCATCATGGCGTTTCCTTTGCAAGGGTCGAAAGCCGATCCGTACAGCACCCCGTGGCGGGAGAAGCCATGGACTATTTCCTGCTGATCGTCCTCTGGTCGCTATGGTGCACGCTCCACAGCGTCCTGGTTTCCACGACCGTCACCGCGTATCTGGGTCGGCGCATGGGCCCTTATTTTCCATACTACCGTCTTCTTTATAACCTCACTTCGTTTCTGACGGTTGTCCCGGTGGCCCTGTACAGCCTTTCCCTCAAAAGCGAATCCTTCTTCGCCTGGCACGGACCCTGGCGGATCGGGCAGGGTCTCCTCCTGGCCGGGGCCGGCATCCTGTTTGTCAGCGGATCCCGTCACTACAGCCCGGGTCAGTTTCTGGGGATCAATCAGATCCGGGAAGGCGCGAGCTGCACCCTCCTGGGGGACGGCTGTGCGATTACGTCCAGCGGCGTGCTCGGCGTGCTAAGGCATCCCTGGTATGCCGGGGCCATTCTCCTGATCTGGGCAAGGCCCTGGAACGCGGCCTCCCTCCTCACCAATTTCGTGTTGACGGCCTACCTCGTCATCGGGGCCTGCCTGGAGGAACGAAAACTGCTCCGGGCGTTTGGCGAGCCATACAAGGCCTATCAACGGAAGGTCTCCATGTTCATCCCCTGGAAATGGATCCGGTCCAACATCCGGAGTCGTGCTGAATGAAAAAGGAGAGGCCCTTCTTTCCTTCCCCTTGGCTTCACGGTGTTCAGGCAACGGCACTCCCATCCCATCCTCGGGAAAGGACAGTCAATCCTTCATCACTCCTTTTGTGTGGCACTAAAAAAGGGGAGATTTACAGGGGCTTCCGTTTTCTCTGTGGGTCAAGAGAAAAAGACCGGTCTCACCTCGGCGCTGATCTCACGAATTTCTCGCCCGGTCCTTGACGGAGTTGTTGCCGGAAAGGCGCGGTCAGGTTAGCCTGAAAGGGAATGGAGGATATCGAGGAGCATCGCGATCAGGCGATGGATGTGCGCGAGCGAAGCCTTTTCAAGGCCTTACAGCGCAGCCCACAGCGGGCGAGCGGGTTTTTTGCGAGACCATCCATTGTAAGTCAGGGCGCGTGGATAGAAGAACGGGAGCAGGCTCTGGGAGGGGAAAAGGCATGAAGTATCATTCGTCCTTCATGGGGTATTTTGCAAACGACGAGAGAGTGAAGCGAAACCTTCGCCTCCTTTTCAAGTTCCTCCTGGTCCTGTTCGTCCTGGTGATCATCTACAGCATTGCCTTCCACTTCATCATGGCCCACGAGGGCAAGGATTATTCCTGGATTACCGGCATCTACTGGACCCTCACCGTGATGACCACCCTGGGCTTCGGGGACATCACCTTTCACACGGACCTGGGGCGCTTGTTTTCCATCGTGGTTCTCGTCACAGGAGTGGTCTATCTGCTCACCCTGCTTCCGTTCACGTTCATCAAGTTCTTCTACGCGCCCCTCATCGAGGCCGAAGCCAGGAACCGCGCACCCAAGGAGCTTCCGCCGGAGACCCGGGGGCACGTCATTATCACCTCCTATGATTCCGTGACCACGGCGCTCATCGAGAAGTTGAAGAACCACCGCTATGCGTATGTCCTGGTCGTGAGCGATCTCCCGCGCGCGCTCGAGCTCCACGACATGGGCCTTCGGGTGGCGGTCGGAGACATCGACGATCCCGAGACGTACAGAAAAATGCGCATCGATCAGGCCATACTGGTGGTGGCCACGAATCAGGACGAGATCAACACCAACATTGCCTTTACCGTCCGGGAGCAGAACGAGCACGTCCCGATCGTGACCACGGCGGATTCGCCCTATTCCGTGGACATCCTGGAGATGGCCGGCAGCACGCGGGTGCTTCAGCTCTACGACATGCTGGGTCATTCCCTGGCCACCTGGACCATCGGCGGGGACCGCCGGTCCACGATCATGAGCCGGTTCGACGAGTTGGTCCTGGCCGAGTTCCCGGCTCTGGGAACACTCCTGGTCGGGAAGAGGGTCGCGGACTGCCGCCTCAGGGAAAAGTACGGTCTGAGCGTGGTGGGGGTCTGGGAGCGCGGACAGTTCAGCATCCCCACCGCCGAGAGCCTGATTCACAAGAACAGCGTGCTGCTGCTGGCAGGGACCGAAGAAAGCCTTGCCGCCTTTGACGAGGCCTTCTCCTTTTACCACGTCGGCCGCCTGACCGAGAACCCCGTCCTCATCATCGGAGGGGGACGGGTCGGGCAGACCATTGCGGAGCAATTTGAGGAGAGGGAGATCTCCTTCCTGATCGTGGAGAAGAACGCGCGAAAGGCCCGGAGCGGCGAAAACTACGTCTTGGGGGACGCCGCGGACATCCGTACCCTCCAAAAGGCCTGGGTCGAGGAAGCACCGGCCGCCCTCATCACCACGCACGACGATGCCACCAACATCTACCTCACCAAGTACCTGCGGAGCCTGAGACCGGACATGCAGATTCTCAGCCGGTCGAGTCTGGAGCGCAATGTCTCCACCCTCCATCGCGCGGGCGCGGATTTCGTGATGTCCTACTCCACCCTGGGCGCCACGGCGATTTTCAATTTTCTCAGAAAAGAGGACACCCTCATGCTGGCCGAGGGACTGAACGTCTTCCGGCTGCCGGCTCCGCCTGTGCTCGTGGGCAAGAGCCTCGTCCAGGCGGCGATCCGTGAAAAAACCGGTTGCTCCGTGGTCGCCGTGAAGGTGGACGGCCACATGTCCATCAACCCGGACCCGCGGGCGCCCATTCGAAAGAACGCCGAGCTGGTGATGATCGGAAGCTACGAGGGGGAAGAGAAGTTTCTCGTCTGGACAAAGGAGAAGAAAATCTGAAGTGAACAAGGGCGATGGATGCCCAACGGACCGTGGCCGGCATTCCTGCGGAAATATGGAAGCGGAACCGGGGCTCCTGTTGCTTGTGCTGCGTCGCTATATTCCCGATCGGGAACATTCCTGCAGCAATCTGCTGAAAACGTGAAATGATTCCCGAACGGGAATATTTGATTTGACGGCCTGGCTTCAGGCGCGGCACTGGGAGAGGTTTGCGGACTCGGTCTCTCAGAAGCGGGCGAGGGGCAGGAGGTCGTGGAGGTCGTTCGAAGACGGGCAGGGAGATTGGAGGAGGACCCCCGCCACGAGCAAGGGGCGGGAAACGCCCTCCAGATAGACTCCGCATATTAGGGGACGCTGGTGAAAATCGTAAGTTTCTTGCAAAATTTGTCTATTCAAAAACCTTTAATCTATCCTATCTTGGCATGCTAAGGCTTCGGCACTCATTATGATTGTACTGAAAATAAATCTCTATTTAGATAGTTAAGTATTCACCTTTCCACTCGATCCATTTCACGATGCCCTTTGCTACTGGCGCAGCACTTCCAACGCAGAGGTGGATTTCGTGCTCCTGAGGGAGGATCGACAGGGTCCTTGAGGGAGTTGTTGCTGGAGAGGTGCGGGCAGTATAGTTTGAAGAGAGATGGATGATATCGAGCATCGCGGACAGGGGGTGGATATGGGCGAGCAGCACTCCCACGATCTGGGCCCTTCATCGTTCCTGGTGGACAACCTGGACCTGCTCCCCAGGGGCCGGGCCCTGGATCTGGCCATGGGATACGGCCGCAATGCCGTTTTCCTGGCGGGTGCCGGCTTCGGGGTGGAGGGGGTGGACATCTCGCCCGAGGCCGTGTCCGGGGCCTTGAAGGCCGCCCGGGAAGCCGGGGTTCAGCTGACCGCTCGGGTGGTGGATCTCGAGAGCGGGCACGAATTCATCCCCCGGGGCGCCTATGATGTGATCATCTGCTTCAACTACCTGCACCGGCCCCTGATCCCCGCCATTCGGGAGGGCCTTCGCCCCGGGGGGATGGTGGTGTACGAGACCTTTATCGTGGACCAGGCACGGTTCGGGAGGCCCAGCAGCCTGGCCCACCTGCTCGAGCACAATGAGCTCCTCCACCTGTTTCGCGATTTTCGGTGCCTCCGCTACCACGAGGGCATGGTGGGGCGCACTCGGGCCGTGGCCGGAATCATTGCGGAGAAAGAGAAAGAGTAACGGAGGAGCATCCTCCCCTTTCGACAGGAGCGATCAATACATGTACAAGCGGTTCTTTGACTGGAAGCCAATCGCCGGTGTGGTACTCGTCTTCAGCATGTTGTGGATTCCCTTTCCTGTTTTTGCCGAGTCCCTGAAGGACGCTGTCATCATGAGGGACGATGCCAGGGTCTTTCTCAAGGACGGCTCCTGCATCCCATGTAACCGCATTGTCTGGCTCGTCTCGGCTGCGGACTACATCCAGTGCGACAAAGGGGACCACGCCGTGGAGATCAAGCTGGCGGATCTGAACTTTGAAAAGACCTTCGGCCCGGCCCTGGCCCGGGAGTATGCCGCCAGGAAGGACGACCTGGCCGATGCGCACGAAGAGAGCCGGAAAAAGCAGGAGGCCAGCACGGTCACCTATGAGACCCCAACCGTAAAGAAAACCGAAAAGGTGCAGGCCCCGAAGGAAGGACCCCCAGCGCCCCTGGAGCCGGCGGTCGGAGGAGATGCAACCGAGGGAGATGCGTCCGTGTCGCTGGACGCCGCCTTGGAGACCATGAGCAGCGACCCCAGCCCGCTCAAGGTGTACAAGGCGGTGGTGGCGATCAACAAGAAGGCCATGGCCGGAGAGGACTGCACCCGGGCGATTGCCCCGCTGATCGAGCATCTGGAGGACGAGCGTTCGGTTATGGTGACCTCGACGGGCGGGGGGTTCGGAGGCGGCAGCACGTACTCACGATCCGTGGGTTATGCTGCCAAGAGCGCCCTGGTGAACATGGGTTCTCCGGCGGTCCCGGCCCTGATTCAGAGGGTGAAGGAGAGACGGCCGGGAAGCGAGGAGGTCGGCGATCAGCTCGCCGTGGTCGCGCTGGGAGAAATCAAGGATGCCCGGGCGGTGGAGGTGCTGGTGCAGCAGGCACAGCAACCGGGAGGGCTGGTCTTCAAGCGCAATACCGTGCGGGCCCTGGGCCAGATCAAGGGGCCTGAGGCGTGGCAGGGACTGGTGACGATCGTGGGGTCCCAGAAGGGGCTCTTCCGCCGGGAAGCAGCCAGGGGGTTGTATCACATGGATCCGAAACGGGCGCCCGCGGCCCTGGATCCCTACATCGATGCCCTGCTGGCAGAGGCGGACGCCAAGTCCCTCGCCAGTGTCGTCAACCTGGCCGGGAACTGCGCGCTCGAGCGCCTGAACCCTGCCTTTGTCGGCTATCTGCGGCACGGGGACCATGCGGTCGTGTCATCCGCACTGTACGGCCTGGAAAAAGTCGGCGCACCCGCAGAGGCCCTGCCCAGGATCCTGGAGCTGGCAGCCGTGGCGCGGCACAAAGAGCATGCCACCCGGGCCATCCGGGCCATGCGCGACCCGGCCGCGACCGCAGGATTGCTTCAATGCGTGAACCATTCCGACGCCACGGTGCGGCAGGCCTCGA
>JASFQI010000328.1:0-5741 GCA_050115555.1 Desulfobacteraceae bacterium
CAGGCTCGAGAGCTGGAGTTCTGCAAAGAAGCGCTGAAAAGAGAGAATCAAGGATCCGTCCGGTTCGTGGAGCGCACAACCGGTTGCATCCAGGGTCAGGGTGTACGGGTTGATGCGGACGCTCTCCAGCTCGAGCCGGCAGTCCAGGGTCTCGGTGACCCAGGAGGCGGCCTGACGCTCGAGCACGTAAGGGGCCAGGAAAAAACCGCCCAGCGTGTAGAGAGCCACTGCAGCGAGAACGGCCAGGAGCCAACAGTTGCGGAGCAGCCGCCAGAGGGGGCTCCGGGCCGGGATTTCATGGGATGTCGAGCTCACGTATTTCTCCATGCGGGGGGAGACCTTGTCCCCGCGCCCACCCGCACGGTCATGGGGTGCGGATGAGGGGCGCAGGATTCGATTGCTGAAAAGAGCGTTAAATTTATTTTACAGAGCCACCGGGAATTATCAATCGCACATTCAGCCCCTGTCCAGGGTGGGCCCCGGGAACAGGGTTAGAGAGGGAAACCGTCCATATTGCTTTTTTGTACATTTTCTGCATCATTGATGACGAATAATCACTCATTCTTTTTTGACCTTACTTCGATGAATCGTTAAAAAAGGATACAATAAAGGATACAATATGGCTAAACCGAAACAGGCCCATCTGGGGAAGCGCATCCGTGCCATGCGAAAGGAGGCGGGCCTGACCATGGTTCAGCTGGCGGAACGGGTGGGTGTGAACTACGCCACGGTCCACCGGGTCGAGACCGGAAAGGTCAGCCCTTCAGTGGCGCTGCTCTCCGAGATCGCCGACTGCCTGGGGCAGAGTGTGGTGAGCCTGCTTCAGGAAGAGCCCAAAAGCCTTCACATTATACGTGCCTCTGATCAACCGCTGGTGGAATCCGAAAAGCTGGCCGTGCGCCTGCTCGTCCCCAAGGATGTGATCAACGACCGGATCTCCCTCAGCCGCTGCCAGGCCAAGGAAGGCGAGTTCCTGAGCAGGCACAAGACGGAAGGGTTCGAGTTGGCTTTACATTCTCAAGGGGAGGTGCGTTTTTGGTTTGTCCTTCCTTTCCCTGCAGGGATGGACTACGTTGAGCGAAAGAGGAATCGCCGTCCCCGTGAAGGGGGCGCGCAGGCGAACGGAGGGCGTTGCCATGAAAGACGATCGACCACGGAGCCGGGCCGGGCGGCGCATCCGCCCCGAGGACGTTGACGAGGTCGTTGCAAGGCTTCGAGGGGAGACCCCTGCCTCCCAGGAGGGTTACCGCGAGGCCTCGCTTCGGATCCACGGCTTGATCTGCGCCAAGTGCGGCCGGGAGTTCGAACCCAAGGACCGCCATCTTCTCACCGTTCACCACAAGGACGGCAACCACCACAACAACCCGCGGGACGGCTCCAACTGGGAGAACCTCTGCGTGTACTGCCACGAGGACGAGCACAGCCGTGAGCGGCTCGGGCATTACCTGAGCGGGGACGAGGACTGATTCGACCGGGCCCGTTTACCGGGGTTCGGACGCCTTCCGGTTGTCGAGTGGGAAAGAAGAAGGGCGGATGGGAGGTGGAGAGAATGCACAGGCCGGCTCCGGGCAACGGAGCCGGCCTGTGCTCGTTTTCGGCTAATTAGCCGTGACCTTGACGATTTGGCCCGGGTAGATCGTGCTGTTCGGCGTGAGCCGGTTCACCTTGAGAAAGTCGGAGAGGTCCATGCGGTGGCGCCGGGCGATGAGGTAGGGGGAGTCCCCGCGCCTGACCCGGTACGTTCGGACACCGGTCGAGGGTGTACTACTGCTCCCCGCGGGCACCCTGAGGACCTGCCCCACCTGAAGCCGGGTGGAGCGAAGCCCGTTTACGGACTGAATGGCCCCGGTGGTGGTGGAGAAGCGGCGGGCGATTTTCCAGAGGGAGTCCCCTTTGCGGACCCGGTACTCGGTGATCCCTCTCTGGGCCGAGTAGGACGTCGCCACCTGTCCAGACGAACCGCCGCGGGTCGGGATCTTGAGCCGCCATCCCACCTTTACGTAGTTTTTGCTTCGAAGCCCGTTCGTGTTCATGATGGCCCGGACCGATGTGTGGTAGCGACGCGCAATGCCGCTGAGGGTCTGACCGCGCTGAACGCGATGCACCACGTAGCTCGGGGTGGGCGGACGCCATGCGGGGATGTCGCTGAGCTTGGCCAGGAGGGTCTCTCCCTTGCCGCTGGGGACCTTGAGCACGTACGTGTTGTTCGGGGTGAGGTACTGGCGGAGCTCGGGGTTCATGTCACGGATCAGGTCGTAGCTCACGCCGATTTGGCTGGCCACGGTCTTGAGGTGGATCTGCTTGCTCACGGTCACCTCATCCACGGGTCGCGGGCAGTACACCTCGGGAAGGTCGAACCCGTGGGCCTTGGGGTCGTTGATAATGTGAAGTACGGCCAGGAACTTGGGCACGTAAAATGCGGTTTCCCGGGGCAGCCGCCGGTACAGGTCCCAGAAATTGTCCAGGTACTGGATTTTCTGGGATTTGATGCGGTTGAGAACCCTACGCTCACCGCAGTTGTAAGCGGCCAGGACAGTGGTCCATTCGCCGAAGATCTGGTGAAGCTCCTTGAGGTACCCGATGGCCGCCTGCGTGGCCTTCTCCGGGTCCATCCGCTCGTCAATCCACTGATCCCGCTTCAGTCCGTACTTGTAGCCGGTGGAGGCGATGAACTGCCATAGCCCCAGGGCCCGGGCCCGGGACAGGGCCCTCACCTTGTATCCACTCTCGATGAGCGGCAGCCAGGAGAGCTCTTCGGGCAGGCCTGCCTCGCGAAGCGCCTCCACGATCATAGGACGGTACACTCCGGATCGGCGGTAGGATTCAAGGAAAAATTTCCGTTCCCGTCCCTTGAACAGGTTGAGGGCCTTTTTCACCTCGTCGTTCGTCACCAGAGGAATGGCCTTGTGGTTGCCGTTGGCCACGGTAAAGCGAGAGGTGTAGACCTCGATGATGCGACGGGAAATGGTGATCCGGAGGTCTTCTTTCTGTTGCAGGAGTTCGGGCTGGGCTTCGGCGTTTACCTGCAGGATGAGGGAGTAGGCCTTGTCCAATGCGCCGATGGCGTTATCCAGGTCGCCCTGCTCCCAGAAATCGCTCGAAGCCTGATAGAACTCCATGGCCGAGTCCAGTAGTTCCTGATTCGTGAGGGTAGAGCCCGCCTCGGGCGATGCCTCGCTCACATTCTCGGCCGGGACCGGTTCGTCCGTGGCTTCCTCGATGCCCTCGATGCGTGTCGGTGTCGTTTCCTGGTCCGGAAGGGGTGTGATCGGAGCTTTCCGGCAGGTGGGCCCTCGCAGCTCTGCTGCGGGCGGCTGCACCGCGTCCGTCGAGTTTGCAGTGTCCACGCCCTGCCGGGGCTCAACGGTCACACACCCGGTACCGATCAGCAACGCTAGGATCGGGAGGGTGGCAAAAAGCCGAAGGACTTTCGGTCGGTTATTCACGGGATTTCTCCTTTGGTATCGTTTTTCTCTTCCGCACTCGTCGAGCGGGAGTATAAAGGACCACTCCCGAGGGGTCAATCGGAAACAAGGACCGAGACCTAGACGGCGTTCCCGAATGATTCCTCCCTGTCCAGGATCTCAATCTCTCTCTCCCTTGCAAGGGCCTCCCCCCGCTGGACAGAGATGCTCACCGCAGGCTGGCTCAAACCGATTCGCTGTGCCAGGTCCGTAGCGGTGTAGCCCAGCTTTCTCACGGCCCAGTAGCAGAAAACGCTTCGTGCACACACGGTCTTGCGTACCTTGCCCGGGGAGAAGATTTCCTCCGAAGGCACTCCGAAGGCCTTGGCCGCCCGTTCGGCCAGACGATTCAGGTCGAGTCCTCGAAGGGCGAGCTCCGCCTGGGGGTGGAGACGCTCCTCGGCCTCGGCCAGGACCCGTTGGACAAACTCGGGCCCTCCGAGAATGCGCTCATCGCCGCGTGCGGATGCTCCGCGCCCACGCCGGCGCTTGACCTGTTCCCAGCCGCCGAGGCTTCGTACGAGGCCTCCGCCTGCCAGTTCCGGCCGCCGGCCCTGACTCTCCCCTTCCTCGACATAGCGGCGGTAAGCCTTGCGAGCCTGCTCATGTGGCCCGGCAAACCGTTTCAGGACGGTTTCCACGTCCTGCCAGGCCGGTATCGTCCCTCCGAGAAGGGCCCCGTGCCCGGCGTAGGCGTAAGACTCCAGCTGCCCCAGGTCGCCTACGACCCCGGCACGGAGAGGATTGAGATGAATGTAGCGGACCATTTCGAGCAGGTAGGGGGCCTCCTCGCAGAGCACGGAGCGATAGCGGTCCAGGAAAACCGGCCCGCGGCGATGGTGACGCCGGTTGTACGTAACAGCGTATCCTGTGAGCATCCGACGCATGACCATGGCAATAGGTGTGTTTCCGGTCCTCAGAAGCAGGTGGGCGTGATTCGGCATCAGGGCCCAGGCATAGCATGCCGTGCCCGTCTCGGTGAGAATCTCACCCATACGATCCCGGAAATGGTCACAGTCCTCGCCTTCGCGGAAAATATGTCTGCCTTCAAATCCCCGCACCGTGATGGAATGGAGGGCTCCAAATGCGTCAATGCGTGCTTTTCTCGACATGAACTGCTCATAGCAGATCATGCAGGCCGTTGTCAACAAATAAATTTATGAGCGTCCCCAAAATGGAATTCAAACACGCCCCTCACACGGCCTGAACAGGGCGGGTGTATGCTACACTCTCAAGAAGCCGAAAAGGTCCGCACGGTATCGGAATTCGACGGGTCGTCCAGCGCATGAGCTCCACGGCATCTCCTGCCCCGGGATTCGAGCGGCCCCGGATTCCGGGGATCCCCCAACAGGGCCCCGGGCAAACGGAGATGAGGGCAAATGTTCCAGCCAAAAAGGATCAATGGAGGCTGAGCAAATGACGGAAATCCTGTTTGTCGTCTCGAGCGCTTTGGTCTTATCATGCTTTTTTATAGGCCGTTTTGTTTTCCTCCGGGATCGCCATCCCAATACGGATCTGCTTTTGATGGCGCTACACACCCTCGAGCCCCCGCCTGGGGATTCTCCCGAAGAGGGCCCATGATGAGTCCGGCCCCTTTTCGGCCCATTCCCCATCGTACACACCGATTGCCTGCTTTCTCCTCGTTTCGCGCACGCCTGCGCACATTGGATTCAAGCCTTCCGGAACCCCTTCTTTTATGGAAAGAGAGGGTAGAGAAAGACATGCGTTCTGGAGACGAACGCCCTTCTTCACGAACCCGATGCCCCCTATGCCTTTCAAGATAATGATGCTGTCATTCCCCTGGCCGTCATCGAAGAGATCGATCACCGGAAGAGACGCCAGGACGAGATCGGCCGTGGCGGAACTCTGGGCCAGGCTCCTATGAGCCGGGGCTGGATTTCGGGCTGTAGTGGCGCTTCAACCAGCGGCTGAGGCCGTCCAGCCCGGGAAAAAACACGCGCTCGGTGACGTTGGCCTGGTCGAGTTTGTCTCGAATCTCCCACTTCAGCTCCGCCGGGATCACGATCTTGCGCCACATCTCCGGGTGTTGAAGGAGCCAGTCGTCCAGGACCGAGGCCGAGTCCGAGAACATGGAGAACAGGCCGAACTGATTCACGATCCGGTCGTCCATGGAGGGGGGCTCGAAAAAGACCAGGAACGGCCCCCCGGCCATGGTGGAGAGGTCCTTGAGGGAGGCCAAGGACTCGGAGAGCATCTCCACCGTGAACACGTTGGCTCCTTCCTCGTCCAGTTGCCCCCGCAGCCGCTCCGGCAGAA
>JASFQI010000329.1:0-5690 GCA_050115555.1 Desulfobacteraceae bacterium
CAGATAGCTCGACACCACGTCGTTCAGCAGAATGACTTCCTCGGCATAGACGCCGCGTCTCGCCAGGGTAAGAAGGTCCTGAACAATGGCAGCCGCTTTTTCCCCTGTTTTTCGAATGGTTTCCAGGGGCTTGCGAAGCTGACTGTCATCGGGAACCTGGATAAGCAGGAGATCCGGGTAGGTCATGATGCCGGAGAGAATGTTGTTTAGGTCGTGGGCCACACCGCCTGCCAGGGTCCCGATCGCTTCCATCTTGCGGGCCCTCTGAAGTCGGGCTTCGAGACGGATTCTCTCTGCTTCGGCCTGCTTTCGCTCTGAGATATCACGAAGGATCACGAGCCATCCGGCCTGGTGTCCCCGCCGGTGGTACAGGGGCGAGACGCGAAGCTCGTAATCCCCTGCATCGGCTTTGGAGCCGAGGTGAATTTCTGCCTGCATCTCGCGGCCGCTGCGGTGCCGGGCCACGAGCGGGAACAGGTCCGGAAGGACCTCTTCGGCCTTCGAACCGATGATGTCCCCCTTTACTCCACTGACGACCCGTTCGGCCGCTGCGGCGTTCAGGTCTACGAGACGGTCCTGGGTGTCGAGCACAAGAACAGCGTCGGCCATGTTTTCCATGACGGCTTCCCGGGCCACGGGGCGGAGATCCAGGAGCCGGTATCGAGAGAGGGCGTACGCTAACATCAGGCTGCTCACCATGAAGGCAAAGGGAGTGAAGTCCGCGCGGAGAAAAGGGGACAGATTGCTTGTGTAAAGCGCATTGGCGATCCAGGGGACGAAGCTCCCGAGGAGAATGACGCCAAGCTGCTTGCGATAGACGCCCCTTGCAGTCAGGAAAGCCCTGAGGAGCAGGGTGGTGGCAAACAGGAGAAGGCCGTAGGTAAAGGCCATATAAAGCCAGAAAAGTGGACCCCTTGCATAGACCACCACCGGGAAGCGATCGCTTGCATCCAGCCAGGCGGCCGACCACATGAGGTCGTGGAACCCGTTGGTCCAGACACCTGCCAACGTGAGTGTGGGAATGATGAGGAATACGGCAAGGCTTGCGGGCGTGAATTCCCGGCCTTTTCCCACGATTCGAAGCACAAAGGCCAGGAACAGGGGGCTCACCCAGACGCACCCTACGTACTCCATGCGGACCCAGAAGAGCTTGGACTCCAGACCCGTGCTCCCGTACTCCGCGGCATAGGAGAGGGCCCACTCCGACACCGCAAACACGAGGAGGACCAGCGGCTGGGCCTCCGGGTTTTTCCAACTTCGCATCAGGTAGATACCCAGGGTCCCCGAGATGACCCCGGCGGCCAGGGACTGTATGCAGTAGAGTGCGTTCCAGTCCAGATAATTCATAAGAATTCTCGAATCTTAAAAGTGATGAATGCCAGATCCCGTATGACGGACCCTTTACGTTATCGGCAGGCGGGCTGTTCAACTTAACTTGGTGTGGAGGGATGGAGGGCTTCGTCGTTCCGCGAGCAGACGGGCGAACTGTGGTTTCTCCCGGTTGAGGCGCCATGGAACCTGTGATTGCATTTTCAAGGGTGGATCGTTAGGGTAAAATGCAGCATGGCACTGAGGCATGTCGCACCGTATGCCACCCGCCCCTGCGAGGTCAGGTACAGAAAAATGCCGCTCAGCGACATAAGGATGAATGACGTGAGTGAGGTCAGCGAGACCCCCCACTTAAAGCGAGGTTTGCCTATGATAATGCACCTCCTTCAGCAGCCCGGCGTGGTTCCCCGGGGCGGATCATTTTTGTTGCCATGAGGGTCGCGTTGAATAAAAGGGTTTCATTCCTGTATGCTTTCGTCCTGTCCTGTACCCTGGGCATGCTTTTCGGAACGGGGCGGGCTCCGGGAGCGGCCCGGGACTGGAAGGAGGAGGTAGCCCGATTGGCAGGCCGGGGGGCCGTGATGGCGTCGGAAGCCGGGGGCGTGCCCTTCGTCTCGCACCACCCGGACACCCCGCTGGTGCCTGCCTCGATCCTCAAGATCGTCACCGCATCGGCCGCCCTGGAGGAGCTGGGGCCTGACTACCGATTTGCCACCGTGTTTTGCCTCACGCCCGAAGGGGATCTCGTGGTCTCGGGGCGAGGAGATCCCCATCTGGTTTCCGAAGAGCTTGCCCGAATCGCGCAGACCCTTCGCTCCAGGGGGCTGCGCGAGGTGCGCCACATCCTTCTGGACAACCGCTATTTTTCTCCCGACCTCGTGCTCCACGGGACCCGAAGAAGCCTCAACCCCTATGACGCATACAACGGCGCCTTGTGCGTGAACTTCAACACGATTTACGTACGGGTGGACAAGGCAGGAAACGTGCGTTCGGCCGAGCCTCAGACGCCCCTTACCGACCTGGCCGTTCGATCGGCACGTGAAAGCGGTGCGACCGGCAAGGTACGCATCAATCTTTCAAAAAGCCCTGCCCGTTGCCTCCTTTATGCGGGGGAGCTCCTGAAGGTCTTCCTGGAGCAGGCAGGCGTCTCGGTGAGCGGGGAGGTGAAGCGTGTGGAGCAGGATCCGGCCCTGTTTCAGGAATTCTACGTGCATCGGTCCGGGTGGACCCTGGCCGAACTCCTGGAGAAGATGTTTCAATACTCGAACAACTTCATGGCCAACCAGATCTTTCTGACCCTGGGGGCCTCTCGTTTCGGCCCTCCTGCTACTGCGGAAAAGGCACAGAACGCGCTGAAAGCGTACCTGGAGAATGCGGGAGTAAAGGATCTCCACGTGGAAGAGGGGTCCGGGCTCTCGCGGCGCACGCGGATCACGGCCCGGCAGATGATGAGGGTGCTGGATCGTTTTCAGCCCCATCGCCACCTCCTTTCGTGCGAGGGGCGGGTCTGCGCCAAGACGGGCACGCTTCACGACGTGCGCTCCCTGGCCGGGTATCTCATGCCGCAGCAGGGAGAGCCTGTTTCCTTTGTGATCCTGCTGAACGGAGACGGCATCGGAGGCCGAAAACGCGAACGACTTCTTTCGCTGCTCGAGCAGGGCCTGGCCCGTTAAGCTCTAGGGGTACTCGCTGTGTTTTGGGGGTGGGGAGGGGCGCACCCGGCTCGGGGCCGGGTACGCCCGGGGAGGGAAGGATTAGAAATCCTGAAAGTCGCCGCCTTCGTCCAGGGGGATGACCTGGTTCGGTTTCATCTCCCCCCGATGAGCCAGGGAATGGGTCGGGGCCTTGGCGAGCCTGGTATTCGTTGTGGATGAGCCCGCAGGAGTGGTCTTTGCAGTTGAAGTGGTTCGGGTCGCAGAGCGCCCGTTGCCGTTCTGGGTATTCCCCCCGATGACCCGCACCAGGTCGCCCACGATGCCTTCCATCTGTACGGCCTGCGCATTGAGCTCCTCCGAAGCGGAAGCCGATTCCTCTGCATTGGCTGCGTTCTGCTGTACCACCTTGTCCATCTCGGCCACAGCCTTGTTCACCTGGTCGATGCCCTGGGCCTGCTCGCTGGAAGCTGCGGCGATCTCATCCACGAGCTCGCCCACCCGGGCGACCTTTTCCACCATCTCAGTGAAGGACCCGCTCGTGTGGCTCACCAGGGTTGACCCGTCGTTTACCTTTTTGACCGTGTTCTCGATCAGGCCGGCCGTGTTCTTGGCCGCCTCTGCGGCCCGCATGGCCAGATTTCGGACCTCGTCGGCCACCACGGCAAAACCGCTCCCGGCCTCACCGGCCCGGGCCGCCTCCACGGCCGCATTCAAGGCCAGGAGGTTGGTCTGGAAGGCGATCTCATCGATGGTCTTGATGATCTTCTGCGTCTCCTCGCTCGCGCTGGAGATTTCCTGCATGGAGGTGTCCAGATTGGTCATGGCCTCACCGGCGGTTTTTGCCACCTCGTTGGCCTCCTTCATGAGGGTGTTGGCCTGGGTGGCATTGTCCGCGTTCTGCCTGGTCATGGAGGACATCTCCTCGAGGGATGACGAGGTCTCCTCAATGGAGGCCGCCTGCTCCGAGGCCCCCTCGGCCAGGGACTGGCTGGCGGCGGAGACCTGGTTCGAGGCCGATGCCACCTGCTCGGCGCCCGAGTTGAGCTCCTGGGTGGCCCGCATGATGGGCAGGGTGATGCTGCGTGAAAAGAAAAGGATGCCCACGACGGTCAGGGCCAGGAAGACACCGGCCACCAGAAGAATGACATTTCGAATGGCATGGGCCGATCCCATAAATTCATCCTCGGGTTGAGTGACACCGATGCTCCAGCCCGTGATCTTCACGGGAGAAAAGGCGGCGATCTTGGAAATGCCTTCGAACACGTAGGAGTCCACGCCTTTCTTACCGGCGAGCATCTGGGCCATGATGCTTTCCATGCCGGGAGTCTTGGCCAGGTTGGTCTTGAGGATGTGGTCCGGTTTGGGATGGGCGATGACCAACCCTTCACGGTCTACCATATAGGGGTAGCCGGTTTCGCCGATCTTGACCGATACGATTTTTTCCGTGAGGAAGTCTATTTTAAGAAGAGACGTCATTGCGCCGGCCACTTTCCCGGAAGGGGTAAGAATCGGCGCGCAGAACGGAAGGATAGGCTTCCCACTGAGCTTGGAGATGACAGGGTGCCCGATATTGGTCTCTCCCTTCATCGCGGTCTGGAAGTATGCGCGCTCGGCAAGAGAAATGCCCAGGCTTTTCCCGTTGATCCCGTCTGCAATGACTTTGCCGTTGCTGTCAATCACGGCGAAGGACTCATAGTAGGCACCGGTGGTGCCCATGATCTCGGTCAAGTAGTCTTGGAGGACGGCAAGCTCCTCGGCTGCGGCTTCCTCCCCGGATTCGAAAACGCGGGTAACGGCATTCACCGCCGCTTTTTGCTGAGCGAGCTGTTGCACGGACTTTTTCTCTTCCTCCATCACGAGCTGAGTCATATCCGACAGATTCGAGGCCACGTTCACGGCCTGCTCGTGTGCGAGTTTCTCCAAGGCGCTGGACGACTCGATGACCGAGAACAGTCCCACTACGAGGAGGGGGATGGACACGGCGGCCACGCCGCCTGCGATGAGTTTGAATGCCAGGGACCTCTTTTTCATAATGGTTCCTCCTTAGCCTGTATTATGGTTTCTAATAAAATACGGTTCGTTCTCGGCCTCCTGACGCCGTTTTTCCACGTGGTCGAGCAAGGCCAGCAGAACGCTACTCTGGATCGGTTTGATCAGGTAGGTGATCACGCCAAGCTGCCGGACCTTCAATTCCAGTTCCCGGGAGTTGTATCCTGTCATGGTGGCAATCGGGATCCCGGGGCACAGCCGGTGAAGGACCGGAATGATCGCATGTCCTTTTCCGTCCGGAAGGAACAGATCCAAAAGAAACAGATCGAACGCCTGTTCCCCGGCTCGCCTTAAAGCGGATCGGGTGTCAACGCAGGTTTCAGCATGATGGCCGAACCGTTCGATCATCTCCTGCATCCGCTCCGCTGTGGCTGTGTCGTCTTCCAGGACGAGAATGTTCATGCGATTCTCCTGCCTTTTCGTGAGTCCCAAAACGCCGAGTGAAAGGGCCGCAGGAACTCCGACGCGTGGGATGGGATTGAGCAAGGAGCGTGCCGAAACGGTGGCTTGAGATTATCTTATTGATATCTAAAGAAAAAGTAGAGACATTCTGTGTGGCGCGAAATTGGAGAAGGATAGGGTCAGGACAGAAATGCCCCGTCGCACATGGCCTGGAATTAGATAACTGGCTGAAATACAGGAATAAGTCATGAATGG
>JASFQI010000330.1:0-5670 GCA_050115555.1 Desulfobacteraceae bacterium
CTGGCAGCCGTGGCGCGGCACAAAGAGCATGCCACCCGGGCCATCCGGGCCATGCGCGACCCGGCCGCGACCGCAGGATTGCTTCAATGCGTGAACCATTCCGACGCCACGGTGCGGCAGGCCTCGATCCAGGCCCTGGGTGAGATCGGCCGGGCCGAAGCCGTGCCCGCGCTGGCCCGGGCGCTTGCGGACCCGGATCAGGGGGCCCGGGTTGCCGCGGTGTGGGCCCTGGGGAACATCCCGGGACCCGAGTCCACCGCCGCCCTGCAGGAAGCCGCCAGGAGCGAGGACCCCAAGGTCGGCATACCTGCCCGCGCGCGGCTGCGGAGGCGGGCTGCAGGGTACTAAAGAGAAGAAAGGGGGACGCTGGTGAGAAACGCAAGTTTCTTTTGAAGAAACTTGTGTTTCTCACCAGCGTCCCCCCTACAGGTACGGTTCGATCGCCTCGTAGAAGTGCCGGGCCATGACGGCGTAGCCTCTGTCATTCGGGTGAATGGGATCGCTCATTCGATCGGGCTTTCCCATGATGCCTTTATACACGTTGGGAATCAGGACGGACCCGGTCTCTTCGGCCAGGTCCTGGTATGCCTCGCCGAATCCGCGGCCGTAGAAGGGGATGTCCACCCCGCCGATGACCACCAGGGCTCCTGCGTCCTGAATCGCCTCCACGATGGTCCTCAGGTTTGCGAAGGCTTTCTCTTTGGGGACACGGTTTTTCAGATCATTGCCGCCCAAGGTGAGGAGCACCATCCTCGGAGAACGGGAGAGAACGTCTTGTTCCAGCCGTTTCAGGGCGTCGGCTGTAGTGTCTCCGGGCACGCCGGCGTTGATCACGGGGGGATCGACTATGGCCGCGAGCCGGGACGGGTAGTCGCTTCCCTCCGAGGCCCCGGTGCCGAAGGTGAGGCTGTCTCCAAAGCAGATGATGTTCCGGCCGGTCGAGTCGGCGTTCTTGATGGAGGGGCCTGGCGAGAACAGGGTATAAACACCCCAGATCGCAAGAAGGACGAGGATGATGAGTGCGGCCTTTTTCATGGAACCCTTCCTCTTTCGCGTGGGGGAATGCCCGGCTACTCCAGTTCCTCCTTGACGGCCCGGCCGAGCTTCTCGAGGGTGTAGGGCTTCTTGATGTAGGCGCCTGCCCCGGCGGCCTGGATCTGTTTCACGTCCTCGGTCTCGGTGAATCCGCTCGCGATCAGGGCCTTGTGGTTGGGGTGGATCTTCTGAATCTCCTCCCAGGTCTCACGGCCGTTCATGCCCGGGCTCATGATCATGTCCAGAATCACCAGGTCCACGGGTTGTTCCCGAAGATACGCGATGGCTTCCTCGCCGCTGGCCGCAGTGACCGCCTTGTAGCCCAGGTGCTCGAGCATGCGCGAGGCAATGTCCCGCTGGGTCTCCTCGTCGTCCACCACCAGGATCCGCTCTCCATGTCCCAGAAGGTCCTCGAGAGGGACCTCGGTCTCGAGGACCCCGGCCTCCTCGCGGGTGACGGGAAAGTAGAGGTCAAAGGCGGTGCCGGTTTCGCCGGTCTTCACGTCGATGTAGCCCTCGTGGTCCTGGAGGATGTTCCAGACCACGGCAAGGCCCAGGCCCGTGCCGCTCCGGGCCATGGCCTTTTTCGTGTAAAAGGGCTCGAAGATTCGCTCCAGGTCAACGGAATCGATGCCCGGGCCGCTGTCCGACACGGTGAGGACGGCGTACTCGCCGGGCCGCACCCGGTCGTAGCCTCGCAAGGGCAGGTCCACGGCGCGGTTGACCGTGGAAAGGGTTACGCGGCCCTTGCGGCCCACCGCCTCGAACGCGTTGGACACGAGATTCATCATGACCTTTTTCACGTGGACCGGGGAGGCCTGAATAGGAAGGAGGTTGCCCGCGAGGTCGAGGGTCAGGTCCGCGGCAGGGTATTCCCGGGCAAGGTCCTGATGCTCAGGGGTCTCCAGGTACTTCTGGACGGCCTCATTGAGATTCATGGGCTCCTTGCCCACAGCCACACCCCGGGCTACAGTGAGGAGGTCCGAGACCACGGCCGCCGCGCGGGTGCCGGACGCCTGAATGGTCTCCAGGCCCTTGCGGGCCGAGTCGGGCAGGGACGGGTCCATGAGCATGAGCTCGGGGTAGTTCACGATGCCCGAGAGGATGTTGTTGAGGTCGTGGGCCACGCCGCCTGCCATGAGCCCCATGGCCTCCATCTTCTGGACCCGCTGGAGCCGGGTCTCGAGCGTTCGGGCCTCCTGCTCGGCGTGCTTTCGCGCGGTGATGTCCCGGGCGATCCCCAGAATCACGTGCTTTTCGTTCATCTCCATGGGCACGGTCACCACCTCGATCCAGCCAGTCTCTCCGTTCCGCCGCTTCATGAGAAGCTCGTCCGGGCCCGTGGGAAGCCCTTGGGTGCCACGCTTGAGGAGGTGCAGGGCCTTGGACTGATAGTTGGGGTCCACGAGACCGGCGCCGACAAACGTCCGGCCGATGATCTCCTGGCGATCCCTCCCGATCAGGGCCTCGGCCGCGCGGTTGCCGGCCAGAATGCGGCCTTCGAGATCGTTGATGTAAAAGGCGTCTGGGGCGTACTCGAAGAGCGTGCGAAAGCGTTTTTCACTCTCCCGGAGGGCTTCCTCGGCCTTCTGGCGCTCAAACACCTCGCATTCCAGCTCCGCATTGGAGGCGGCAAGCTTCTCGGACTGGTCCTTGAGGGTCCCAAGGGACCGGACCAGGTCCCTCTGGAGCTTCCCCGGGATCAGGACCGCGGTGCTGGCTAAGAACAGAAACATGCCGGAGGCCATGATCCAGGAAATAGGCTGCAGGCTCACGAAGGTAAGGTCGACACTCATAGAGGCCGCACCCGTGACCATGGACATGCCCACGGCGAGCAAGGAGAACAGCCCCGCAAAGATGGATGCGATCCCGAAGTTCTGGCCGAGGAGCACGGTCATGAGCACGCAGACGGTCAGCAGGACCCCGGCGTTGGTGCCTCCGTAGCCGTAGTGAAAGAGGTTGTGGACAGCCAGGGCGTAAAAGACACCCACCAGGATGAACGTCTTGACGACAAAGGGGATACGCTTCTGAAAGACGGCGGTGACGGCAACCGGCAGGTAGAGGGCCACGTAGAATAAAGAGTCCGGGCTTAGGCCGATCTCAACGGCCTCGCCCACGCCGACGGCAAGGAGGGGAAGGCCGATGACGGCACAGATGGAAAGGAGACTTTGGAGGTAGCGCTCCCGCACGGATTGGATTTCGTCGAGTTCGATCATGGTCATGCTCATCGAAAGGTCAATGTTTTCCGGCAGCTTAATTCGGAGGAAGCAAAAAGACAAGCACCGCCAAGGGGTGCTTCCGACGCCGTCACGGAAGAAAAGCGTCAGGGCTGGCCACGGCATTCTCTTCAAGGCTTTTGAAATGGAAGAGTGGAGACGAGAGGCGGTGAACCGCTCCCATGGTAAAAAAAGAACCTGAAGGAAAGAGAGGGTGGGAACGTTTGCCGGGCGAGCACCTGCAGACAGGAGTTCAGGGCGGTGTGTGCGGGGGGATCGACGAGATGGGCGCTCTGAGCGGCGAAACGAGCAAGGGGAGATCAGGAGACGTCCCTGTCTCCGAATTTTTGGTCTTTCCTGAGGCGGATCACGTAATGATCCTCCTCATCACAGATACAAACTATCTTGCAGGGGGATTTTCCCAGGACGCTCAAGGCGTCTCTTCGCGTGTCTTGATCCGTTCCCAGGATCTCCAGGGTTTCTCCCCCCTGGAGCGCCCGAAATCCCTGCGTGATTTTGAGCAGGGTCAAGGGAACGATCATTCCCCTCAGGTCCAGCACGCGGTCGGTCCGGGTCGAAGACGACCGGTCTTTCCCGGCATGGCCGTCGGGGTTTTTCTTTCCCACGTGCAACACGGTGTTCCCCCGCGCATGAAGGACCCTTTTCCCGGTTTAGAAGGGACCTGCCCCTCCAGGCAAGCCCCTTCAACAAAGTCCGGGACCTGGAGGTCTTGAATCAAAACCCCACGGGAAACGCCATCTGGTCGCACCGCCAGCAGCCCTGCTTGATCAGATTTTCACTGGGATCTGTCTTCTTGTCGCACAGCCACCCGTACCCCTCCTTGTCCTTGACGTACTTCAAGGGACGGGCTGCCAGGTGCCCGCAAAGATCCGTGTAATCGTCGACCCTTACATTTTGTACGTTTTCCATGATGTCCCTCCCCTTTTTTGAGATGAACTCGAAGGCTTCCTCTCCCGATCTCTTGTAGAGCATAAGGTGTGCCACAGAGGGCTAAGCCACTGCTTGTGAGCTATCTTGCTGATACAATTAGAATTATTTTTATGGGGAAAGTCATTGCTTCTTTTGGCAGGTTCGAATGTGTTAAAATACATTAACAGTTGTTAAGGGTTTGGGGGAGCTATGCTTGAACAGGAGCTGAACAGTTACTGGAAGACCGTGGTGAACACCATCCAGGACGGGCTCATGGTGGTGGACCGGGAAGGGATGATCGTCTCCGTGAACCGGGCGCTCGAGGGCATCACCGGGTATTCCCGGAAGGACTTGGTGGGCCAGCCCTGTACGGCGCTGAACTGCGACGTGTGCGAGGTCGCCCGGGACCGGCAGGGAAGGCACTGGTGTGCGCTCTTTCGAACCGGGAGCCTCAAGATGCGCCGGTGCACCCTGCTGCGGAAGGATGGCCGGAGCGTTCACGCGCTGAAGAACGCCTCCCTGCTTCGGGATGCCCAGGGGGAGGTCATTGGGGCCGTGGAGACCCTGACCGACGTGACGGAGATCGTGGAAAAGGACCACCAGATCGATGCGTTTCAGCGGCAACTGCGTGCCGAGGACGAGTGCTGCGGCATGAAGGGGGTGTCCGCATCCATGCAGGAGGTCTTCCATCTCATTGACAACGCGGCGGCCTCGGATGCGCCGGTGATCATCTTCGGGGAGAGCGGAGTCGGAAAAGAGCTCGTGGCAAGGGCGATCCATGACCGCGGGAAGCGCAGACAAGAGCCCTTTGTCAAGGTCAACTGCGCCAGCCTGAATGAGTCTTTGCTGGAGAGCGAGCTCTTCGGCCATGTCAAGGGTGCGTTCACCGGCGCCTACCGGTCCAGGGAGGGGCGGTTCGAGTCCGCACGCAAGGGAGACCTCTTCCTGGACGAGATTGGCGACCTGCCCCTGTCCACCCAGGTAAAGCTGCTACGGGTGCTCGAGGAGAAGGTCATCGAGCGGGTGGGGGACAACCGGCCCATTCCGGTGGATGTCCGGATCATCAGTGCCACCAACCGGGAGTTGGAAGCGCTTGTGGAGCAGGGGGGATTTCGAAGAGACCTCTTCTTTCGGATCAACGTGATCCCCATCCGGCTGCCGGCCTTGCGGGAGCGCGCCGAGGACATCCCCCTGATGGCGGATGCGTTCTTCGAGCGGGTGAAACTCAAGAGCCGCAAGCCGATCCGGGGGATCAGCGAAGAGGCCATGTCGGCTCTGATGGCCTATGATTGGCCAGGGAACGTGCGGGAGCTAAAGAGCGCGTTCGAGTATGCGTTTGTGGTGTGTCACGAGTCCCTGATCCAGCCCGCTCACCTTCCGCCCAATATTCTTCGGGCCGGGAAGGAGGGTGGGAAGCCTCAAGGGGTGGTGGTGGATGCTACTGAAGTGCAGCGAAGGGAGTTGCTCAAGGCGCTTCAGGCCTCCGGGG
>JASFQI010000331.1:0-5627 GCA_050115555.1 Desulfobacteraceae bacterium
AGTGGTGGCAAGCGCCCTGATGGACGCGGGCATGGAAGTGGTCTACACGGGATTGAGACAGACCCCCGAGCAGATCGTGAAGGCCGCCGTTCAGGAAGACGTGGACGTGATTGCCATGAGCATTCTTTCCGGGGCGCACGATTACCTGTTTCCCCGCGTCATGGATCTCCTCAGGGAACGCGGTGCAGAGGACATCCTCGTGCTGGGCGGAGGAATCATTCCGGATGAAGACATACCGGCCCTCAAGCAGTGCGGCATTGCCGCGGTTTTCGGTCCCGGCACGTCGACCGGAGACATCATCCAGTACATTCAGGAGCACGTGAAGCGGTGAGGCGGAGACGCTCGTTTTTCCTGCGAAGGCCGTTTTATGGTTCCGCCCTTTCGTGCCGATAGACCTTTTTAGATCCCCACGCGCACCTCTCATCAGGCATACAGGGTCGATTCCATGATTGAACTTCACGCAATGACCGTTCTGATCGTTGACGACTCCATGAGCATGTGCCAGTCCGTCAGCGGCATGATGAAGGTGGTCGGCTTGGGCAAGCGCTTTCTTTACGCCAACAACGGAAAGGAGGCACTGGATATCCTGAGCCGGGAGCCTGTCGACCTGATGCTGCTGGACTACAACATGCCTGTGATGACCGGGGCGGAGGTCCTGGCCCAGATCCGCATGGACCGGAAACTGCGTGATCTGCCGGTGATTATGGTCACAGCAGAGGCCTATCAGGAATATGTGGCAGAGGTCGGAGAGTCGGAGATCGACGCGTACATCCTCAAGCCGCTGACCGTGAAGGTGCTTCAGGACAAGATCTCTCTCGTGGTGGACAAGGCAAACCATCCTCCCCCCATGATCCGCCATCTGAAAACGGCAAGGGAGCTCGAGGACGCAGGGGACCTGGAGGGGGCGATTCGTGAGGCCCAGTTGGCTGTACGCGAAAATCCAAAGGCCACACGGCCTATCCGCGAGCTAGGCTACTTCTACTTCAGGCAGGGGGCGATGGAGGCCGCGGAGAAGTTCCTGCTCAAGGCCGCGGAGCGAAACCGTTTGGACGTCTTCGCCTTTCATTACCTGGGAGAGCTTTATCTCCAGAAAAACGATATCGACAAGGCCTCGCTTTACCTGGAAAAGGCCATGAGGATCAGCCCGCGCCAGCTGGACCGCGGGATCCGTTTCGGCAAGGTGTTGGTCCGGAAGGGAATGCTGGAGCGGGCGGAGAAAGTGTTCAGCCGGGTTTTCGAGCTCCCTTCGGCCACCCCCGAGCTTCGAGAGGAGGTCGCTGATTTTTGCCTGGACAACGGAGCCACGGATTACGCAGTGTCACTGCTCGAGGCTCTGGCCGAGGAATTCCCTAAACGCATGTCTCTGCTTTTCAAGCTGGGTCGTATTCTGACTGAAAAGAGTGAGTACGTTCGGGCCACTACATTCCTCAATCAGGCTGCGCAACTGGATGAGATGAATATCCAGGTGCGTCTCGAGCTCGCCCGGGTGTACCTGGCCATGAAAAAGCCGCTCCTGGCTGAAAAACCTTTGATTCAAATCCTGGAGGTCGACCGGGGCCACGAGGAGGCCAGGGAGCTTCTCAAGGCGTGTACGTAGGGATGAGGGGGGTAATCTGTCCATGGACAAGAACCCGCGATTGGCGAAGGTCCTTCTCGCCGTCAATGAGGTGTCCAACGACTCGGCGCTGGGCTTTGAGCAGAAGCTTCACCAAATCCTCGAGATGATCACTCAGGCGCTCGGGGTTCGAAGCGCTTCCCTGATGATGAAAAAGGGGCGGAAGCGGCTGGAGGTCGTGGCCTCGACGAATCCCGACCTTGTGGGAATCCACCAGGACATGGATGAGGAGCGCCCTTCGTCCTGGGTTGCGCGGACAGGGGAACTCCTGTACGTGGACGATGCCGACCGAAATGAGCGGTTTCGCTCCAGGTTCGGGCACTACCGCAGAAGCGCGTTTCTCCTCGTCCCAGTCAAAGGCCAGGGACGGGTGAGCGGAGTCATCAGCGTTACGGACAAGATTGAGGACGATGCCTTCACCCCGGAGGAGCAGGAGATCCTCATACAGCTCGCCGGCCAGGTCATACATGCGCTCGAGAATCAACGCCTCGCCGAGGATCTTCGAAAAAAACGCAGGGTTCTCCTGAAACGAAACCGCCAGCTACAAAAACTGGAGAGCCTCAAGACGGACCTCTTCCGCATGCTGATTCACGATCTCAAGGGGCCCATCTCGGAGCTCATGGCCAATCTGGACATCCTTTCCTACACGGCCTCGGATGAAAACCGGGGGTATGTGGAAACGGCCAAGACCAGCTGCGACACCCTGTACAGCATGGTGTCCAATCTTCTGGACATCGCCCGCCTGGAGGAGGGGAAGCTGACCCTTGTTCTTGAAACCATGGCCCCCCAGGACCTGCTTCGGGAGGCCATGGCCCGCGTGTACTGGACTATAGAGCAGAGATCGCTTCACTTCGAGGAGCACTTCCCTTCAGATGCGGACTCGATTCCTTTTACGGGGGATCGCGGGATTCTTCTTCGGGTGCTTCAGAACCTTTTGACGAATGCCGCGAGCTACTCTTCGGAGGGAGATGCAATCGGCCTGGGGTTCGACTATCCCCGTCCAGGGGAGATCCGGTTCCATGTGGAGGACAGCGGGCCGGGCATTCCTCCGGAGCATCAGGAAACCATTTTCGACAAGTATACCCAGCTGGAGAAGAAAGGCGACGGAAGGATTTATACCACCGGCCTCGGCTTGACGTTCTGCAAGCTGGCGGTGGAGGCCCACCGGGGGTTCATTCGCGTGGAAAGCGACGGCCGCCGCGGAAGCCGGTTTGTTTTCTCCCTGCCCCTGCAAAAAGGAAAGAGACTGCGAAGGCCGGATTAGGCCCTGTTCCATCCCCGCCGGGCAGCGTATTCCACTCGCAAAAAGCCTTTGTTGTTCGTAGCGCTTTCTCCTCCCGCTTTTCAGCGGTTCGGCGGGGACTGGCCAGGGGGTCCACCACGGACAAGCCCGGCGAAGACGAGGCCCTTCCGCAATGTCGCGATCCCTCCTTCACACCCCTACGCCCATAAAACCTGTGTAGGTGTAAGTGTCGGTGAAAGGGAGACCATTCCAAGGCGAAGCGCGGAGGGTTTCCGCACGCAAGACAGTCAAAGTGCAATAGAAAACGAGCGCTCGCGCAGGCGGTTTTTTCGGCTCACCGTGAAGCCGAGGCGGCTCGTGGCTGAGGAGGCGTTCCTCTCCGAGCGACCTGGCGGTAGGCCTTCGTGATGGGAAGGGGTGATCTCTATTGAACTCCGCGGCTGGAGGCGGCAAGGGACAAAAAAAAAGAGCTCGGGGCTTCGACCCCGGGCTCATTCTCGGTTTCGCTAGAAGTCCTGGAACTCGTCTTCCAGGGGGATGACCTGCTCGGGAAGGACTTCTGCGCTGCGTTTCCCTTGCGCGGTATTCTGTGGAAGCGCGTGACTCGTCGGCGAGACCCCGGGCGAGCTTCCCCGAGGACGTTTAGACGGGTTATCTGTGAAAGCGTTATTTGCGGCTTCGTCCGCTGAGAACGCCTGCCCTGCTGTATAAGCCTTTCGGCCTTCGGTGAGTTCCACAAGTTCATGAACCACGTGTTTCATTTCCCGGGCCTGCGCGTTCATCTCCTCGGAAGCGCTTGCGGATTCCTCCGCATTGGCCGCATTCTGCTGGGTCACCTTATCCATCTCGGCCACGGCCTTGCTGATCTGATCAATACCGCGCGCCTGCTCATCGGATGCTGAGGCGACCTCACTGATGAGCTTTCCGACTCTCTCAGCAATACCCGTATTGGAGTCCAGGGCGGTGACCACCTGGACGTTGAGCTCAGCAGCCTCCTTGATCTGTCCGTTCGAGGTGTGGATGAGGTCAGACGTGTTCTTGGCCGCTTCGGCCGCGCGCAGGGCCAGATTTCGGACTTCATCGGCCACCACGGCGAATCCCGCCCCGGCCTCCCCCGCGCGTGCCGCCTCGACCGCAGCATTCAAGGCAAGGAGGTTCGTCTGAAAGGCAATCTCATCGATGGTTTTGATGATCTTGGCGGTCTCATCGCTGTTGGCCACAGTCTTTTCAATCGCCTTTTTCATCTTTTCCATTCGTTCGTTGATGGTCTGGAAGTTGGGCGCCGCCTCCTCCCCCATGATGCGGTTCGTTTCCTGGGCATTCTCGGCATTTTGACGCGTCATGGAGGAAATCTCCTCGAGGGAGGAGGACGTCTCCTCCACGGATGCCGCCTGCTCCGACGCACCTTCGGCCAGGGACTGGCTCGAAGCGGAGACCTGATCCGAGGCAGACGAGATCTGGTCGGAGGCCTCTGAGAGGTTACGTATGATACGCTGGAGGGTCTTTGAGAGGGATCGTGCCAGAACGAGGCTCAGCCCGATCCCGAGAAGGCTCGTGAGCACGAGCACGGCCACAATCACCTGGAAGTACCCCTTCACACGCTCGATAAAAGACTGGCTCGCATCTGTCTCCACCTGCCGGATCTGCGCCATGGCCGTTTCCAGGTTCTGGAATACGCGATCCTCCAGGGCGTTGGCCTGCTGGACGTTATCAATATAGGACAGCACGAGCTCCTGCACGCGCAGGTTCGCCTTTTGTGCTTCCTTGGGCATGCCCGCGAAGGGTGTGTCGGACAGCCTCTTGATATCATTCGCCGTGTTGGCCACGAGCTGGTCCAGGAAGGAGAGAAGGGAATCCTTGGCATCGAGACCTTCTTTGAGGCGGTCGAAGAGGAGGCGCAGCTCGTAGTTGGACGTCGTGTTCACGCTGGCACCTATGATCACGAGCCGTTCGAGCTTGGTCACGTCATAGCGTAACTCGGGATCGGCCAGTTTCTGGCTGACCTGCTCGATGTAGCCGTTCGACTGGGCAATGGATTGGACCGTGAGCTCCTGGATTTCGGTTTCGATGGCAGTGTTTTCTCCCCGAAGGTCATGGATGCTTCGAAGATCATTCCACACACCCTCCACATCCACGTCCAGGCCTTCGGTCCCCGTGTGCTGCAGCAGGGGCTGGAAAGCGCTTTCAAGCTCGGAAAAATCCGTTCGCGATGCCAGATAATCCTTGGCGGAAAGAGCAGCCGCGCGGGTGGCTTCGGCCAGGGTGCTCGTTTTCTCCTGTGTCTCCGAGAGATTGCGAATCAGGGAGGTATAGCTGAAGAAGAAAAAAATGACGGTCCCCAGCAATACGAGGTAGAACATGTTCAGTCCGTAAAGCTTGTGTTTTAGGCTGGTCCTTGACAGTTCGGCCATTCTGCCCCTCCTTTTTTCATTCCTTATGTCGACTGGTTACCCTGAGTGACGGGCTGTCGAGAGATCGAGAGCGTATTCACGGGGTTGGAGAATGCAGTATTCATACCAACTTCACGAGTACCTCCAGCATACCCTTTTTTGTCATATTCAAGTGCGATATTCTTTGGAGGCTTCCTGCGGCTTGGAAAAGAGGATTCAGGGCAGGCACCGTCGGAATCTAGACACCATCTGCGAGGAAGGCTTGCCGAAGATTCGCGGTCCGGGAAGGATATGCCCAAAAAAGGGAGCGAAATAGAAAGAGCACGCGGGATGGGGAGTGAGAGTTTTCCACACATCCCGGGTGCTCTTTGAGGGATAG
>JASFQI010000332.1:0-5623 GCA_050115555.1 Desulfobacteraceae bacterium
CACCAGCGTCCCCTCCCCCCCTCATCGCCTTCCGGCGAGGCGCCCGTCTCTCGGTCGGCTTCGCGCAGGGGGAGGCTCCTTCCGTTTCATTGCCGGAGCGGTTTCGGATGCGCCCTTTGCCTTCAATCCCATGCCCTCCCAGGAATCAGGCGGTTGAAAGGTCACCCTCATGCCAAAGGGCGATGCGATCTTTTCCAGGGTGGCCAGGGTAGGATTTCCAGAGCCGGTTTCGAACTCGGAAAGGATTCGGGGGGATATGCCTGCCACGCGACGGGCGTACTCCTTCTGGCTCATGCCCAGGATCCTCCGCATTCGTCGAGTCGCTTCCCGAACGCCGATCTCACCTCGAGAAAGACCCTGGCAAAGCGCCTGCTCCATTCGGCCGATTTCCTCCGGGCTCGGTCGTTTCATGGGGTCCTCCTGTGTGGATGGGTCTAGATGTCCACGCGAGCGAGTGTATGTGTAAAAGTTTTTTGAGTATTGACTCATTATAGTGAATGAAAATGGATAAACGTCAATTGAAAAGTTCACTATAGTGAGTTCAAACTTCTTTGTGGCACGAAGTCGGAGAGATATTGTCTTGGATCACTATAGTGAACGAATTTGGTGGGATGATCAAGAAAAAAAAGGGGACGCTGGTGAAAAACCCAAGTTTCTTCAAAAGAAACTTGGGTTTTTCACCAGCGTCCCCAAGGTGGGTTATACGAAGATCGTGTCTTCCAGGCTTTCGTAGTTTCGGGCGATGTCCTTCTCGTCCGTGTAGTGCCTCAGCTTCAAGTCCCGGTATTCCTTTCGCAGGTCGGCAGCCATCATCTCGTCGAGCACACGGTAGATGTCTTCCTTCCGGCTGTCCAGGGGAAGGTCCGGGATGAGGGGATCGGCGTAGATGTCCTTCTCTTTACGGTAGGGCTTTGTGAAGAAGTTGACGACCGGCTTTTCCGTCATAAGGATGTCCTGGATGCCCGAGCTGTCAAAGTTGACGGCCATGTCCGCTGCGAATAGCAGCTCAAGGGTGGTGTGCGGGTGATAGGAGATGTCATAGAAGTAGGAGAACTTTTTGAGATACCACCAGAGGATGGGGCTCACCCGGTCCTTTTTTCGGGTCTTGTAAATCAGGTGATATCCTCTGTCCTCCGCATATTGGCAGAGGATTCGAACGATCCGTGTCGCCTTTCGGTAAAATTTTTTCTTGGGTCCCAGGACGCAGATCCGCTTCTGATTCGGCGGAATTCCATACTTCTCGAGAATGACCTCTTTGTGCAGCCCGGTGAGTGTGATGTACTGGGGAAGGCCGGGAAAAAGGAACTTTTGGTCCCGGTCGTCGAATTCGATCCGTTTGGACATGGCCTCGGAGTGAAACAGGACCCAGCGGGTCTGGTCGTAGTACCAGGGAAGGAGTCGGAAGAAGTCCGTCATGTGGGTGATGCTGATCATGTTGAGGTCGCCCACGTCCCCCTTTTCCCTGGAAAAAGGGGCCCCTTCCAGGGTGATCAGGTTTCGGGTGCCTTCTTCTTCGCAGGCCTGAACAATGTCCTGCGGGGTCTTGTAAGGTTTGCACGTGTACGGTTCCACGGAGCGCAGGGCGTCCTTGTGCTTCAGGGGGTTAGTCGGTTTCACACTGCCGTGGTTGATCAGGACGAAGATCTCATGGCGTTTTTCCCAGAGCTCGATCAGGGGCATGTACGCCTTGAGGTAGGTGATTTCCTTTAACACAAAGGCTAGTTTCATAGTCCGGGATTTCCAGGAAACGGGCGGGGTGAGCCCTATGAGGTTTTTTCGGCGATGTAGATTCCGGCGGAGCCCAGACCCCGGAGCAGGGACGCATTCAATCTCTCGAGCTTCTTGGCCACAAGCGTTTCGAGCCAGGGCAGCAGCAGGTTCCCGGGGTAGGGCAGAAAATAGAAGTGCGCGAACCGCGACCGGATGTTCCCGAAGCCTGCGCGCTTTAAGCTTCTTTTGAAGGCAATGGGGTTGTGCTGTCTCGAATCAAAGGACTTTTTGAATTTGCCGATGAGCTGCTGGTTCTCGCTGTTTTTCAGGAGCCACAGGAAGAACTTCCTCATGAGGTACTGAAAACGAATGTGCGGGCACAGGCCGTTCCGAATGGTGATGATCAACAGCCCGCCGGGTTTCAGAATGCGATGGACTTCCTTAAGAAGCTCGTCGTCTGTCTGCTGGTGCTCGATGAGGCCGACGGCGATGCAGACATCAAAGGAATCGTCCTTTGCGCTGATCTGGTTGCAGTTTCCGACGGAAAAATCGGCCTGAACGTCCAACCCCTCGCACAGGTCCCGGGCCATGGACACCATGGCGTGGGCGATGTCGATTCCGACCACGTTGTACCCTTTTCGAACCATAGCGGGAATGAACATCCCCCCTCCGCAGCCGAGGTCCAGGGCTTGCCCGCAGCGGTCGCCCGCCTCCGGAACGCTCTCCAGAACATAGGTCATTCGATAGATTTTGTTGTTGTACCGAAACGGGCCTTCATTGGACCCGGGCTTGTAAATCCCATGGTGGGACCACTTCAGGGCCCCGGCTTCCGATCCGAAGACCTTTTGCACGTAATCATTGTATTGCACGTTTATGGATCCTCATGTTTCCAGCTACCTGCCAGGCCGAAAGCAATTCCCGGGGAATGCCGGAAGGCTCAACGGTCATGAACATCACAGCCCGGATTCGGCCAGTGCAAGTGCTTTTCGCGTACGCCGTGTTTCCACTTCAATGGATTTCCGAATCACAGAAACGTCTCCGTTGCCTGCAAAAAGACGCAGCCACTGCGTCCGGGTGCGCTTCAGGTTGACTCCGCCGTTGCAGAATAGTCCCTGGATGGTCTTGTTCTTCTCCAGCCAGGCTCGGACGCTGTCGTTGACGTCGCGGGCTCGGCCCACAGGGTAGGCCAGCCATGGAATGGGGGAAAGGCCTTGCTGCACGAGGTAGTCGTGATTCTTTGAGATCGCTGTATGGATTTGCTCGAAATCCAGCGTTCCCAGGAGGACGTGATCATGCGTGTGGTTTCCGATCTCCCAGCCGATGGCCGCCAGTTTTCGCAGTGCCTCCGGCCCAAGATGCACACCCAGGGCCTCCGGTTCCCCCAGGAAGGAACGATACGCGGCCTCGGTCGCCTCCTCCATCCGGTACGGGTGGTAGTGATTTTTGGTCTGGTTGAAGAGTTCCTTCGGCTCCGTGGTCCACGCGACCGAAGGAATGCGCTTTTTCAGCTCACCGGCCAGGGCCTCGGCGTGGCCCTTGGCTACGAGCACAGAGGCCAGGACCCGGTAAAAGACCCGTCCCCCGGCAAAGGCTCCGTTCACGAACACGGTGGGTTGAATGCCGTATCGTTCGAGGATCGGGGCGGCGTTTTCGAGAATATCCGAGAACCCGTCGTCAAACGTGATCGTGAAATAGGGCCGATCCGGTGCACCGCTTTCAAAGACCCGTGGGACTTCAGAGAGGGGAAGGGCTGTCATGTGGCGGGTAAGAAACGCAATGTGCTCTTCAAAGTGCCGCTTGGATACCCATCCTTTATTAAAGAGCCGTTCCCACTCGGCTGCGTGGGATTCATCCACTACGGTGTGGTATGCGAAGATGTACACCCCGGGCGCATACCGCTCAGGCGGCTTTTTAAAAGCGCCGATTCCCTTCTCCAGGATGGCCGGCCAACGGCGCGGCTTGCGGATGTGTTCCAGGGAAGATTGGAGCAGCGGCCACGTGGGGAGCCTTTTCGAGTTCTCCTGCATAGTAGACAAGGCGGTTCTGCGAATGCATTTCAGTTTGTTTTGGTTAAGTTCGGTTAAAAAGAGCTTACTTTTTTGTAGGGAATATAGGCAAGTCAGTGCGATGTGTCAATAGAAAACAATTTTCTGAAGAAGGGACGCTGGTGAGAAAAATAAGGTTGTATCTATGCATTTCTTAGTGTAAAGTGTGTGCATGCCTAGGCAAGCCCGTTTGGACGCACCCGGGGTCCTGCACCATGTCATGATCCGGGGGATCGAGCGTCGAAAAATCTTTTGGGTGGATCGTGATCGCGAGGATTTCCTGGAGCGCCTCTCCGATCTCCTGCCCCGGACCGAGACGGCCTGCTACGCTTGGGCATTCATGCCCAATCACGCCCATTTCGTCCTTCGAACGGGCAACATCCCTCTTTCCTCGGTGATGAGGCGACTTCTCACGGGATATGCCGTGAGCTTGAACCACCGCCACAACCGCAGCGGCCCTCTTTTTCAGAACAGGTACAAGTCCATTATCTGCCAGGAGGATGCATACCTGAAGGAGCTGGTCCGCTACATTCACCTCAACCCCGTACGCGCAGGCATGGTGCAGGGGATCGGCGAGTTGAACGAGTACCCCTACTGCGGGCACAGTGCGGTGATGGGAATCGTCCCCAGGCCGTGGCAGGACGCGGCCTATGTGCTGGGGTATTTTGGCGGGACCGTGGATTCGGCAAAAACGGCATACCTGCGATTCGTAGAAGATGGAATGAACCAGGGGCACCGCGACGACCTCACAGGAGGGGGGCTGATTCGGAGCGTCGGCGGATGGACCGAGGTCAAGCACTTGAAAGGCCAGGGGCGAGGCCAGGTAATGAGCGACGAGCGGATCTTGGGCGATTCGGATTTTGTGGAGCAATTGCTCTCCCAGGCCGATGAAGCCTATGAGCGTCGTTACCGTTTGAAGCGTCTAGGCTATGATGCAGACCGCATCGCAGCAAGTGTGGGTGAGATTTATCAGATGGATCCGCGGGATTTTCTTTCCAAGGGAAAGCAGAAACGAAAGGTGGAGGCACGGAGCCTCTTCTGTTTCTGGTCGGTGAGAGAACTGGGCAAAACGCTTAGAGATCTGGCCAGGCAACTCGACATGAGTCCTTCTGCCATCGGGCACTCTGTTGAAAAGGGAGAGGTCATTGCACGGCAGAATGGATACCGGCTTATCGATTAGTAACGTATGTTTCTCACCAGCGTCCCCCCTTTCGTTTGTGGATTGGCTTAGCGATTAGAAACTTATGTTTTTTAACAGCGTCCCCTGTTGCTTTTATTTTGCATTTCAGGTGGAAAACCAGTAAGTATAGATACATGGAATGGAGTCCGACCCTGAACCTATCCTCTTTTTCCAACGGGTTTCCTCTGTATCGTACATGAAGAACAAGCTATACATTGTGAATGGGCGGTTCGACCAGACCGAATTCCCCCTTGAGGCGGACGTGGTGTTCGTGGGGCGGGGTCCGGACAACAATATTCGCATCAATGACCGGTCCGTGTCGCGATCGCACCTGCAGATACGCCGGGAGGGGGATCGCTACCTCCTCATGGACCTGGGCAGTCGCAACGGAACCCGGATCGAAGGCACGTCTCTGGAGTCGCACACCGAGGTGCCGGTGCGGGTCGGGCAGCATGTCTCCGTGGGCAACATCGTGTTGACCATCGGCCACGTGTTCGAGGAAGACGGGCTGGTCTCCCGGTACATGATCGATGTGGCGGGCCAGGACGAGGACACCGAACGGTTCCGGTTCCTCAAGGACCGGCGGATCACGGACCGGGAGAAGCTGGAGATCGTTCACGAGGTCTCCGGTCTGTTGATGCAATCCCTGGACCTCCAGGAGCTGCTGGGCCGAATCGTCACCGGCGTG
>JASFQI010000333.1:0-5609 GCA_050115555.1 Desulfobacteraceae bacterium
TAACCGACCGCATTCTTGTTTTTGCTCACGGCCTGGACCACGGCGCCGTTGGACGCCTGGAGGAGCGCACCGGGAAATACCCGCTCCTTTTCCATGACCTTCTTCTCCCAGACCTCATAGGTGCCGGAAGAGGTGTCCCGGGAGATCACGACCACCGGGCGGTCCGGACCGCCCACATCGCTCCAGTTCTTGATCGTGCCCTTGTAGATGCGCTTGAGCTGGTCCATGGAGAGATCGGCCACGCTGTTGCTCGGGTGGACCACAGGGATGATGCAGTCGTAGGCCACAGCGTGGGGGACAGGGTACCGCCCGTTCTGAACGGCTGCCTGGACCTCTTTGTCCTTGATGAACCGGGAGCTGTCCGCGATATCGGTGGACCCGTCGATCAGGGCCTTGATCCCGTTCCCGGAGCCGCCGCCCGAGATGGAGATTTTTACGTCCGGGTTCTCCTTCATGTACACTTCCGCGACCTTCTGCGCGACGGGGAGCACCGTGGTGGACCCCTTGATGACGATGTTTCCTGCCCAGGCCGTGCCCGCGGCGAGGAAGAGGGCTGCAATGAGCAGAACAGCGATTTTTCCTTTCATGCTTTTTCTCCTTTTCGTGAAAACGATGATTCTGAAATGTTCAATATTGATGGAGTCGCAAAAAGCCGATATCTGGAGATTTGCCTCTAACGATTCCAATGACTTAAGTACGTCAACAGGCGGTCGAGCGGGTTTTTGCGAGACCGTCAATTTTGATTAGGAACGCATTCAATTCCCGTGAGCGGGCACTTCGGTTTTCTGGTCCCTTCACCCTTGGGATCGCGTGCCAAGCTGCAAGGTCCTTTTCAACCTAGGGGCGGCATATTCGTGTTTTGTGAGGGAAATGTTAAATTCTCGTGAGGGGTTTTTCGGGCGGCTTTGGGGTTCCCCGGGAGACTCCTTTTCCGGGCGCCCCAAAAGAAGAGAAAGAAACGGTTTCGTGCGCCGTCACGGACAGCGTGTCCGCATCCATCTCATTTGCGGACAGGCTTCCGATCAGGTCGTGGTCCAGCACGTTCTCTTCCAACCAGGTCATGATCCTCGTGTGAAGGGGCTCCGTAATGTTGCGGTTCAACACCTTGAACCGCCGAATGCAAAGGTCTCTGTCGTAATGAAAGAGGACACGAGTGGACACACCCCGATCCAGGCAAAGTGCGTGATGGATCTTGAGGTCAAAGATGGCCATGAGCGTGTCCACGTGTCGCTCGCGTTCGATATCGTTCATATGCGTTGCTTCCTTTTTTTCTTCGGTTTCTTTTTTTTCTATATGAACCGCTTTTTGTTCAGATCGGATGAAAGACAGGTGAGAAATGCGTAAGGGCGGGTTTTTTACGCAAGGGGAAAAGGCCCCTCATCACGGGCTCACAGTGCCTTGATGTGGGCTGAAGAGAGCCCGAAAAGGGATGGTGGGGAAGGGTTTTATCTCCGGGCGGCGTAATAGACTTCGATGCTGGATAGCCGATCCAGGTACGTGTCACGGAAAAGGAGGTCGGGTTGAAGCGCGATCTCCTCTCGCAGTTTCTGAGTCATGGGAAGGACGTCGATTCCGTACCGGTTCCTTCCTGCCTGATCCGCATCGGAAAGGATCCGGACGGAATAATAGCTGACCAGCAGCCGAAGGCGTGTGGCCCGGCGGAAGAGGTAGGATCTGCCTCCGATCGTGTTCATAAAGAAGCCGGCATAATTGTACAGGACGTTCTGGGTGGGGCGTACGCCTTCCGGGTCCGGGCACCGGTTCCCGAGGGTCAGCCAGCGGTAGAAAAGCTCCAGGTTGAGCTCCAGGGTGTCTGCCTCGTGTTGAAGGACCTCCTTGGCCAGGAGGAGCTCCCGGTCATCCAGGGTTCTGAAAAAGTGGAAGATGTTCATGGTCATCAGGGCGGGGTCCAGACCCTCCCCGGCAGGGATCGGCGGGTGAAGGGAGAGCTTGCCCAGGGCGTGGGTGAAAAGGGACCAGGTGTCCGCATCCCAGGCATGCCTTTTGATGTATTCCTTCCCGTCGAGGTACTCGAAAAAGTCCCGAACGTCCGCTTCGATCTCGGCACAGACGTCTTCCCCTTCTCCGGTCCCCTCGGTTGCGGCTTCCGTTGAAGGCGAGAGCGGTCCCTCCTCCGAAGACGTCTCCACCGTCTCCTCGGCGGACATCTCTTCCTCCTGCTGCGGGGACGTTTCGGATTCGCTCGGAACGGCTTGACGCTCGACGGTCGTCCGCTTCGGCTCCGGTTCGCGGGTCTCCCGGCTCTCCTCGCGTTGAGGAGGAGTGCTTCCATTTTCCTGAGTCATCACGAGGTACGCGGTCACGGCGGCCACCGCGAGGATGAGCAGGACAAGAATCCAGAATACCTTGGGCCTCTTGCCTTTTTTTTCCTTCATGAGATCTCCTGGTCCTGTGGGAGGTGAACGAGGGAATCAGGGCCTCCGAGGCGCGGGTTGTCAAGAGAACGCTTCACCCGTTGCAAGCCCACGCGTGAGAAAACCCGATCGTTCCGGGATGTTTCTTTTCCGTATCTTCTGCCATTCGTCCCCTGACGTGGGAAAAGGCCTTGCTCATGTATTCCTCATCCGCCCGGTGCACAGGGGTGGATGCAGGGTCAGCGAACGATGTTCATGGTGCAGAGTGCCTTATCATCGGGGATTCCTCGAAGTCTCCCAGCAGACGGGACTAGGAGGAGATTCCGCTCGAGGATGAAGCCCCGTCCGGTTCGATAGGAATGTCTCCTGCCGGACGCGCGGGAGGGATGGGAATGCGGATCGTGACCGTGGCACCCTGGCCCTCAACGCTTTGGATGTGAATCTCTCCGTTGTGATTCAGAATGATCTGGTGAGCCATGGTGAGGCCCAGCCCGGCCCCGCGTGTCTTGGAGGTGACAAAGGGGTCGTACACCGAATCGAGCTGGTCGGGATCGATTCCCCGGCCTGTGTCCGACACGGCCACCACGAGATGGCCGTCCTCCCTGTGGACGTGAATCTCCAGGGTTCCCCCGCCGGCCATGGCCTCGAGGCCGTTTTGCGCGATGTTCATAAGGGCTCGGGCGAGCTGGGAGCAGTCCAGCAGGACCATCGGAAGGTCCTCGTCCATGTGAAGATGCACGTCGACCTTCTGTTCTCGGGCGGGGGCCTCGATCTTCGAGTAGAGCTCCTCGATCACCGCCTCGATTCGGTTCATTTGGAGCTTCGCGGTCTGCACGTCCGCGAACTCGTGGACCTGCCTCACCAGATTCTCCAGGCGGGCCGTCTCCTCCAGAATGATGCCCGCATACCGCATCACACCCTCCTCCTGTTCCGCTTTCCCTTGAATACGCCGGGCAAAACCGCCGATGGTCATGATCGGGTTGCGGATCTCATGGGCCACTCCCTGCACCAGGTGGCCCATGGCGCTCAGGCGCTCGGTGCGGATCAGCTTTTCCTGAGTCTTCTTGAGTTCTTTTTCGGTGAGTGTGAACTTATCCTGCAACCGCTGGTAAAGCTTGGCATTTTCAAGTGCCACCGCGATCTGCTGAGCCATGCCGGTGAGAAGGGTCAAGTCGTCCGGTGTGAAGGGTTCCCCGGATTTCTTGTTGATGACCTGCAAGGCCCCCACAGGGCGGTTTCGCAGGATCAGCGGTACGCAGATCATGGATCGCGTATGGAACCCCGTCTTCTTGTCGAACTTGTCGCTGAAGCCCGCCTCGCGGTCCACGTCCTGGACCACGATGGGCTCCCCGCGTTCCACCACGCGGCCTGCAATCCCCTCGCCCACGCGAAGTCGGATATTCCGGATCGGTTCCTTTTTCTCTCCCCGGGCCAGGCGTACGAAAAGCTCCCCTGTGTCCTCGTCCAGCTCGTAGACCGAGCTGGCCGTAGCGCCCATGAACTCCTCGGCCCACTCCATGGCGTGGTCGAGCACGGTTTCGATGTGGAGGCTGGAATTGACGAGGGCGCCGAACCGGAGGATGGTCTCCAGCTCGCGTTGGTAAAGGTCTTCCCGGTTTTTCCCCGTTCCGTTCAAAATCGTGGTTTCTCGGGCAAAATGGATTTCTCCGAAGAAACGATGCCGCTCGGAAGGACCCCTCCTGTATACAGCAGATCGGCCCGGGAAGCAACGAAAACCCCATGGAAAGCCGAAGGACCCGCACCATCAGCGATCTCAGGTGCAGGACGGCCGAGCTTTCCCCTTCCTTCCCGGGAGGGAGCGTGCTATAAACGACGCACGTGAGAGGAGGGGTACAACATCGTGCGGGTCCTTCTGACCAATGACGACGGCATTCACGCTCCTGGCCTCATGGCCCTTTACCAGGAGCTGCATGAGGACTTCGAGGTCCGTGTCGTGGCACCCGAGGTGGAAATGAGTGCCGTGGGGCACGCGATCACTCTGAGCTCGCCGCTGAGGGTCCGACCGGTGAACCGGGGAGGTGTGTTTTTCGGGTATGCGGTTTCAGGGACCCCGGCGGACTGCGTGAAGATCGCCGTTCAGGAAATATTAGAGACCCCTCCCGATGTGGTGTTGTCGGGAATCAACCTGGGAGCCAATGTGGGCGTGAACGTGCTTTACTCCGGCACGGTTTCCGCAGCCACTGAGGGCGCCTTTCTCGGAATTCGTTCCGCTGCCATCTCTCTGGACGCCCTTCAAGAACCCGATTACGGGTTCGCCGCCGCGTTCAGCAGGGAGCTCATACGGTATCTCACGGAAAACGGTCTTCGCCCGGGTACGGCCCTCAACGTGAATATTCCGGCCCTTGAGCCGTCCCGCATCGCAGGAGTCGCCGTCACGCGGCAGGGGATCAGCCGTTTCAAGGAACGCTTCGATCGGCGGATCGACCCGCGGGGGAACGCCTACTACTGGCTCACGGGCGAGATCCCCGTGGAGCCGGAGAACCCGGACACGGACGGGGCTGCACTCAAGGAGAACCGGATCACCATCACGCCCATCCATTACGATCTCACGAGCGTGGAGGACCTGGAGCGCCTGAGGGAGCGAAAGCTCCCGGCGTTTGAAAACCTCCCCCTTTCGCCGAGACGCCAAGACGCAAAAGAAGAAACGTGATTTCCATATCTCCCTCCCGAGTCGGGGCTTCGGCCCTGGCGTCGTTTTCTTTAGGAAAGGCCCCCACTCCCTCGCCCCACGGAGTGCGATTTCCCCTTGCACCGTGAGATGGGGGTTTTTGTGCCTTGTCCTACACCCACACCTCCACATGCACACTTTTGCTGGCTATGGGAGATGCCGTCTTCGGAGGGTGCCCCTTTCCTGGCCCCCGGTCTCCCGGCCTAGTGATGGCAAGGGGTTGCCGCTGGGGGATTCCTGCCCCCTCCGCGTTCCATCCCGCCTTACGGCGGGACTGGCCGCGGTTTCCCCCAGCGGCAACTCCGGCCATCACGAAGGCCTCCCGCCAGGTCGCCGGGAAAGGGGCCCCCTCCTACGCCTGCAAGCCGCCTCGACCCAACCGTGAACCGAGAGACCCACAGGGCCAGCACTCGATTCTTCCTCTCGCTGTTGCAGCCTCATCGTAGCGAAGCGGTATCGCTTACGCAAACCATGAAGGCTCTGCCTGGGACGGGTCTTCCTTCCACCAACACTTACACATCCACATGTTTGAGGGGCGGAGGGGT
>JASFQI010000334.1:0-5603 GCA_050115555.1 Desulfobacteraceae bacterium
CCGGGGGAGGAAGACCATGCCTCACTATTGCGTTCCCGATCTGGAGCCTTTTCAGCCGGCCGAGGGCGTGGAAATCCGGGTGATCCACGGGGAGAGGATGACCATGGCCTTTTTTCGGGTGGAACCCGGCACCCGCATTCCGGAGCACGAGCACCCTCATGAACAGATGGGAACGGTGCTTCAAGGTGTGATGGACCTGGTCGTGGGAGGTGAAACGTTCACCGTTCGGGCCGGAGAGGCCTACAGGGTGCCGGGAAATGTGCCGCACACCGGGTTTTGCCGGGAACGCACCGAGCTTCTGGAGGTTTTTTGCCCGATTCGTGAGGATTTTCCCGGAGTGCGATGAGTTCCAATCGCGTTCCGTTTCGACCCATGCTCCTCACGTCGTGTCCTCTTCCCCCTTCCCTCAGGGTTTTCCGGAATTTAACGCCCGATTTCCGAATGTTTTTCTCATTGACTCGGACGGAGGATTCCCCTATACAGGATGCGACTCCTTTCGTGCAATCCAATGCGCCCTGGTAAGGGCCTTTTTTTTAAATCTCGATAGAGCCCTGGTGGGCAAGGGAATAAGTGCGGGCCGCAGCCCGCAGGGGACAGAGGAACATGGCAAGACACAAAAAAATCGAACGATCCCGGGAGATCGACCGGCGGCGTCGCCGAAGAAAGAAGCGCCTGAAAAAGCGGGCCCGCGAGCAGGCGGCAGCACGAGGGACCGCTTCGTAGCGGGCAAAGGTTTCCTCCGGAAACCGTTGCAAAAACCGGGATCATTGCATTCGGTACGTCGGCGAATGTTGTACATCGCCCGAGAACCGACGCAGGTTCCAAGGGAGCCGTAAGCGAAGGGCTCTTTTGATGCCCAGAACGGCCCGGGCCGATGAAGGACAAGGACATATCCAGCCGGGAAAACCCCACGTTCAAATCCTTTTCCAGGCTCCTCAGGACAACCGGGATTCGAAAGCAGGAGAGGGCGTTTTTAGCGGGGTCCAAAGCGGTGCAGGAGGTCCTGCGGGATTTCCCGGATCGATGTGAGGGAATTCTGTGGGCGCAGGGAGAGCCCGGCCCCCCCGGGCCGCTGCCCGAGGGCATCCGGGGTTTCCGGCTCGCCCCGGACCTTTTTCGCGAGTTGGACATCCATGGCACACATCAGCCGATCCTGCTGGTTCGCGCCAAGGCCCTCCCCATCTGGGTCCCGGGGCAATACCGACAGGGGTGTACGCTTTTCGTGCCGTTTCAGGACCCGGCCAATGTCGGAGCGGTTCTCCGATCCGCAGCCGCCTTCGGGGTCGATCGAGCGGTCCTGCTGAAAGAGGCGGCCCATCCGTTTCATCCCAAGTCCGTTCGGGCCGCCGGCAGCGCACTGTTTCGAGTGGAGATGGAGGCAGGGCCCTCCATTCAGGAGATGGTCGGCGGAAATCTGCCGATCTTTGCCCTGGCTCCAAGGGGCGAGGATATCGGACGCTTTCGTTTCCCGGAAAGCTTCGGATTGCTGCCCGGTCTCGAGGGACCCGGACTCCCCGGGGGGCTGAAGGTGCAGGCCACCCTTGCCGTTCCTATGGCCAGGGGCACGGAATCGCTGAACGCGGCGCTGGCCACGGGGATTGCGCTGTATGTGTGGAGATCCCGGACCGTGTGAGGGAGAAGGGGCCGGGATCGGCGGTGGGCTGGAATGGCGTCATGATGTCAATGTTTGTTTAGGAGCATCCAAATCGAAATCGGGATCGCTATCGAAATCGAAAAAAAGTATCAGGGCACGAAAAGCGGGCTGGTTGCCGCTTTTCGTGCGGATGCGTGGCATAAGTCTGCGATAAGGCCGACAGCCTGAACAGAGTCATTGGCCTGTGAACGGACCCATGTCTTCAAGACAACCGTTCAATGCCATTCGAAAAGCGATTTCGATAGCGATTTCGATTTCGAAAATGCAAAATCCCAAAAAGCGGACGCATTGAGCTCCCCTTCTTTGTGGAGGTGACGCTTGACGTAACGGGATGATTTGGTAATATGAAAGACCGAAAAGAATCGCGGACATCACATTTTCATACACGGAGTTGATCGCACCTACCTTCAGGAGATGGTCGGCGGCTTGTGGTGGTGCTGCGGTAAGCCCTCTGTGGTAAAGATAAAGATCATTGAACACAAGAAAATAACTACGAAGACGGCCTCTGGCTTCACTTCGGCATAAAAACTGTGGCACGAAGCCCCCATGGCCTGAGAAAGGAAGAGAACCCATGTCCTCCAAATCGAAACGAACCGAAGCCATTCGTAACTGGAAACGAAAGCCTAACAAGGAAAACCTGAAGAAGAACCTGAAGCGCATCGAACAGAACCAGCAGGTCTTGAGAGACCTGGCGGCAAAGGATGCGAACTGATCGAGACCGACCCGCCTTTTCTTCTCACCGTCCTAGCAAGGACCAGGCCTGAACGCAGAAGAAACGCGTGGACTCTATGAGGGGAGGGATCCGTGGGATTTCTTTCCTCTGTCCCTCTGCGCGGAAACGGGCCTTCGTTCTGGACTTTCAGCCTGTTTTTCCGGAATCCTTCGGCTTGATCACATAAAGCGCCACTATGGAACCCACGAGCACCAGCAGGGTGACGAGCTGGGTGACGGACATCTCGGTTCCCGGGACGATTCCGCGCGGGTCTCCCCGAAACCGCTCCACCAGGAGCCGGGCCGTGCTGTGAAGAATCAGAAACCAGATAAAGACCTGGCCGGCAAAGCGTTTTCGAGCACGGATGCCGAGAAGGACGGCAAACAGGGCAAACCCGCTCAGGGACGCATAGAGCTGCGTGGGGTGCAGGGGAACGTGGTGGGGGGCGAGCGAATCGAGGTGGGAGAACACCACGGCCCAAGGGACGTCTGCGGGCTTGCCGTAGCAGCACCCAGCGAAGAAACAGCCGATGCGGCCGATGCCTTGTCCCAGGGCAAGCCCGGGCGCAAAAAGGTCCGCCGTGCTCAGGAGCGACATGCCGCGCCGTTTGAGATGCCAGGTCAGCGCTACCACGGCGAACACGAGCCCGCCTGAAAAGACGAGACCTCCCTGCCATAGCTTGAAGATGTCCAGGGGCCGCTCCACATAGTAAGAGGGATTCAGAAAAATATAGAAGAGCCTGGATCCGATGATTGCCCACACAATGCCGAGAAACGCCAGATCCATGACCTGTTGTGAAGGCATACCCTCCTTTTTACCGAACCACAGCGTGACGGCAATGGCGGCTGCGAATCCCAGGGCCACGAAGGCGCCGTAAGTGTGAATCGTCAGGGGGCCGATGGAGAATAAGTTCGGGTGCATGGGGCATCTCCCTTGCTCCGGACGGCTGGAAATGAGAAATCCGGCTAGCCCTTTTGCGGGCCTTCCTTCAGCAGCATGAAGACCAGCCAGACCGTTCCTACGGTGATGGCGCTGTCCGCCGCGTTGAACGCCGGCCAGTGGAACGATTTGACGTGTACGTCCACGAAGTCAATGACTTCGTGGAGACGGATTCGGTCGATCAGGTTCCCGATTGCGCCTCCAATGATCAGGGCGAGTGCAAGGCCCGTCTTTGGGTGCTCTCCTGCGATTTTTCGAAGCCAGAAGATGAGGAGGACCAGGGCAAGGACGGTTCCCGCGGTGATCAGGTAAAAAGCCGTGTTCTCGCCGGGACGGTTCAAGAGGCCGAAGGCCATTCCCCGGTTTCGCACGTAGACCAGATCCACCAGTCCGGGGATCACCGGCACCGTTTCATAGAGGTCGATGGTATGCGACACGATGAGCTTGGTCGCCTGATCCAGGGCTGCCACGGCAAGGGCGATCAGCATCCATGGGAGAATGGAAGGTTTCACAGACCCGCCGGCTCCATTTCCCGAAGCGCCTGAACACATCGATCGCACACGGTGGGGTGATGCTCGTCCTGCCCCACCGAGGGATCGTGGACCCAGCAGCGCTCGCACTTGGGGTCCTGTGTGGGGGCCACATCCACGCGGAGCCCTTCGAGTTCCTCGCAGGCAAGACCTTCATCGAGCTCCTGAAGCGGGACAAGACGAACGGAGCTGACGATGAGGAGGCTTCGAAGCTGCGGCTCAAAAGGCGAGAGGGCGGCACGGAGCTCCTCGGATACGCCCAGGGTTACGGCCCCGTCCAGGGAATGGCCGATGCGCTTCTCCTTGCGCGCCGACTCCAGGGCCCGCGTGACTTCACGGCGTACCCGGGAAACCGTGTCCCAGCGGGCGGCCAGTTCCGGGTTCAGATACGATTCCTTGACCGGGACAAAAAGATCGGCGTGTACGCTTGGCCCGCGCCCGGAGCCCGGCATAACCTGCCAGATCTCATCGGACGTGAACGAGAGGATCGGCGCCATGAGCCTCACCAGGGTTTCCAGAATATCGTAAAGAGCGGTTTGCGCGGAGCGGCGCTCCCTGGATTTCGGAGGGGAGACGTACAGCCGGTCTTTCAGGATGTCCAGATAGAAGGCGGAGAGGTCCAGCACGCAGAAGTTGTGAAGCCCGTGGTACACGATGTGGAACTCGTAGTCGTCGTAAGCCCGGAGCAGCCGCTGGGAGGTCTCCTGAAGTCGATGGAGGGCCCACTGGTCCAGTTCCTCCATTTCCTCGTAGGCCACGCAGTCGGTCGATGGATCGAAATCGAACAGGTTGCCGAGAAGATAGCGGCACGTGTTCCGAATTCGACGATAGGCGTCCGTGAGCCGTTCCAGGATTTCCGAAGAAAGTCGGATGTTGTCCCGGTAGTCCTCTGCGGACACCCACAACCGGATGATTTCAGCGCCGTGCTTTTTGATGAGTTCCTCAGGGGAGACCACATTGCCTGCGGACTTGTGCATGGCCTTTCCCGTTCCGTCCACCACGAATCCGTGCGTGAGAACGCCCTTGTAAGGGGCCTGTCCCCGCGTACCCACGGAGCACAGGAGAGAGCTGTGAAACCATCCGCGGTGCTGATCGCTGCCCTCCAGGTAGAGGTCCGCGGGGCTTTCCAGGTAATCCCGCGCTTCCATGACAGCGGCGTAGCTGACGCCTGAGTCGAACCAGACGTCCAGGATGTCCGTTTCTTTGGAAAACTGCGCTCCGCCGCAGGCAGGGCAGACCGTTCCCGGGGGCAGGAGGGCTTCCGCGGGTTCGGAGAACCAGATGTCCGCACCGGCCTCTTCGACCTTGCGTGCCACGTGCTCGATGGTTTCCTCGGTGGCCAGGACCTCCCCGCACTGCTCACAGAAAAAGAGGATCAGGGGAACGCCCCAGGCCCGCTGCCTGGAGATACACCAGTCGGGCCTCCCCTCGATCATGCCGTAGATGCGCTCCTCGCCCCAGGAAGGGATCCACCGCACCTTGCGGATGGATTCAAGGGCGTTCTTTCGCAGGTCGTTGCGGTCCATGCTGATGAACCACTGCTCGGTCGAGCGGAAGATCACGGGCCGCTTGCATCGCCAGCAATGCGGGTACTCGTGGGTGATCGCCTCCTCCTTGAGCAGTGCGCCGACCTCCTGGAGCTTTCGGTTCACCTCGGCGTTTGCATCGAAGACGTTCATGCCGGCAAAAAACTCCACGTCCTCCGTGAAGCGGCCGGCATCGTCCAGGGGGGAGTAAATGTCGAGCCCGTACTTCAGACCGGTTTCGT
>JASFQI010000335.1:0-5600 GCA_050115555.1 Desulfobacteraceae bacterium
TGCTGAAAAATCTGTTACTATATATGTGGACCGCAAGCGATTCTACGAACAACCGGATATGCAGAACAGACCTTGATTACGCTTCTTCCCTATATTCTGCTGGTCGCGGGGTTCGTGCTGCTCATCAAAGGGGCCGATCTCCTGGTGAGCGGGGCTTCTGCCCTGGGAAGGCGCGCGGGCGTCTCCGACCTCGTCATCGGGGGCACCGAGGTGACGGCCGTCGAGGAACCTATGGACGATCTTCCCTGCCGCGGACGCGTCGATCTGGGACCCTACTCCGTCGTCATTCTATCCCAGGATGCTTGAGGGGCCTCATGGTGACGACTTTCCGAACGTAAACAGGGAGTGAAAGCCGTTCGCTATTTTGAGTTCACGATCACAAGAACAACCGCGGCCAGCAGGAACAACCAGATGGCGATGGCATTCCGGGCGGCCCTTTTAACGTTTGCAGCCTCCCAACAGGTCAGGGGGCGAATGCCTTGGACCGGAAAGGTGCCCAACCCGGTCAGGTTGACGCAGACTACTTCGGTTTCGCTCGAGCAAGCGCCGCCATGGGCTTGATTTGAAATATCTAAAAATTTGTGGTATTTATAGAATTGCCGCGAATAAATCCCTAACAAAACGCGACAACCCGTCATTCGCGAGAAAGGAGCTGTCTCATGGAAATCATGACAGTCGTCACGGGCGCATGGAATGCGTTTGCAACGCGAATCACTTCGTTTCTCCCGGAGTTGCTCGGTGCGGTCATTGTCTTTGTCGCAGGTTGGATCGGAGCCCGGCTGGTCAAGCTGGCTGTGCTCAAGTTCCTTAAGCTGGTTCGCTTCGACAGCGCGACCGAGAAAGCAAAGGTCCAGGAGTTTCTTCAGAAAGGAGAAATCGGCAAGTCTCCTTCGGAGATCATCGGTGTGCTGGTGTACTGGTTCATCATGATCCTCGTGATCATCGCCTCACTGGACGCCCTGGGGCTTCCCATTGTATCCGATCTACTGAACCAGATTTTCCTGTATATCCCAAATGTTGTAGCTGCAATTATCGTTATTATCCTGGGGATGCTGGTGGGCAACCTGCTCGCGGCGGTGGTTCGGACCACCGCATCCAACGCAGGGCTGAATGTTGCCGATGGGCTCGGGAAATTGGCCTTTTACGGAATCCTTTTCTTTGCCGGTTCCATTGCCCTGAACCAGCTCGGCGTGGGAGAGGAAATCGTCGCTGCCGCCTTCATTATCGCTTTCGGGGCTGCAGCCCTGACCCTCTCCCTGGCCTTTGGTCTTGGAGGCAGGGATCTCGCGGCGCACTACCTTCGGGAGTGGCTCAAAAAGGTCGACGACAAATAGCGAGGCGATTTCCACCCTAAAACTGTTCCGGGACCTTGACGCGCGGGGAATCCTGTTTACCGTCTTCCACGACGATGGATGATTCGATGCGGGGAAAGACAGATCGCCGTGCGTCCGGCCGGGACAGGGAGGAAAGATCACTATGTATTTTTCACTGATCGTGACCTTTCTGCTGCTTATGCTGCTGGTGGTAGCGAGCATTCAGAACACAACGGCCATTCAGATAAAATACCTGGCGTGGGAGCTCGAGATGTCGCTCACCGGGCTTATTTTCTATGCCTCCCTGCTGGGGGGGGCCATCGTGGCGGTGCTCACCTTGCCCAAGATGGTGCGTCAGGCCTTGAGGATTCGCTCCTTTCGAAAGGAGACCGGAGGGATGAAGAAGCAGCTCGCCCAAATGGAAAAGCAAACCGAATCCAGAGAACAGCGATAGCCTGGCCGAGACGGAGGACATGAGCGGCAAAAAGGTCTGCGAGCACAGGGGCGCCTCCTGCGAGGAGAGGCTGCGGGAACTCAAGGTATTCGGCATGCACATCTAGGTGCACCTACACGGCGATGTGGCAACCGAGGATTACATCCTGCTCCTTGGGTATCCGAAGTCATCGAACCGGACCAAGCACGACGGCTGCCGGGAACCGAGCCGGTATGATATGTCGAGCGAATCCAGCGTGATTACGATATCCTGAAAAGAGAGGCCATCAACCCTTCATAGGGCCTCCGGCACGGACGCCCTTTTCCCCCTCCCCGCCGGTTGGCGCGACATCCTCTCGACATCTTGTTGAACGGCATACTGCGGGTGGTCAGCGGCAGGAGACGCGGCCTGCTGCGGAAAAAGGCCTCGCTCGCACATGTCCAGTCGTGCCCTTGGCGGTACGGAGTGGAGATTCCTTGGTCCTGACAGCAGTCCGCTTGAATGAACAGCGCTCAGTGGAAGGTCTTCACAGATGATAAACGACGTGAACAACAGAAGCGCAGAGCGGCGGTCGGGACCTTTCCGCATAGCAGCGGCAGCGCTTTGTGTTTTCGCGCTGTCTGCACTGTTCACCTCGATCGCCTCGGCTTCCGGGGTGGAATACTCACCCCGAATCCAGGGGGCCCCGGACGAACAAATCGAGCAGATGCTAAAGGACGTGGCGGACACCTTTTCTCTTCGGGAAAAGCCGCCCGCAAGCGTGGCCCTGCTTCGAAAACGTGCGATAGGGGATGTTTCACGCATGGTCGACGTGTTGCGGTCCGAAGGGTACTACGGGGCCGACGTGGTCCCGGTCCTCGAGGGCAGCGCCCGACCCGTGGAGGTCCAATTTCGGGTGAACGCGGGTCCTCGTTACACCCTCGCCTCCATGGATTTGCGGTTCCAGGGGGGCGAAAGCCCGTTCCAGGTGCCCGATTTGGAGACAGAGACCGGGGCAGGCGTGCTTCCGGAGCCGGGAGCCCCTGCGAGGGCCGATGCCGTGTTGGAAGCCAGAGACGACCTGCTCGGCCACCTGAAAAACCATGGGTACCCTTTCGCCGATGCTGCAAGGGCCAAGGCCTTCGTGAATCACGCCGAACGCACGGTACGTATCGAACTGGCCGTGGATCCGGGTCCCAGGGCCGTTTTCGGAGAGGTTCGCATCGCCGGTCTCGAGGACGTGGAGGAGCGGTTCGTGCTCACAAAGACAACTTGGGAAGAAGGGGCGCTTTTCAATGCCTCCCTTCTGGAGAAGACCCGGGAGCGCCTCATCGCCACGGGGCTTTTTGCCACCGTCGAGGTGAAGCCCGAGGAGTCCCTGGACAGGCAGGGGCGGGTTCCGATCCAGGTGACCCTCAAGGAGCGAAAGCACAGAACCGTGGGGTTCGGCCTTCGCTATCACACCGACGAAGGACCCGGAATCCAAGGATCCTGGAAGCACCGGAACTTTTTCGGTGAGGGGGAGCGGCTCTCCCTGGACGCCACCCTTTCGCCCAACCTCCTCATGGCGGAAGGCGGGTTTCACAAGCCCGAGTTCCTGCACCCGGATCAGTCCCTGCTCGTGGAGGGAAGCGCGGGCGTGGAAAGCCCGGAAGCATACACCAGCCGGCATCTTCGGGCGGCCGTCGGGCTGGAGCGCCGGCTCTCGGACAGCCTGGTGGCCGGCGGAGGCATCGGTTTCAAGGCTTCCCGGGTGGACCAGCTCGGCGAGGAGGAAGGTTTCGGGCTGCTTTCCCTTCCTCTGCGCCTTGACTGGGACACGAGTAACGACCTCCTCGATCCGCAGCAAGGATGGCGTCTGGCGGTCCGTGTGACGCCCTTTGTCGAGGTCCTGGACGAGCACGTGACCTTTACCCGGACCTCCGTGAGCCTGACTCACTACCTCGAGGTCCTGAAGGACCCCGGCCTGGTTCTGGCCACACGGTGGAAGTTTGGAAGCATCCTTGGGGCCGAGTGGGAAGACATTCCAGCGGACGAGCGCTTCTACGCCGGTGGAGGGGGGTCGGTTCGAGGTCTGCCCTTTCAGACCGCCGGTCCGCTGGACGGAACCGATCCAGTGGGAGGACGCTCTTTGGTGGAGGTGTCGGCGGAGCTTCGAATGCGCCTGACACGCTCCCTCGGGTTGGCGGCCTTTCTGGACGGGGGGCGGGCCTTCGAGAGCTCCATGCCCGATTTCGAGGAGTCCCTGCTCTGGGGGGCGGGCGTGGGGGTTCGCTACTTCACCTTTCTGGGGCCCCTTCGGCTGGACGTGGCCGTTCCTTTGGATCGCAGGGAAAAGGTGGACGACGCGTTCCAAGTGTATGTCAGCATCGGCCAGGCGTTTTAGCCAGCGCAGGCTTCCTGTGGGGTTCACGTCTGTGAGAAGGCCCGATGAAAAAAGCTCAGGGGGCGAGAAGGATGCGCGCGTCCGCCACCCGGCAGCCTCGGGACGAGCACATGAGGGGGTTCAGGTCGACGGACTCGATGCGCTCCCCCAGATCCATCACAAGGCGGGAGAAGGCGATGAGGGTCTCGCTCAAGGCGGCCATGTCCACGGGATCGGCCCCGCGGTAGCCCTCCAGGAGGCGGCGGGCCGTGAGCCCACTCACCATGGATTCGACGTCGTGCTGGGTAAGAGGCGCCATGCGGATGACCGTGTCCTGGTAGATCTCCACAGCGGTTCCGCCGATCCCCAGCAGGATGACGGGACCGAACTGCTCGTCCACCTTGGCCCCGGCGATCAGCTCGACACCCTGCACGGTCTCCTCCACCAGGATCCCTTCATAACCCTCCAGGGCGGCCAGGCGCTCCATGGCGCGTCCAAGGGCCTCGGCGTCCCCCACACCCGTCACCACGCCGCCTACGTCCGACTTGTGAAGGACCTTTGGCGAGACGATCTTGGCCACCACAGGAAATCCGACCTCCTCGCCGAACCGAACGGCCTCCTCGGCGTCGCAGGTCTGAAGAAATCGGGGGACGTCCAGACCGGCCTCGGCTAGCATTCTCTTGGCGTCGGGCTCCAGGACCCAGCCCCGGTCCCGGGATGATTCCAGGATCTTCCTCATGTTGTCGTTCAGCACGGCCGGCTCCTTCGCATAGCTTCCACGCGGTGAACCGCCCCTTCGATGGACGGCGAGACCGGTACGCGGTTGAGCTCGAACCCGTCGATCAGCATGCGGTACTTGTCCACGTGAGGCACGTAGGCCACAATGGGTTTGCCCGTGTGATGAGTGATCTGACTCAGGCGGGCTCCGAGATCCGAAGTGATTCCAGGTAGGTAGGGAAGGAGGAGGACCAGGATGCAGTCGATGTCTTCCACCCGGCTCAGATGCTCCACGGAGGCGTAGAAATCGTCGTCCAGGGCGCTTCCGGTCAGGTCCATGGGATTCCCCAGGGATGCAATCCCCCGAATGCTGGGGGAGAGCCTGGCCCGAATCGCCTCCTGGAGTGCGTCGTCCAGGTCCGGCACGGAGAGCCCGTGGGAGGCACAGGTATCCACGGCGATGGCACCGTGTCCGCCGCTCCCGGTCACGATCCCCACCCGGCCCTCAATGGACCGGGGGTAGTAGCTCAGGGCCTCGCAAAAGGCCACGAGCTCGTACTCGTTTTTCGCCTCCACCACCCCGTGCTGGGCCAGGACCGAGGAGAAGACCCGGTAGTCCCCGGCCATGGAGGCCGTGTGGCTGGAGACCGCCCGGCTCCCGCCGGAGCTCTTGCCCGCCTTGAGCACGATCACGGGCTTGGGACAGTCGCAGGCCGCGAGCACAAAGGCGCGTCCCTCGTTTCGGGCGAACCCTTCCACATAGAAAGCGATGACGTCCGTGCGGTCGTCGTCG
>JASFQI010000336.1:0-5580 GCA_050115555.1 Desulfobacteraceae bacterium
TTTCGAAACGATCAGCTCGGTCCCTTCTACGAAGACCTCTGTCGGCTCACGAACTCGCACAAGGTCCTTCCCATGAACAGCGGGGCCGAGGCCGTGGAGACCGTGATCAAGGCCGTTCGAAAGTGGGGGTACGAGGTCAAGGGCGTGCCTGGGGACCAGGCCGAGGTCATCGTGTGCGACGGAAATTTTCACGGACGGACCATCACGATCGTGGGGTTCAGCTCGGATCCCCAGACCCGGAAAGGGTTCGGTCCGTACACGCCGGGCTTCAAGAATGTTCCGTACGGGGACGCGGCGGCACTGGAAGCGGCCATCACGCCCAACACGGTCGCCTTCCTGGCCGAACCGATTCAGGGGGAAGCGGGTGTGATCATGCCTCCCTCTGGATACCTGCGAGACGTGCGCGAGATTTGCACGCGGGAGCGGGTGACGCTCGTCCTGGACGAGATTCAGACCGGCCTGGGCCGGACCGGGGCCATGCTGGCCGAGGAGCACGAGGGCATCGAGGCGGACGTGACCCTGATCGGTAAAGCGCTCTCCGGAGGTTTCTACCCGGTTTCCGCCGTGCTCTCGAACACCGAGGTCTTGGGCGTGATTCAGCCGGGAGAGCACGGAAGCACCTTCGGAGGCAATCCCCTGGCCTGCGCTGTGGCGCGGGCCGCCCTTCGGGTGCTCATCGAGGAAGGAATGATCGAGAACGCCACGGACATGGGGGCCTACTTTCTCGAGCAGCTCGGACGGATTCGAAGCCCGTGGATCAAGGAACTCCGGGGCAAGGGCCTCCTGATCGGCGTGGAGCTTCTCCCCGAGGCCGGAGGAGCCCGCCGGTTCTGCGAAAAGCTTATGAGCGAGGGGCTCCTGTGCAAGGAGACCCACGAGAACACCATTCGGTTCGCCCCACCCCTGCCGATTCGAAAAGAGGATATCGACTGGGCCCTCGAGCGGATCGAGCCCGTACTCTCCGAAGGGGCCTGAACGGCGTTCGGCGGGGAAGGCGGACAGGGGCCGGCAGTGAAGGAGAAAGAGGATTCCCTCCAATTGAGGTTGGAGCGAGGAGGGGAATCGACGCATGGAAAAAGGGGAACGAGCCGATGAGGCGCAGCCAAAGCGAGGTCACGGATTCGGCGGAGATTCAGCGCATCCTCGATTCCACGAACATAGGGAGACTTGCCACGGTCGGGCTGGACGGCTACCCGTACATCACGCCGGTGAACTTTGTCCGCCTGGATGAGAACATCTACTTCCACTGTGCCCCCAAGGGAGAGAAGCTGGACAACCTGGCAAGGGACGCGCGGGTGTGCTTTGAGGTGGACGTCCCTTTGGCCGCCTTCGATGTCGGGTTCGATCCGACCCGTCCGATCTGCCAGCAGCACCAGCTCTACCACTGCGTCATCCTTCGGGGCAGCGCCGCCGTGGTGGAGAACGAAGCCTTGAAAATCGAGGCCCTGAACGCCTTGGTCCGCAAGCATGAACCGGACCGGGACCTGCCGCCCGTCACGCCGGACATGCCCGGGTTCAAGGCCTGCCGGGTCATCGAGATCCGGCCCCGGTCGATCACTGCAAAGAGCGATCTCCTTCAGAAGGCGCCCGAAGACCTGAGGAAGCGCTTCGCGGGTTACCTCTGCGAACGGAATCAGCCCGGGGATCGGCAGACCGTTCAGGCCATGGGATTCCATGTGAGCAAACCCCCTACCGTTCAAGCGGATTGAACCCGGGTTCCTATTGAAAACGCTTCGCTCGCGCATTCCTCTCTAAGGGCCTTTCCAACCCCTCGGACTTCCTTTCTTTCCCCCTGATTGATCCAATCAAGGCGGCGCTGTCATTCCGCCTTATATCAAGCTTGACATAATTATCTATTTGAATTTTTTGACAAAATTGGCATGTTTCGCTTGACAAACCCAGGTAAACAATTCCTAATATAATAGTAAGGTATCGTAGCTCCCCGCAGGCAGGGGAGAGCCCCTGCAGAGCCCCACTGGGGGGAGGCGAAGAAGGACACCCCGTTTTCCCGGAAGGTCCCTGGGACGGGGCAGGAAAAACGCTTTCCGGCTCCAAACGCTTTCACGATGTGCCGCGGGTAGCCCGACCGATCCATGCTGGCAGGGATCGATATCTTGCCGCTCTCCTTTTCCTTCTCCTGCGGATCATGCTCCTTCTCCTGTTAACGGAGCCGTAAGAGACCCTGAATCAGGAGATGTACCCCCAACATTTCAATTCGGTACCGCGTTGCCCGCATGATCAGGCGGGTCTTTCGAAACCGTCGATACGGAGTGGTTGGACCCGCTGGTCACGGGGAACACCCTTTTTTGATGAGGTTGGTGGTTTTCCATTGAACGCGCCTGCCCTGCGCAGGCCGCCGGCAGTGGGGAGTCGAAGCACTCTCAGGAAGGAGGAGACATGAACGTTACGCGCCGTGATTTTCTCAAAATCAGTGGGGCTTCCGCGGCAGGCGTAGCAGCCCTGGGCCTGGGGTTGGATCTGAGGCCCGTCCGGTCTCATGCGCAGACCCTGAAGATTCGTTTTGCCAACGAGACCACGAGCATCTGCTGCTACTGTGCCGTCGGTTGCGGGTTGATCGTCCACACCGGTAAGGCCGGTGCCGGAAAGATCATCAACATCGAAGGGGATCCCGATCATCCGATCAACGAGGGGGCCCTGTGCTCCAAGGGCGCGGCCCTGAGTCAGCTGGTCAACAACGAGAATCGTCTCACCAAGCCCCTGTATCGGGCGCCGAACGCGAGCGACTGGCAGGAGGTGTCCTGGGACTGGGCGCTGGAAGAAATCGCCAAGCGCGTCAAGAGGGACCGGGATGCCGGCTTTACGCACAAGAATGAAAAAGGGGAAATCGTCAATCGAACGACCGCCATCGCCAGCGTCGGGAGCTCCGCGCTGGACAACGAGGAGTGCTGGCTGATTCAGGCCATGATGAGGGCCTTGGGGCTCGTGTACATCGAGCACCAGGCCCGCATCTGACACAGCGCCACGGTTGCGGCTCTGGCAGAGTCGTTCGGGCGCGGTGCGATGACGAATCACTGGATCGACATTCGAAACAGTGACTGTATTCTGATCATGGGATCCAACGCGGCGGAAAACCACCCCATCTCCTTCAAGTGGGTTACCGAGGCGAGGAAACAGGGGGGGAAGCTCATCAGCGTGGATCCCCGGTTTACGCGGACCTCCTCGAAGGCCGATTTTTACACCAGGCTTCGATCGGGGACGGACATCGCCTTCCTCGGCGGCATGATCAAGTACATTCTGGACAACGAGAAGTACTTCGAGGAGTACCTCGCGTGGTACACCAATGCCTCCTTTCTCGTGAAGGAGAGCTTTGGATTCGAGGATGGGGTGTTTTCCGGATATGACGCCAAAGCGAGAAAGTACGACAAGAGCCAGTGGGCATTCGAGAAGGATGAGAACGGTGTGCCCAAGACCGATCGAAGCATGGAACATCCCCGGTGTGTCTTTCAGTTGTTGAAGACGCATTACAGCCGGTACGACCTGGACACGGTCTCCGGCGTGACCGGGACCTCCAAGCAGGATCTGGAGAAGGTCTACGAGATGTACTCGTCCACGGGCCAGAAGGGCAAGGCCGGGACCATCATGTACGCCATGGGATGGACCCAGCACACCGTCGGGGTGCAGAACATCCGCGCCATGGCCATGATCCAGCTTCTTCTCGGAAACATGGGGGTCGCGGGCGGCGGTGTGAACGCCCTTCGTGGGGAGTCCAACGTGCAGGGGTCCACGGACCATTGCCTCCTCTTCCACATCTGGCCCGGGTACCTGGCCACGCCGAGCACCCAGTGGCCCAAGCTCCAGGACTACCTGGCCAGAAGGCCCCAGAGCAAGGACCCCCTGAGCGCCAACTGGTGGCAGAACGAGCCCAAGTACATGGTCAGCCTCCTGAAGTCCTATTTCGGGGACAAGGCCACCACGGAGAACGCCTTCGGCTACGCATGGATGCCCAAGCTGGACGCCGGAAAGACGTACTCCTGGCTGGATCTCTTTGACGCGATGTACCAGGGCCAATTCAAGGGGCTTTTCGCGTGGGGCATGAACCCCGCCGGCTCCGGCGCACACTCCAACAAGACACGGAAAGCATTGGCCAACCTGGACTGGATGGTCAATGTGAACATCTTTGACAACGAGACGGGGTCGTTCTGGAAGGGGCCGGGTATGAACCCCAGCGAGGTGAAGACGGAGGTCTTCATGCTCCCCTGCTCGGTTTCCGTCGAGAAGGAGGGTTCCATCACCAACAGCGGACGGTGGATGCAGTGGAGGTACAAGGCGGCCGAGCCGCCCGGAAGTGCTAGGCCGGATGGGGATATCCTGATCGAGCTTTTCGAAAAGGTTCGCAACCTTTACGAAAAGGACAGCGGGGCAGTGTTTCCTGAGCCCATTCTCAACCTGAAATGGGACTACACCAGCGGAGGCGCCTTCGATCCCCACAAGATGGCCAAAGAGATCAACGGCTACTTCCTGAAAGACGTCACGGTGAAGGGGAAAACGTATCGGAAGGGAGAACTCGTTCCCAGCTTCGCCTTTCTGCAGGAAGACGGCTCCACCAGCAGTGCCAACTGGCTCTATTGCGGTTCTTACACCGAGAAGGGGAACATGGCCGCACGGCGAAAAAGGGAGACCTCGGGCATCGGCCTGAACCTGGAATGGGCCTGGTGCTGGCCTGTCAACCGACGGATCATCTACAATCGTGCCTCGGTGGACCGTTACGGCAAGCCGTGGGACACCGAGCACCCCGTGATCCGCTGGGATGCCTCCGCCAAAGGAGGCAAGGGGGGATGGGTCGGCGACGTGCCGGACGGGGGGTGGCCTCCCATGCTCAAGGCAGACGGCTCTCCGAATCCGAACACCAAGTATCCCTTTATCATGAAGCCCGAAGGGCACGCGCACGTCTTCGGGCCGGGCCGGGCCGATGGACCGTTTCCCGAGCACTACGAGCCCATGGAGTGCCCGGTCGAGAAGAACCTGCTCTCGAGCCAACTTTCGAGCCCGGTGGCGCCCACCTACGGCACCGACGCCGATGTGTACCGTACCTGCGATCCGAGGTACCCCTTTGTGGGCACCACGTACCGGGTATCCGAGCACTGGCAGACGGGCGTCATGACCCGTTGGCAGCCCTGGCTGCTGGAGGCCCAACCCCAGCTCTTCGTGGAGATGAGTCAGGAACTGGCCAAGGCCAAAGGGATCAAGAACGGCGAAAAGGTCGTGGTAGAGTCCGCCCGCGGGCAGGTGGAGGCCGTGGCCATTGTCACGATCCGGTTCCGCCCCTTCAAGGTCCAGGGCCACGAAATTCACCAGGTGGGTCTGCCGTGGCATTTCGGGTGGGTGCACCCCAAGAACGGGGGGGATTCCGCCAATCTGCTGACGCCCTCCACGGGCGATCCCAATACCCGGATTCCTGAAACCAAGGCCTTCATGGTCAACGTAAGAAAGAAGTAAGGGAGGTGATCTGATGACTGGAAAGGCGTTCTTTATTGACACGACCTTGTGTACCGGCTGCCGGGGCTGTCAGATCGCCTGCAAGCAGTGGAATCAGCTGCCGGCCACCGAGACGGAGAACTG
>JASFQI010000337.1:0-5537 GCA_050115555.1 Desulfobacteraceae bacterium
TGCTGGCACGGGAACACCACCATGTCGGTGTCCGCCACCATCCGTGACGCCTTTTCCCTGGGTCTGGATGCGGCCTGGATCATCAACAACTGGGGCTTTGACGAGAACCTGCCCCGGCTCGCCGGCGAGGCGGCCAAGGGCGTGATGGGCGCCACACCACATGCGTTCTACGGCCAGGACTACAAAAACATGGATATCGTGGTGGCCTCGGCCAAGAAGTACAACCCCGGCGTGCCGCAGGAAAAGCGGCTGAACCGGACGGTTCAGGGCTGGGGTGACGCCCTGATCACCTGGGAGGCCCTGAAACGCGCGGACAAGGCCAATGCCCTGACCGGTGACGGCATCATGACCAAGGGCTTCGAGACGTTCCGTAATTTCGACATCGGCCTCGGTGCTTCGCCCATCAGCTTTACGGCCACCGATCATCGTCCCACCACGGGCTGTCTGGTCCAGGAATGGACCGGGGACAAGTTTGTGGAGGTGGAACGCGTGGATCTCAAGGAAAGATGGCCGGACAAGTGGGCCTCGGAGTGGCACGGCTGGTAGAAAAGGGGACCGGTATTCCGGTCGAATACCAACAGTCCTTGACGCATTCTCCCTGGAGGGAAGGCCTTTGGAAGCAGCAGAAGCAATCCTGAAGATCAACAACATCGAGGTCAAGTACCACGAGGTCATTCTGGTCCTCAAGGGCGTCTCCATCGAGGTGCCCCGCGGAGGAATCGTGGCCCTGCTCGGTGCGAACGGCGCCGGGAAGAGTACGACGCTCAAGTCCATTTCGGGGCTCCTCAAGACCGAGGACGGAGAAGTGACGGACGGGGCCATCGAGTACGAGGGGGAGCGGATCCACCACCAGGGGGCCGCCACGATCGCCAAGAAGGGGATCGTCCAGGTCATCGAGGGCCGCCGGGTCTTCGAGCATCTGACCGTGGAGGAGAACCTGAAGGTGGGTGCTCACCTGAGGAAAACCGGCTCGGTGAAGGAGCGCCTGGAACTCGTCTACCACTACTTCCCCCGGCTGCGCGAGAAGCGGAACGAGACCGCCGGGTTCGTGAGTGGGGGGGAGCAGCAGATGACGGTCGTGGGGCGGGCCCTGATGACCGAGCCCAAACTGGTCCTGCTGGACGAGCCCTCCATGGGGTTGGCTCCAAAGCTGATTCACGAGATCTTCAATATCATTCAGCAGCTCCACCACGAGCAGAAGATCTCCATCCTCCTTGTGGAACAGAACGCCAAGCTGGCCCTGAACGTGGCACCCTATGCGTACGTCATGGAGACGGGCCGGATTGTCATGGACGACACCTCGGAGACGTTGATTCAGAACGAGGACATCAAGGACTTCTACCTTGGCCTGACCGATAAAGGGGGTCGAAAGAGCTTTCGCGAGGTAAAGCACTACAAACGTCGAAAGCGCTGGCTTGCCTGATCAAACCCCTGACCGTGACCGCAGGGGTCCTGTAATGCAGGACCCGAGCCCGTTTCAGGCATGCGGCCTCACGCTGCAAAGGAGGGTTTTCATGAAAAACAGACTGGCGATTCTGACGGTTTTCGTCATCGCAATGGCCTTTGTGTTCGGTTCGTGCGCGGCCTTGCAGAAACCGACCGAGTCCAACTTCAAGGCCCCGGTCATCACGCTCGAAATGTTCGAGGTGCCCCAGTACGACGGGTACTGGTACTTTGCCAAATCCGTAGAACCCACCAAGGGAGACGCGGGCGATCGAGGCGCCCCGCTTCCCATGAGCTTCCTCTTCAACATACAGAACCCCAACCCCTATCCGATTCTGCTCGACGGCATGCGTTTCACGGTCGCGTTCGACAAGGACTTCGACCTGGTCACTGTGAACAACCAGGATTCCTACTGGATCCCGGCTGGCAAGACGGACCAGGTGCGGTGCACCACCATGATCACGGCGCGGTCCGCGCTCCTGGCCCTGCTGGTTACCAGCGGATACAAGCTCAAGGCCAAGGGCTGGAGCCCCTGGCAAGCCCTGGAGAGGTGGTGGAAGGGCGTGCCTGACGCCTCGGTACCGGTCACTGTGAAAGAAGGCGCGGCTACGTTCCGGGCAGACGGCGTGACCAAGGTGATCCCGGTCCAGGCGGAATTTCCGTGATGGATTGAGGCCATTACCGGATCGAGAACCTACCGGGTGGGCCCGGCCTTTGGACGGGGTCCACCCGGTACCCGTTTGATTTTTCCGTAGACCGGGCATCGCCGATTCAAAACCGTTTTATCTCTCGCCAAGACGCAACGACGCCAAGAAAGACAGGATTTACAACTCCTTCAATGAAACGGGTGGCTCTATGACGATTCAAGATTTCACCCTCTACGACATGATCGAGCGGAACGCTGCGACCTTTGGAGAAAGGCCCGCGTGGTTCGAGGTGGACGACGGCCGGGCCTTGAGCTTTCGGGCGTTTCGGGAAGAGGTGGACCGCCTGGCTTCCGGCCTTCGAAAACGCGGGCTTCGAAAGGGAGACCGCATCGGCATCCTCGGAAAGAACAGCCTGGAGTACTTTCTGCTCTATGGTGCGGCGGCCGGTCTGGGGCTGGTGGCCCTTCCGATTAACTGGCGTCTCTCGGCGGATGAGGCCCGTTTCAACCTGAACGACTGCAGCCCACGGGTGGTCTTTGTGGACCAGGAGTTCCAGCCCCTGATCGACGGGGTCCGGGGGGAACTTGCCTCGGTGGAGGCCTTTTTCAATCTCAAGGAACGTAAAGGGGCATATGAGGACTTCGCCGGCCTGATGGACGATGCCGGTGCCTTTGAGCCTGAGACCGTGGCCACGGATGACGGGTTTGTCATCATTCACACGGCAGCAGTGGCCGGGCGGCCGCGTGGGGCTCTCCTGAGCCATGGAAACGTGCTGTGGGCCAACATGCACTTCGACTACCTCTGCGGGCTCGGGCCGGATGATGTGCACCTGAACCTTCTCCCGCTCTTTCATGTGGGCGGGCTCTTCATGGCCACGTCGAGCTTTCATGCGGGCGCCATGAACGTGAACATGAGCAAGTTCGACGCAGCGCAGGCCATGGCGCTGATCGAGGAAAAGAAGGTCTCCTTCATGTTCGACTTTGCCCCCATTCTGGGGGCCATTTTGGAGGAGCACGAGAAGACGGGAAAGGACATCTCCTCCCTCCGCAACGTGATCGGCATCGAGGCGCCGGAGACCATTCAGGCCTATGAAAAGACCGTGGGCGGCACCTTCTATGTGATGTACGGGCAAACCGAGACCTCGTGCGTGGCCACATTCGGCCGGTACGACGACTGCCCGGGTTCGGCGGGCCGCATGCTGCCCGTCTCCGAGGTGGCCCTCTTGGACGAGCATGATCAGATCGTAGGGACCGGCGAGATCGGAGAGATCGCCATGCGGGGGCCCATGGTCTTCAAAGGGTACTGGAATCTGCCGGAAGACAACGAGCACACGTTTCGAAACGGGTGGCACCACACCGGTGACGTGGGGCGGTTCGACGAGCAGGGATTTCTTTGGTACGAGGGGCGCAAGGCGGATAAGGAGCTCATCAAGCCGGGAGGGGAGAACGTGTACCCGGCGGAGGTGGAGAACGCGATCCTTCAGCACCCGGCCGTGGAAAAAACGGTCGTGTTCGGTGTGCCCGATCCCAAGTGGAAGGAAGGGATCAAGGCGGTATGCATGCTCAAGGCGGGCGAGAGCATGGAGCCCCAGGAACTGATCGATTTCGTGGGCCAGCGGATCGCCCGATACAAGAAGCCGCAGGTGGTGGAGTTTGTCGAGGACCTTCCTCTCACCGAGGACGGCTCCCCGGATCGGGAGAAGGTTAAGTCCCTTTACGGGGCAGACTAGTTTCCATCCAGAAATGGCCATTTTCCACAATCTCTGTGTCAATCTTCGGGTTCCTTGTGCGACGTACTAATGAAGTACGTCTCCGCGTAATCCCTTGATTTCCTTGATCTTGCGAAAAATTTCTCATTTCTGAATTGGAAACTTACAGAATCCCCGAGGCAGGTGCCCGAGGAGCGTATCTGAACGAATACTGGGCTGGTTTCCATCCACAAACGCTCGCACACCCTCCAAAGAAATCAAAAGGGATACGGTACACCCGCACGAGCCCTGCTTTTCATGGCAGGGCTTTTTCGTGCGGCCTGCATTTTTCCCTTGGCGTCTTCGCGTCTTTGAGAGAAAACCAGAGCATGAAGAACACGGAACGCTCTACCGCCATCATCCTGAAGACGACACCGCTCGGGGAGTCGGATCTCCTGGTCCACTTCTACACACCCGAGCGAGGTCGCATCAAGGGAGTGGCCAGGGGGGCCCGCCGGAGCCGGAAGCGTTTTGTGAACTGCCTGGACGTTTTCTCCCTCGTCCGGATCGAGTACACGTCCCGGCGCACCGGAGATCTGTTCCTGCTGGAGTCGGGCAAGCTCGAGGATGCATTTCCGGGAATTCGGTCGGGATTTCAGGCGATGTCGCGGGCCAGCTTCATGGTGGAGCTTACCGATATCCTCTTCCCGTGGGGTGTAGCCGAGGCCGAGATGTTCGACCTGCTCCGAGGCTCCCTGGAGAGGCTTTCCCGATCCAAGAGCCTGGAGCCGACGGTTATGGTGTTCGAGCTTCGCGCCATGGCGCTGGGAGGGTTCGGCATCCGTCTCGAGGCGTGCAGCGTGTGCGGTCGAGGATATCGGGGTGAGGGGCGGGCCGTCTTCGACCGGGAGGGCGGAGGAATCGCCTGCCTGGGATGTCGCTCGGAATCGGCTCTCTTCCCCGGGCTGAGCCCGGAGACGACCCGCGTGATGGGGCGGGTTCAGGCGGGACCGTGGAATGAAATCCGGGACGTGGATTTCGGAGAAGCCGTGGCAGAGGAGCTGCGTCCCGTGCTCCGTCTTCACCGGGAGCAGTGCCTGGAGAGGCAGCTCCGCACTGCGCGCTACCTCGAGCCCGTCTCGTAAGCGGCGGGCCTGCATCCTGTCATGGAACGAGTTCCCCTTCTTCCTCGCCGTAGTCCATCTCCAGTTCCCGAAGAATGTCCGCGGTGAGCACGTCATCGTCAAAGCCAAACGAGACCGTGCCCCGGTCCACGGAGAACAACACGAGACTGCACCCGTAATCCTCGGCCACGTCCTCGAGGAGTCGGCGGAACTGCACGGCCTCGGGATGCTCGGGATCGTCTACGTCCTCGGAAAAAAGATCCACCTCAATGATTCCAACGGATGGGGTTTTCGGCTCGTCCATGGTTTCAGTATAGAACCCGAGGAAACGATGCACAAGGGGACGTTTCTGCGAAAGGAACGTGAAGACCGGTCCTCTCGCCAAGACGCAAAGACGCAAAGGAAAACCTTTTGTTTCATATCGATTAGATCACGAATTCCTCTCCTGCCGTGTGAAGTTGCGTACTCCCGGACCCGCGCCGAAGGCGGGTCCGGCAGATCCAACCTGCTTCGCATGCGAAGCAGGTTCATGGCTTCTCTTTGGCCAAATGAAAAATGGACGACCTTGGTGTATAAGGTAATCACGACAAAAACCCAAAACACCAAAAAGGAGGTCGTCCAATGAGAAAGATAACA
>JASFQI010000338.1:0-5525 GCA_050115555.1 Desulfobacteraceae bacterium
CTCCGCAAACGCGAGCATCTTGTCCTCGTCCTCCATTCGCTCCAGGGTCAGGTGGGAAGAAAGGCGCGCGATCAGGGTCGCGTCCGTGAGGCGCTTTTTTCGAAAGTAGGGAAACACCCGGGCCGAGGCAACCGCCTTGAGAATCTGGAGTACGCGCCGGATGTCCTCTTTCTCCGGCAGGGGCAGGCTGTCGAGGACCTTGTGATCGAATTCCATGGGGAACATGGGTCCCTCCTTTGCGTGTACTTCTTCGACAGCAGGAATGCCGAAAAACCGCGGGCTCACAGTGAGTCGCACAGGGGGATGAGGGACCGGGCGGCGGACGGCGTGAAGGGCGTGAAAAAGGGTCAGTGTTCCTCGATGATCCCGTCCTTCAGGCTCTCATAGGAGGAAACCGGAATGGGATTGGTCTCTCCGCTCGCAGGATCCATCATGTGGCGGTAGGAAACGTACCGGTGGTACGTGTTCCACATCCAATCCCAGCCCTTCACGAAATAGGTGCACTCGTCGTTGAAGCAGACGTACAGAAACCCTGTGGTCCAGGTGGTGCTCCCGCCAAAGGGCATCTGCGGGGTCTGCCATTTCTTCATCAGTGCGCCGCAATGAGGGCATCGCGGCGATTCCACGTTTCCGGACATGGTTTTGTTCCTTCCTTCAGGTCGCGGGCTGCGATCCGACCCCCCTGTAATTTTATATTATACCACAGAAATCCGCTTTGGGATGCTCCGGGGGCGGTGCTCCCACCGCGCCCCCCGAGTTCTCCTTCGGAGGCAGGCCCCCTCCGTTTTTGGAAGACCGACCCCGGGGGTGCATCGCCCCCGGGGTCGCCCCCCTTTGGGGACTACATCCCCACGACCTTTTCGATTTTCACGAAGCGGATGTTCGGGCGCTTGATCATTTCCCATTCATCCTTTTCAGGATCGTACTTGGAGTTCACAAAGACGTTTCCCCAACCTCCCTCGTCAATCTTGGGGAAATCGGCACGGTAGTAGTATCCGGGCCATCGGGTCTCCTCGCGGAAGAGCTTGTGCCGCACGTGGGATTCCGCGATGTTGAGGCGGTGCACGTTCTCCCAGTACCGCATGAGCTCGTGGATGTCCCGGGCCGCGATCTTGGTGAGGTCCTCCTTGCAGTACTTCAGGTACTCCAAGGCGATGTTCAGGGTGGTGGAGCTGCAGTTGTACTGCGATCCCCAGCCCGCAGCGTACTCGTCCATGATCTTCTGAATGCGGAACATGAGCATCTTGGGATCGATGTAGTTGGGGTTGATCTCCTCGGAGTACGTGTAGCCCACGTGCTCGTCCCGGACGGAGTAGTCCCGGTGGTCCTCATACACCTGGAGCGGGGCATAGGTCGCTTTTTTGAGCTCATCGACCTTGGCCGCGCTCAGCGTAGGCATGTCCGGGTTCTCCACACAGTACTTGACGGCCGCCTTGGCGGCGATGCGTCCTTCCGTGAAGGAGCCGGACGAGAACTTGTGGCTGGAGTCGCCGACCCCGTCTCCGGCGGCGAAAAGCCCCTTGATCGTGCTCATGCGGTTGTAGCCCCAGTAGTACTCGCCCTTGGACTCGTCCGTCTGAAGGTCCTCGGGCCCACTGCACCATGCCCCGGAAGCCCCGGAGTGGGAGCCGATGAAGTACGGCTCAGAGGGCGCAATTTCCGAGGGTCCCTGTTCCGGGTAGATGTTCTTGGAGGCCCACAGCATGGCCTGGCTGATCGTCATGTCCAGGAAGTCCTCCCAGGCCTCGGCCTCGAGCTCCTTCAACTTCTTTTTCTTCGTCTTCTCGTCGGGAGACTCGGACGCGATCTTTTCGATGGCCTTGTCCGTGTGCATCAGGATGGGGCCGTCTCCGTTGACGTACATCTCCTTCATCATCAGGTGGTTTCTCAGGCAGGTCGGGATGGGCTTAACCGCGCCGTACGGGAGCCAGTTGTGCAGCTCGCCGCCCTCCGCCAGGCCCTCGGCCATGTAATTGGTCCCGCTGGCCGAGGTCGCAGTGGCCTTGAACAGCAGGAACCAGGCACCCACCGGTCCATAGGCGTCCTTGAACCGCGCCGGAATGAAGATCACCTCCTGGGAGGTCATTTCCGCGCCCACCATCTGCATGAGCGCGGAGCTGGAACCGGACTGCCACGGAGGATACCAGGCCCGGCCGAGACCTTCACCCGTGGACCGCGGCCGAAACACGTGGACTGCGCCGCCGGCTGCCACCAGGGCCACCTTGCACTTGAACACGTAAAAATCATAGGGGTCCCGCACGTTGATGCCCACGGCACCGGCAATGCGGCCCTTGTCGTTTTCGTCCAGGAGGAGCTGGGTCACGAACACGCGCTCGACGATCTCGCCATCCTCGCCCAGGGTGGCCATGGCGTTCTTGGCCGCCTCGGCCAGGATGAGCTTGTAGGACTCACCGTTGATCATGAGCTGCCAGCGCCCTTCGTGGACGTAGTTTCCATCGGGATCCTTCCAGATCGGGAGCCCGAAGCCTTCGAACATGTGCACGGAGCTGTTCACGTGGCGGGCGATGTCCATCACCAGGTCCTGGCGGCAGAGCCCCATGAGGTCCTGCTGCACGTAGCTCAGGTAGTCCACCGGCGAATTCTCACCCACGTACTGGTTGATGGCGGAGAGCCCCATGGCCACGGCCCCGCTTCGATCGAACGCGGCCTTGTCCACCAGGGTCACTTTCTGCCCGTGCTTTTTGGCCCAGTACGCCGCCTCGAGCGCGGCACCGCTTGCCGCCATGCCGCCGCCGATGATCAGAATGTCCGTGCTCACTTCTCGAGTAGGAAATTCCTGCATAATGTCACCTCCTTTTTTTACTTCCCAAGGGTCCAGAGTTCATCGGCTCTCAGTGAGGCGGGCTCCGTGGCCAGCAGCTGGTCGTCCAGAGACCCCGGACCGAAACCGAAACCGCCGTCCGGTGGAGCCGTTCCTTCGGGTGTCGTTCGAATCGGGAATTTGAATCGCTTGACATTCCCGTCCCGGAACTTCACGGTCCACATGATGTCTTCCGATCCCCTCAGCGGCACACAGCTGGCACCGAGCGGCATGAAATCGGCGTATCCTCGCACATCAATGGCTTGCTGAGGGCAGATCTTGACACAGTTATAGCACTCCCAGCACATGGCGGGTTCGCGGTTGTAGGCCTTCATTTTCTGGGCATCCAGGGCCATGAGGTCGTTAGGGCAAATGTACAAACAGGCGGTTTTGTCCTGCCCCTTACAACCATCGCATTTCTCTGTGATGACAAAACTAGGCATGTTGAACCTCCCGTTGAATGAGGTGGATTTGGGTGGGGCCGCAAAAAGCCCGCGACTAAGAGGTATTACCCTGTGTTATCAGCCAGTTACAGCGTGCCCCAGGGTGGTCGAGAGGGTTTTGCGAGACCGTCAACCCGATTTCGAGTCAGAGTTCCCGGAACGACGCAATAATCCGATTCCCCCCTTTCTTTGAGCAAGTCGTTCCAAGGAAAGCCCCTTCTTATGAAGGGAATTCTCACGTGATGTGCGACGCTATAGAGGCGCGTGCACCTCTCACTCACGGGATGTGGAAACAGCAAGCGATGTGCCAAAATGCACAAGGGTTGGGCGATATGCAAATTAACATTCAATATCAATTCCTTATGCTTTGATAAGAGGAGGCTTGAACAGGGGTTCTCAGAAGAGGGCGGGACTGGGGTTTATGCGGAAAATCGTCCTTTTCGAGAAGAATGGAACAAAACAATCAATGCATTTTTCGGAGGACAGGGGCCAGAGAAAAACCCCATACCCCGAGTTCATCGTCTCTCTTCACGTATGCTGTTTTTGTGCCGTTTTGTCGATTTTCCCCTCGCTCCGCGAGGCCCGGTGCGTGCGGAGTCTCCCGCAGGGGATCCGATGCGTTGGGGGCAATCCAGTTCACGATCGCTTCATGCTCCGTGCAGGGGTCTGGGTGCCGCTCCTGTCGAACGCGGCAAACGGTTTGCCCCTCGATCCCGATCCACTTGTGCATTCCGGGAGGGAACCGAAGTACGGCGAGGGACAACCCGAAGGCATCCGAAAACCCCTGGAGTGCTTTTTTCAAGTGGCCCGATCGGTACAGGCTGCTGTCCGCACCCTCTGCAGTCACCAGCAAGGCGTCGGCTTCGGGATAGTGCAGGGATCCCATGGAAATCCACCACCGACGGATGCTTTCTACGGCGATCTCACAGGTCGTCCGGTCCGCGGCGGCGTGGGCCCACTCGGAGAACCCGTTCGTTTTCAGCAGAGCTTCGCCGGGGGTGCCTCTATCCCGGTGCTCCCTTTTTTTCATCTCCACGGCGATCACGGGCAGGTTTCCCCGATGAAACCGCTCAACCTGCCGGTGAATCCGCTCGAATCCGGCGTGCCGCTCCATGCGGGAAAGGCCTCCAGGGGCCCGGTACGGGCTCTGGAGGCGATAGCCCATGTGATGGAGAAGCTCGCCCACCATGCGGTGACTTGTGGTGTGCCCCCGTTCTTTCAACTCGTCCGCCAGCCTGCGCAGGCCCTTGCACGTCCACGTGAGAGAGGATGCAGGCTCTCCTCGAACCCGCGGTTCCAGGAGACCCTCCAGGTCCCGCATCAGGGTGGAATCCTTTTCGACCTCGCGCTTTCGGCCTCCCCCGCTCCGCCTGGTCCGCTGGGCCGAAGGGGCAGGTAGTCCCTCGAGCTCCTCCATCCCTCGAGCGACCGTGTTCCGGGAGAGGCCCGTAGCCCTGGAAACCGCGGAAATTCCCCCGTGACCCAGGGCCTTGGCTTCTGCCGCGGCCACGAGGCGGCGCATGCGCTCATCCAGGTGCGGTTTCAGGGCGTTGAAACGCTTCTTGATCACGCGGGCACCCATGCCGAACGAAAAAAACCAGGGGATGGATCGCATCCGTGCAATTTATTTCGTAACAAATGCCGGAGAAGGGGCGATTTGTGCGTGTTTTTTTGTTCAAAGCGGCGCATCGGGGCCGTGCTCGGGCAACCGTTATGGTAACGTTCTTTTGGGCTCGTTTTTGCGCAACGTAACGTTACCTTCGGCATTTGGGCCTTGGCTCCCCCTGCCGGATCAGGTTGAGTCGATGATTCCGAATTTCCTTTGCATGGCGTCCGATATGGATAGATGTCACCTCTTTCCCGTCATCCTTCCCGGAATTACACGTGCCGAATCCGGCTTCGATCTCCCCGGGGCTCCCGAGGCTCATGGTACGAATGAAGACGAACAAAGGACTTCAGGGGTGAAGATCTGCAACATAGGGGCCAGATGTGTATACCGCTTGGTCATCCGTGAAAACCCAGGGTGGAGCGAAGCATCCGGCCTTCAGCAAGGACGAGGCGAAGCTATGAATTTGCCCGCGCAAAGATCCCCTCGAAATAGAGACACAAACGCTGAGGTGGCACGAATCGTGCTAAAGCAGCAATACGGGAGAAGAACTTGGCATAACACCTCCTGAAGAATGTTCTCCTTCCTTCGGGGTAGGTCGATCTCAAGCGTGGCGCTCTAGGGATCGGCCTACCTTTTTTTGAAGCGGGCTGCG
>JASFQI010000339.1:0-5521 GCA_050115555.1 Desulfobacteraceae bacterium
AAACCAAAAAGGAGGAGATCGAGAATCGGCAGTTCATTGAGGAAGAGATCATCGATCTACTCGAAATCGAGAGCATCCGCGACAAGACCGTGCACATGCTGCCGTACGGACTGCAAAAGCGCGTGGAGCTGGGCCGGGCCCTGGCCTTGGATCCCGAACTCCTGCTGCTTGATGAACCTCTGGCCGGGTTGAACCTGGAAGAGGTGGAGGACATGGCCCGGTTCATTCTGGATATCAACGAGGAGGAGCGGTGGAGGGTGACCTGCATCCTGGTGGAGCACGACATGGGTGTGGTCATGGACATCTCCAATAGCGTGTTCGTGCTGAACTTCGGCAACCGGATCGTGGACGGGACCCCGGCGGAGGTGCAGGGGAATCCCGAGGTGGTCAAGGCGTATCTGGGGGAAGAGGACCTTTATTCCACAAGGAGGTAGGGAGGCAGCATGAGCGGATCGCAGATCGAAATTACCAAGGACCTCACCATCCCGAAGCTCTTCATCCGCCAGTGCCGGAAGTACGGCAAAAACAAGGTCGCCATGCGGGAGAAGGAGTTCGGCATCTGGCGTCCCTTCACCTGGCAGGATTACTACGAGAACGTCAAGTACCTCGCACTAGGCATGATGGAGTTGGGGCTTAAGCCCGGGGACAAGGTATCCATGATCGGCGACAATCGCCCTGAGGGGCTCTGGGCCGAAATGGCCACGCTGTGCGCGGGTGGGACTGCTGTGTGGCTTTTCCAGGACTGCATGATGGATGAGGTCAAGTACATCATCGATCATTCCGACACGAAGTTTTTTGTGGGCGAAGGTCAGGAAGAGGTGGACAAGGCCCTGTCCATAAAGGAGGGCTGCCCCAAGCTGAAAAAGGTATTATGGGACGATCCCAAGGGCATGCGCAACTACCACCACGACTTCCTGATCAGCATGAAGGAGGTGCAGAAGCTCGGCAAAGAGGTGGACAAGAAGAACCCGGAGCTTTTTGAGAAGACCATTGAGAAGGGGCACGGGGATGACGTGTGCCTCCTCTTTTACACGTCCGGTACGACCTCTTTGCCCAAGGGTGCCCTACTGAGCCACTGGAACATGCTCACCATGGGAAGGAATCTCATGGCCGTGGACCCCTGCTACGACACGGACGATTTTGTCAGTTATCTCCCCTTCGCCTGGATCGGTGAGCAGATGATGTCCATCTCCTGCGGCCTTCAGATCGGCTACACCCTGAATTTCCCGGAGGAGCCGGAGACCGCCCAGGAGAACATCCGCGAGATCGGCCCTCACGTCATGTTCGCCCCGCCCCGGCTCTACGAAGGATACACCCGGCAGGTCCAGGTCAAGTACATCGACGCCACTTGGATCAAGCGCAAGATCTACGAGTGGGGCACCAGAGTGGGGTACAAGGTCGCTAACCGGAAGTTCGAGAAGCAACCCGTGCCGGCGTATCTTTCCTTATTCCACTGGATAGCCTACCTGTTCATGCAGAAGAAGCTTAAGGACCATCTCGGCATGAGCCGCTTGCGGCACGCTTACACCGGTGGCGCCGCCATGGGACCGGACCACTTCCGCTTCTTTCACGCCCTGGGTGTGAACCTCAAGCAGATTTACGGTCAGACCGAGATCGCCGGGATTTCCATCGTGCACCGCGACGGCGACGTCAAATTCGACACGGTAGGGACCCCCATCCCCGAGACCGAGGTCAATATCACCGAGGACGGGGAGATCATTTCCAAGAGCCCCTCGGTCTTTCTTGGGTACTACAAGAACGACAAGGCCACCGAGGAAACCCTTGTCGACGGCTGGCTCTACTCCGGGGACAAGGGGTTCATTGACGAGGACGGGCATCTGGTGGTCTTTGATCGCTCCAAGGACGTCATGACCCTGAACGATGGACGGCCTTTTTCCCCCCAGTACCTGGAAACCCGCCTCAAATTCAGCCCTTACATCTCCGAGGCATGGGTCATCGGGCACGAGCGCGATTACATCACTGCGGTCATGTGCATCGATTACTCCGTGGTAGGCAAATGGGCGGACGAGAAGAAGCTCAACTATACGAGCTACATGGAGCTGTCTCAGAAGTCGCAGGTCTACGATCTCGTGCAGGAGCAGATCGAGGAAGCCAACAAGGACCTTCCCGGGCCCGCCAAGATCCACAAGTTCGTGAACCTTTACAAGGTGTTCGATGCGGACGACGAGGAACTCACCCGTACGAGCAAGCTCAGGCGCGCTTTTGTGGAGAAACGCTACGAGGACATTGTCCAGGGCCTTTACGGGGACCGCGACACCGTGCACATGGATACGACGATCACCTACGAGGACGGCCGCGAGCAGCGGATCAAGACGGACCTGCACATTCGCAGGATCAACGTCTAGCCCCCACTGCCGGCGCAACGGCGCGCCAGAGGCAACCCAAGGTACAACACGACACGGGAGGAGAGGATGGAACTGTTTCTGATGACCATGATTACCGGGATCCTGGTCGGAGGCATCTACGCGCTGGTAGCACTGGGATGGGTGCTGATCTACAAGTGTTCCGGGGTCCTCAACCTGGCCATGGGAGAGCTGACCCTCATTGGGGCTTACGTGACGCTGGGGTTCTACGAGATGGGGGTCCCTTTCGTTCTCGCCGTGATCTGCACGCTTGCCGTTGGGATCTTACTGGGCATGCTGACCGAGCGCATCTTCCTGGACAAGCTGATCGGCGAGCCGATCCTGGCCGTGATCATGGTCACTGTGGGCCTGAGCTTCTTCTTCAAGGGCATGGTGGAGTTCATCTGGGGCACGGACACGAAGGTCTTCACCCCGCCCGTCTTCTCCTTGACGCCCATCGAGCTGGGCTTTGTCAAGATTTCCTCAGTGTATCTCTGGTCGTTCATCCTGGCCATCATTCTCCTGGTCGTCTTCGTGGCGTTTTTCAAGTACACCCGGTGGGGGCTTTCCATGCAAGCCACGGCGGATGACGAGACCGCGGCGCTCAGCCTCGGCGTGAGTGCACGGTTCGTGTATGCCGCGGCATGGGCCATCGCGTTCATGAGCGCCGGCGTGGGGGGCGCTCTCCTGGGCAATATCAACGGCGTGAACATCTCGGTAGGGCACCTGGGCCTGCTTGTGCTGCCTGCCGTGGTCCTGGGCGGATTGAACTCCGTTCCAGGCGCCATTGTCGGGGGCATTATCATCGGGGTGCTTCAGAACCTCTCAGGCTCCTACCTGGACCAGTTCTTCCCGGGAGGTGTCAAAGAGATCGTGCCCTTTGCGTTCATGGCGGTGTTCCTGCTCTTCAAGCCTTACGGCCTGTGGGGTTGGGAGCGGATCGAGCGGGTCTAGTGAGGATCAAGGATTAAGGATCAAGGATTAAGGCCGAAGGGGAAAGGGGTAAGGGGAAAAGGCCCGAGCTGTCAAGCTGTTAAGCCGAAACCAAACACCTGAAACCCGAAACCCGATACCCGGTACCTGAAACCTGACACCCGAAACCTGAAAACGAGGTTGCGCTATGTCCCATGTGTGGCTTCCGTGCGGTGACTACCATCAGACCTACGAAGAGGACCAGGGATGGTGGCAGACCAAGTTCATCAAGGCGAAGATGACCCTGCTTTTGCTGGTCGTCTTCGTGGGAATCCCCGGGCTTCTGGACGACTACTGGGTCGGTGTGGGGACGATGGTCGGGTACACGGCCATGGGGGCCCTGGGGGTGCAGCTCCTGATCGGGTTTGCCGGGCTCATTACCCTGGGGCACGCTGCGTTCATCGCAGTGGGTGCTTATACGAGCACGCTCCTTATACTCCAGTTTCCCTGGCCCCAGGTTTTGTTGGACTGGGGGCTTGCCTACCCCATCAGCCTCCTCGCAGCCGCTGTGGTTGCCGGGTTATGGAGCGTCCTTTTCGGCCTGCCCGCGGCCAAGGTCAAGGGCTTCTACCTGATTCTGACGACCATGGCCGCCCAGTTCGTCACGGTGGACTTCATTCTCACACAGTACATCAGCCAGATCGGGGGCCGAGGACAGGCCTTCTCCCTCCCGCCGGGCACCATCAAGATCGGTCCGGTAGTGGTGGACACGGAGAAGGAGATCTACTACATGATGGCCGTTCTCCTGACCCTGATGGTGATCGTCCTGGCCAACCTGCTCCGCTCCAAGGCCGGTCGTGCCTGGGTGGCGATTCGGGACAACGACATCGCGGCCGAGGCCCTGGGCATCAATATCGTCTGGTACAAGATGCTGGCCTTTTTCGTAGCCGGCGCCATGGCCGGCGTAGGCGGGGCGTTCTGGGTCAGCAACACGGCGGCCCTGAGCCCGGAGCATTTCCCCTGGTTCTGGAGCCTGTGGCTCGTGGGTGTGATTCTGATTGGAGGCGTGGGGTCCATTCACGGGGCGATCTTCGGGTCCATCTTCATGGTGGTGGTCATGGAACTCCTTCAGATGGCCGTGATTCCGCTTTCCGAGTACTATCCCAAGCTTCTCATCGACTTTGCTTTCATCAAGGATTCCGCGTTCGGTCTAGCCATCTGTGCGTTTCTCATTTACGAGCCCAACGGGTTGGCCTACCGCTGGTGGCAGATCAAGAATTACTTCAATTTGTGGCCGTTTTCCTATTAACCTGTTTTGAGAAGAACAAGCGAAAGGGGGTGATGGGGGTCGTCTCGGCATGTTTTCGTGACAGGAAAAGGATGTGATGGTTTTCCACAATACACGAAAAGGGGGAGACACATGAAAGGGAAGATCACTTGGCAGGTGCTTTTGCCGATACTGGCTGTGGTATTTCTCGTCGGGTTTTCCACGTCCGCCGTGGCTGACACGATCAAGGTCGGCGGAATCATGGATACGACAGGGGCCACCTCCGATGTCGGCAAGGACTATGCCATCGGCATGGAAGAGGCCTTCAAGTACTTCAATGAGAATGGAGGGGTCAACGGGAAGATGATCAAGTACACGTGGTTCGACTACGGGTACCGGATTCCCGAGGCCATCACCAAGTATAAACTTCTCAAGCGTCTGAAGTCCCTTGTCATCATGGGGTGGGGAACCGGGGACACCGAGGCCCTGTCTCCCACGGTGAACAAGGACAAGATTCCCTATGTCTCCGCATCCTACTCGGCGCACCTGACCGATCCCAAGAAGAGTCGGTACAACCTGTTTTTCTCATCGGATTACTCCACGAACGCCCGCGCCTGCCTGACCGCTTGGTTCGACAAGAAGTGGCCCAAGCACCCGGACTACGGCAAGCGGAATCCCCGCTTCGCGTGCTGCTACATGTTCGCTTCGCCTTACTGCAGCGCGCCCATCAAGGCGATCAAGGACCACGCCAAGATGCTGGGGTTCGACATCGGTGAGGACCAGGACGTGAGCCTGTTCGCCCTGGACACGAAGAGCCAGATCATGGCGCTCAAGAAGTTCAAACCCGATGTATGCTGGCACGGGAACACCACCATGTCGGTGTCCGCCACCATCCGTGACGCCTTTTCCCTGGGTCTGGATGCGGCCTGGATCATCAACAACTGGGGCTTTGACGAGAACCTGCCCCGGCTCGCCGGCG
>JASFQI010000340.1:0-5512 GCA_050115555.1 Desulfobacteraceae bacterium
GTTCAGCGCCGAGTTCGGCGCTGCTACGACCATCCTCTTCTGCTCCCGGCTCGGCCTTCCGGTTTCCACGACCCACGTTCTGGTCGGATCGGTCATCGGGGTGGGGTTCATGCGGGGCATGGGGGTCCTGGACCTTCGGGTGATTCGGAACATCCTCTACTCCTGGTTCATCACCCTGCCGTTCACCCTCTTACTTTCCATGGGCCTGTACACTTTGCTGGTGGCCCTTTTTCTATGATCGGGGGACGATCCCATGCGAACCACATTCATGTCGCTTTTCTACAAGTCACCCTTTGGAAACCTGAAGCGCCATGCGGACAAGGTGAGCGAGTGCGCGCGGGTGTTCTCCAAGGCCATCCGATGCCACCTGGACAAGCAGTGCGCGATGTTCGATGACCTCACGGACCAGGTGGCGATGCTGGAGTCCGAGGCGGATGCGATCAAGCGGAACATCCGGGGGCACCTTCCCAAGGGGATCCTCATGCCCGTGGACAAGTTCCAGTTCTTCATGTACCTGCGGGAGCAGGACAAGGTGGTGGATGCCGTGGAGGAGGCCCTGTACTGGCTGAGCTACCGTCCCGAGGGGCTCGACGAGGACATCGGCGACGATCTCATGTTCCTGGTGGACAAGGTGCTGCCCCCGATCGAGGCGCTTTCCCCGCTCGTGGAAAAGGCTTCCGAGTTTTTCAAGTCCCCTTCCGAGAACCTGCGCCAGGAGATCAAGTCCATCATCCGCGATATCCGGCAGGCCGAGCACGAGGCCGACCACCTGGAGAGGGAACTCATCCAGAAGGTCTTCACCAAGGTGAAGGACCCCCTGACCGTGTTCCATCTCATCCGTCTCCTGGAGACCATCGGGTCCATTGCAGACCACGCCCAGAACGCCTCGGACATGATGCGGGCCATGGTCGCGGAGTAGCCGGGACGTTTTTCGGCCTTCGAGTTACGCCTTCTCCTCAGGAGATTCGGTTTCCCGGACCGCAGGCAGGTACACCGTGAACGTGCTTCCCTCTCCCGGTGTGCTCTCTGCCTCCACCCGCCCGCCGTGGACCTGGACCACGTGTTTGACAATGGCCAGGCCCAGGCCCGTTCCCCCCAGCTTCCGGCTTCGGGATTTGTCCACGCGATAGAACCGCTCGAAGATGCGCGGCAGGTGATCCGCCGGGATTCCCGCGCCCTGATCCTTCACCCGGACATCAATCTCGGCTCCCTGCACCCCGGCTTCCACAAGGACCTCGCTCCCGGCACGGCTGTACTTGACTGCGTTTTCCAGGAGGTTGACAAACGCCTGCTCCATGAGAAGCGGGGTTACGGAGATTCGAATCCCGGGATCGCAGGAGAGGCGAAACCGGTCCGTGGTCCCCTCGATTTTTTCCTGAACGATTCCCACGGCCCCCTCGAGTAGATTCAGGAGCGATCGGCTTTCCATGCCCATGCTGTCGGCCGGTTTCTCCTCCTCGATGCGGGAAAGGTTCAGGAGGTCCTCTACCAGCGCCTCCAGGCGTCCTGTGTGTCGCGCAATGATCTCAAGGAAGCGCCTGTGATTTTGCGGTTCCGCGCCGGTATCGTCCCGAAGGGTTTCCACGAACCCTCGTATGGCGGTAAGGGGGGTTTTGATCTCGTGGCTCACGTTGGCCACGAAGTCCCGGCGCACGTTCTCGAGCCGCCGGAGGCGGGTGATGTCGTTCAGGACGATCAGCGCACCCATGCGCTTACCGGTCTCGTCCCGAAGAACGGTGCCGTGGGCGCGCACCACGAGGTCGTCCCCGGTGTAAAGGGACAGGTCCCGTTCCACGAGGTGCTCGCTGGCCAGCGTTTCCGCCACGAACTCCTGAAGCTCCGTGTTTCGGGAGACCTCCTGAATGCTCCTGTTCTTCGCGTCTTTCCAGTCGAAGCCAAGCATGCGAGCCGCGGATTGGTTCAAGCGGATGACGCGCTCGCCCGTGTCTACGGCGATCACTCCCTCCACCATGCTGGAGAGGACGACCCGAAGCTGGTTTCGTTCCCGTTGAACCGCGCGGAGCCGTTCATCGAGCTGGGTGGCCATCTGGTTCAGGGCCACGGCCAGGCCGGCCATCTCCTCGGAGTCCGGCACCGGGAGGCGGTGTTCGAGCTCTCCCCCGGCAAAGCGTTCCGCCCCCTCTTTCATGGCTTCCAGGGGACGTGTGACTCTTCGGGAGATCCAGAGGCTCATCAGGGCGGCCAGCACAGCGATGGCCAGGCCCCCGAGGGCGATTTTCGCGGTGACGCGCCCGATGGTCCTGTGGATGGCTGTGAAAGGGATAGAGGTCCGAAGGACCCCGATGAGCCGCCCGTTCTCCTCCAGGGGTAGACCCACATACATCATGTCCTGTTCCAGGGTTCGGCTGTACCGAATGGCAACGCCGACCCGTCCGCGCACGGCCTGGGCGACCTCCTTACGGTCCGCGTGATTGTCCATGCGGACGGGATCTTCATGGGTGTCGCCGATCACCTGTCCCGTCGGAAGAATCACGGTCACACGGGTAGCTGCGTGCTTCCCGATCTCCTTGGACAGCCTGTCGATCTGATCGTAGGCCCGGTCGAGCAGGTGCGGGGTGATGGCGCTCTCCAGGATCCGTGCCCGCGCTTCCAGGTCGGCGGCATACTGCTCCTGAAAAAATCGGCTGTGCGTGCGGGTGGCAAACCAGGTGGCCGCGGCCAGGGAAATGACCGTGATGAGAAGGTAGGTGAAAAAAAGCTGCCAGAGAAGTCGTCGTCTGCCATGCAAGGGCGCTCACTCCTTGATGGAGTCGCAAAAAGCCGAGACGTAGAGATTTGCCTCTAACGATTCCAAAAACGTAAATACAGCCAACAGGCGGTCGAGCGGGTGTTTAGGAGACCGTCATTCCTTGAAACGGTATCCTACGCCTCGCACCGTTTCGATGAGTTGCCCGGCGTCACCCAGTTTTCTGCGCAGTCCCACGACCTGAACGTCCACGGAACGGTCCGTGACGGGGTAGTCGTCCCCCCGAACGGCATCGACGATCTGGGATCGCGTGAAGACCCAGCCGGGCCGCCTCGCCAGGTAGGCGAGGATACCGAATTCCGTGAAGGTCAGCGTGGCAGGTTGCCCGTCTACGAGCACTTCGCGTCGGCCGGGATGAATCACCAGGTTGTGAAGTCGGATGACCGCGGTCTCGTCCAGGGGCGTTTGCTCATTCCGCCGCAGGACCGCCTTGATCCTTGCGATCAGGACCCGTGGGCTGAACGGCTTGGTCACATAATCGTCCGCACCGAGCTCCAGGCCGGTGACCACGTCCGATTCCTCTCCTTTGGCGGTGAGCATGACGACCGGAAGATTTCGGGTGCTCGATTCCTCCTTGAGGTGTCTGGCCACTTCGAGCCCGTCCATCCCCGGGAGCATGAGGTCGAGCACCAGTAGCTCGAACGATTTGGTCCGGGCCAGCTTGAGGGCATCTTCCCCCGTGGCGGCGCAGGTCACCACGTACCCCTCCCGGTCCAGGTGGTAGCGGACCAGCTCCAGGATGTCCTCTTCGTCATCTACAACGAGGATGTGCTTTTTCTTCATGTTCCTCCAGGTTCCCAGGGTGTCAAGACGTTTCGGGGACCTTTTCGCAAGCTATGATCTGAATTCATTGCGCCGGCCGGTTTCCACCGCGCCGGTATGCGCTGAAAAAGGAGGCCGGGTCCATCCTCTTTGGATGGATTCACCCTACTATGAATGATTCCCCGATGTAAGCGGAATGTGAGAAACCTGTGAGTTTTCTGTTAGCACGGACTCGCGCTGCCCCGGCTCCCTTTCGATTCAACGCAGGTCGCCTCCCGGCTTGATCCCGACATGAAGACAGGTGATGCCGCATGTCAGGGAGTGGGTCTGCACCCGCTCGAGGCCGGCCCGGCGCATGAGGCGGGCAAAGGCCTTTGGTGAAGGGAAGTTTTCGATGGAGTCGGCCAGGTAATGGTAGGCCTCCGGATTCGGAGAGACCGCCCGGGCCAGACGGGGGAGGACGGTTTGCAGGTAGAAGGTGTAGAGCGGCCGAAGAAGTGGAGCGCTTGGGATAGTCATTTCCAGAATCAGGATGCGGCCTCCCGGGACCAGGACCCGTATCATCTCGCGGAGTGCGCCGAGCCGGTCCGGGATGTTTCGAATACCGAAGGCCATGGAAACCGCGTCAAAGTGAGCATCGTCGAATGGCAGGTGAAGGGCGTCGGCCCTTACGAGGTGAATCCGGGAGGAAAGGTTTCGATGCCGGATTTTCCGTCTTCCAGCCTCTATCATCTGGGGGACGAGATCAAGGCCGGTCACCTGAAGACCGGAATACCGGCTCGCCGCCTCCATGGCCAGGTCGCACGTTCCCGTGGCCGCGTCCAGCAGACGGTGGGTGAGGAAGAAGCGCATGCGGGAAACGGCGAAACGGCGCCAGGCTACGTCCCGGCGGAGGCTCAGGGCGTGGTTCAGGAAGTCGTACTTTCCCGTGACCGTGGCGAAGATCTCCTTGACCAGCTGAACACGCTCAGGGTCGCTGAGACGGCTCACAGAGGGATAGGGCTTGAGAGGTCTTCGGTCGTTGGACATGGGTTTCAGCCTTTCAAGGGAGTCGCTCCTGCGAGGCAGGATCTCCTCCTGCGCGGGTATGGAAGGATTGGGCCCATTATGGCCGGGAACAGGCACGTGATCAAGCCCGCTCCTCAGGAGATCCCGAAACACCGGGGAGGCCCGCTTTTCTTGGCTGGATCGGCCTGTCTTCGTGTGAACGAGGGACCACTGACGGTTCGTTTGCCTTGAATGGGGCTGGAGAATCAGTAAAAGAAACGAGAAAAAATCCTTTTTCTTGACATTTCAGGTCCTTCGGCATATGAATTCCAGCGTACTAGCCCAGGTGGCGGAATCCTCAGGATTCGTGCCAGATTGGCTTTGCCTGATCGACAACAGTGGCGCAATCGTTTCGAGACTACATGGATGGATTCGTATAGCGTCTGATTCCTGATGGCGGCGTGAAGGGCTCAAGTTCAAGGCGCGTAGATCCCATGAATGGAGGCGTGCATAACGTCGTTCGAAGGGATGAGGGATGTCGCGCAACGCAGAAACGGGGCTTTTTACGAAGCCATCAACAGGGAGATGGGATGGCACTGACAAAAGCGGATTTGGTAAATGACTTAACACAGAAGGGATACAAGAGAAAAGAAGCGGTTCAGCTCGTAGAATCCCTCCTGGACATCATTAAGGACACGCTGGAGCAAAGGGAGGAGGTCCTCCTGTCCGGATTCGGTAAGTTTTGCGTGAAGGACAAGAAACGCCGGCGGGGAAGGAATCCACAAAGCGGTGAGGACCTGATCCTCGCTGAAAGGCGCGTGGTCACCTTCAAGTACTCATCCGTGCTCCGGGACAAGATCAACCGGGCCCCATAACGCGATATTCCGGAGCCGCTTGCTGATAAGGGTTTGCTTCTCAGGGCCGCGGCTTTCGCCCGGGGCGGGGGAGATGTTCCTTCTCTTCAGTCGTCGCCTCCACCACGAAGTCGGTTCCTCG
>JASFQI010000341.1:0-5483 GCA_050115555.1 Desulfobacteraceae bacterium
CATCGACGCCATTGCCGCCGGCCGGAAGGCCGCCGCCGCCATGGACCGGTTTCTGGGTGGCGACGGGGACATCGAGGAGACCCTTGCCGAGCGTCCCGATACATCGTCCTACGACGGGGCGAGGGAACGTGGGTTTGCGGATCGCATTCGAACCAAGGCTCCTGAGCTTCCCCTCGAGGAACGGCTCAAAGGGTTCGACGAGGTGGAAGAATGCCTAAGCGACGAACAGGCCGTTTACGAGGCGTCCCGGTGCCTGCAGTGCGACCTGGAGCTCTGCCTGATCAAGGAGGCCCGAAGCAAGCGCTAAACGGGATTCCTTCCTGATAAGGAACAGGCCCTCTTTTTCTCTCAAAAGCGTGAAGTCACAAAGTGAACATACAAAAGGGCATACAAAGAAGTCCTTTTTCCTGGCGCTCCTTGCGTCTTGGCGAGAGAATGAAATTTGATGGAGTTGTAAAAAGCTGGAACCTCGAGATTTGCCTCTTACGATTCCAGTGAGTTAAGCGTAGCCAACAGGCGGTTGAGCGGGTTTTTGCGAGAACGTCAAATTTGATTGAGTTGTAAAAAGTCGAGACCTCGAGATTTGCCCCTAGCGATTCCAGTGACTTAAGTGTGCCCAACCGGGGGTCGAGCGGGTTTTTGCGAGACCATCAAACTTTCGTAACCGTGCAGCGAATGAGCAACAAAACACCAGGAGGACCGAATGTCGAAGAAGTACTATCGCCTGGGCTGTGACATCGGCGGGACGTTCACGGACTTTGTTCTGCTCAACGACGAAACCGGAGAGCTTCGTATCAACAAGTGCCTCACGACACCGGCGGACCCCTCTGACGCCGTGGAGCAGGGCATCCGGGAGCTGGAACAGGTGGTCCCGGATCTCACGGGCAGACTGGATGAAGTCATCCATGGCACCACGCTGGTGATCAACGCCATCATCGAGCGAAAGGGCGCGCCTACCGGCCTTATCACGACCAAAGGCTTTCGTGACGTCCTGGAGCTGGGCCGTGAGATCCGTTACGCCCCGTACGACATCTTCGCGGAGTTCCCCGAGCCTCTGATCCCCCGTCGGCGCCGCATCGAGGTGAACGAACGGGTGAGAAGCGACGGCACCGTGCTCAAGTCGCTGGATCCACAGGAGGCCAGGGATACGGTGCGGCAGCTTCTGGACATGGGCGTGGAGTCCATCGCGGTCTGCCTCCTGAACTCCTTTGAGAATCCGGCCCACGAGATGATGCTCAAAGAGATCATCGAGGAAGAGGCCCCTGATCTCTCCGTTTCCGTCTCCTATAAGGTCCTTCCCCAGATTCGAGAGTACGAACGGACGAGCACGACCGTGACGAATGCCTATGTCAAGCCCCTGACCGGTCGATACCTCACGAAGCTCGAAGACCGCCTCCAATCCATCGGGATCGATGGAAGGCTGTTCATCATGCTCTCGAGCGGCGGCATCACCTCTGTGGAGACCGCGGCGGAGTTCCCGGTGCGAATCATCGAGTCCGGACCTACGGCCGCGGTGATCTCCGGGGAGTACTATGGCAAGCTCTTCAACCTCCCTGAGATGTTTTGCTTCGACATGGGGGGCACCACGGCCAAGAGCTGCCTGATTCAGGGCGGTACAGCCGGGGTGGTTCCCACGTTTGAGGTGGGCCGCGTGCAGCGTTTCATGAAGGGAAGCGGTCTCACCATCCAGGTCCCGGTGGTGGATCTCATGGAGATCGGTGCGGGCGGCGGCAGCATCGCCAAGGTCAGCCGCCTGGGCACCCTCCAAGTGGGCCCGGAGAGCGCGGGCGCGGATCCGGGGCCGGTCTGTTACGGGCGCGGCGGGAAGGATCCCGGCGTGACCGATGCGGATCTTCTCCTGGGGTACCTGGACCCGGACTACTTCCTGGGCGGGGAGATGAAGCTGGACAAGGAGGGGGCAAAACGGGCCGTGGAAGAAAAGATCGCCGGCCCCCTGGGCGTTTCCTTTATTCAGGCCGTCTGGGGAATCCATGACCTCATCAACGAGACCATGGCAGCGGCGGCCAAGACCCACATTGCCGAGAAAGGTGGGAACCCCAACGTGGTCACGGTGGCGGCCTTCGGCGGAGCCGGACCTGTCCATGCATACGGCCTGGCCAAAAAGCTGGGGGCCCCCAAGCTCATTGTGCCCCCCAACGCGGGCGTCGGGTCGGCCCTGGGATTTTTCACCGCTCCCCGGGCCTTCGATCTCGTGCGGAGCCACAAGGTCGCCTTGGCGGAGGCCGATTTCAGCGAGATCGAAGAAATCTTCAAGGAGTTGGAGATCGAAGGGGCCCGGACGTTACAGAAATCCGGCGAGGCCGACGATATTCGGTACGAGCGCTCTGTGGACATGCGCTTCGTGGGACAGGGCTCGGAGACGAACGTCCCCGTCCCCGAGGCCGACGTCACCTCTCTGAGCCCGGACACGGTGCGTGGCCGTTTTGACGAAATCTACAAAAAGCTCTATGGGCGGACCTACCCGGACAGCCCGGTGGAGTTCATCAACTTCAAGGTGCGGGCCAAGCTGCCCGAGCGACTGCTCAAGCTCCCCCGAATGGAAAAGGGCTCCGGCACACTGGAACATGCGATCAAGGGCCAACGCGAGGCCTACTCGGGAATTGTGAAGGAGTTCATCCCCCACACGGTCTACGACCGGTACCGCCTTTTCCCCGAAGCGATCTTCCAGGGACCCGCCATCATCGAGGAACGGGAGTCCACCGTCATCGTGGGCGAGGACGCCTCGGTGTCGGTGGATGAGTACGGTTTTCTGTGGATCGATCTGCCGCAGCAGGATTAAGGAGGAACAACCCATGGCACAGACCTTTGACCCGGTGACCCTGGAGATCCTCTGGCGACGACTGATCTCCATTGTAGACGAAGCCGACACCACGGTGGCCCGGACCGCCTTTTCCAGTCTGTTGCGGGACGCCCACGACTACACGTGCATGTTCACGGACCGGCATGGAAGGGAACTGGCCCAGGGGTCCTTTGCCACACCCGGGCAGTCCGGGGCCATGGCCCTGGGCATCAAGGCGCTGGTCAACCAGATCCCTCGGGACACCTATAAGCCGGGAGACGTCTTCATCACGAACGATCCATGGGCCCTGGCCGGGCATCTGAACGACGTCTGCGTCATGAGTCCGATCTTTTACAAGGACCACATCGTGGCCTTCACCGCGTGTGTGTTCCACCACTCGGATATCGGGGGAAGGGTCTCGTCGGACAATCACGATGTGTTCGAGGACGGTCTGTTCATCCCTTTGGTCAAGCTGGAGGACGGGGGTGAGCTCAACCAGGGGGTCATCGACATGATCCGGTGGAACGTGCGCACTCCGGACGAAGTGATCGGGGACATTCGAAGCCAGATCGCGGCCAATCATGTGTGTGCGGAAAAAATCTGCCAGATGCTCGAGGAGTACGATCTGGAGAACCTGGACGACCTGGCGGACGAGATCATCGGCCGAACCGAAAAGAGCATGCGCGGAGCCATCGCCGAGGTCCCTGACGGCGTGTACCGGGCTGAGGGCATTGTCGAGCAGATGGAGGGCAAGGACGATGTGGTCATCAAGCTCGCCGTGGAGGTGAAAGGGGACGGCATCACCGTGGATCTGGACGGCACCTCTCCCCAGGTGGACTGGGGAGGCAACGTGGTGTTCAACTTCACGTATGCGTATGTCCACATGGCCATGAAGAGCATGTTCGATCCGGACATTCCGAATAACGATGGATGTGCGGTCCCCATTACCATGAAGGCGCCCGAGGGAAGCGTGGTGAACTGCCGCTTCCCTGCGGCCGTGGCCGCACGCATGCAGATCGGCCACTTCATCACGGAGATCATCTACCGGGCCCTGGCCGAGGCCCTTCCGGACCGGGTGATCGCGGCCAGCGGCGGCACCCCGGCCACCATGAACGTCTTTTATGGCCGACGGAAAGACGATTCTCCCTGGCACAGCGTGATCATCCGCGGTGGAGGCATGGGAGGCGCCTCCCGCAACGACGGCTACTATGATTACATCTTTCCGGCTAACGGCGCCAACACCCCCGTGGAAATCTTCGAGAGCGACACCCCGCTGATCGTGGAAAAACGGGAGCTCCTGCCCAATTCGGGGGGCCCCGGCCGAATGAAGGGTGGGCTCGGCAGGACCGTGGTCTTCCGCATTCCGGATGACGAGTATGCTCCCAAGCCCCCGGTGAACCTCGGCATCCAGTCCGGGCGGTTCCGTTACCCGCCCGAGGGGCTCTTCGGGGGCAGGAACGGGGCGCGCGCCCGATTCCTGGTGAACGGTAAGGACGGGAACCCTTACGGTCTCACCCGGCTCCAACCCGGGGACGTGGTGGTCATGGATGCGGCCGGCGGCGGGGGCTACGGCAACCCCTTAGAGCGGGACCCCCAGCAGGTAGCCCAGGACGTCCTGGACGGGTACGTGACCGTGGAACGAGCCAGGGAGGACTATGGCGTGGTGCTCGATCCGGCGACCCTGAACGTGGACGAGGAAGCCACGCAAAAGCTCCGTGAATCGGCATGAGGAGGGAGAAGGACGATGGCGATCGAGAAGACCCACCAGAGTGAGCTGGAGCGTCTGGCCGCCCTTCAGGAAAAGGCGAGGATGGGCGGCGGCGCCAAGGCCATTGAAAAGCGCCACGCCGCAGGGAAACTCACCGCAAGGGAGCGCATCGACAAGCTTTTCGATGAAGGAAGCTTCGTGGAGCTGAATGGCTTGGCCGAGAGCCAGTGCCGGGACTTCGGCATGCAGGAGAAGAAGGTCCCGGGTGATGGCGTGGTCACAGGATACGGCACGGTGGACGGCCGCCTTGTCTTTGCCTATGCCCAGGATGCTACGGTCCTCGGGGGGTCCGTCGGGACCCTCCACGGGAAAAAGATCTGCTTCCTCATGGACGAGGCCTTCAAGATGCGGGCCCCGATGGTCGGCCTGAATGACTCGGGAGGAGGTCGCCTCAATGAGGGGTTCTTCGCCTCGGAAGGTGTGGCCGGCATGTTCTTCCGAAATACCGCGGCCTCCGGGGTGATTCCTCAGATTTCCGCCATGATGGGCTCGTGTGCCGGGGTGGCCGTCTACTCGCCCGCCATCACGGACTTCATCATTATGGTGGAGGAAAAGAGCCACATGGTGATTACGGGTCCCGCCGTGATCAAGTCCGTGACCGGCGAGGAGGTCTCCATGGAGGAGCTCGGCGGCGCCCGGGTCCACAGCCGGAAATCCGGCACTGCGCACTTCACGGCCAAGGACGATGCGTCCTGCATCGAGCTCGTAAGGAAGCTCCTGAGCTATCTCCCCGCCAACTGTGACGAGGCCCCGCCCGAGGTGGAGTGCTCGGACGATCCGGATCGAACGGACGATACCCTCATGGACGTGGTGCCGCCGGATTTCCGCAAGGCCTACGACATGCGGGACGTGATTCTCCGGGTGGTGGACAATGCGGATTTCTTCGAGGTGCTCCCGCACTTCGCCACGAGCATC
>JASFQI010000342.1:0-5436 GCA_050115555.1 Desulfobacteraceae bacterium
CCTGGCCGCCATGGTCCTGCCCGGGTGCTCGAGTCCGTCGGCGGATGACACCCGGATGGAAGAACCGGCACGCCCTGTCAAGGCCATGGTGCTGGAAGCCACAGACGTGCGGAAAATCCGCGAGTTCCCCGGAATCGTGAAGCCCGCACGGGAGGTCAACCTGGCTTTTCGGGTGAGCGGCCCACTGGTCCGCTACGATCTTCGTGTTGGCCAGAGGGTGGAAAAAGGGGAGGTGATTGCCCGGATCGACCGCCGGGATTACGCGATTCGTGTGGAGCGGCTGGGTGCAGCACTTGACGAAGAACGCGCCGGTCTCAAGGTCATGAAAAAGGGGGCGCGCCGGGAGGATGTCGCCCGGTTGGAAGCCGAGCTGGCGGCGACGCGTTCCCGTTTCGCGGACGCCTTGAGAGATTTCCAGCGACAGAAAAGCCTGTTAGAGGAAAATGCGGCCAGCCGCGCGGAATACGACAAGACGGAAACCGCATTGGATACCGCAAGGGCAAGCGTCGAGGTGGTGGAACAGGAACTGAAAATCGCTCGGACCGGCGCCCGCATGGAAGACATCGAAGCGGCTGAAGCCAGAATTCGCAGCCTGGAAGCAGACATGAAGGAAGCGAAAAACGCGTTGGCCGACACCCGGCTCTCGGCCCCTTTCAGCGGCTATATCAACCGGAAGTACGCCGAAGAACATGAAACCGTCAGTGCGGGAAAACCGGTGCTCTCTTTGCTCGATTTTTCAACCATTGAGGTGAAGACCTCGGTTTCCGAAGAGGTCGTAACCCGGCGCAAGGACATTTCCGATCTTTCCTGTATCCTGACCGCCGATCCGGCCCTGTCCATACCGGCAACCCTCAAGGAGATCGGCCGCCAGACCGACTCCGCAAACCAGAGCTATCCCATGACCATGGTCCTTCACGGGGCCGAGGACCTGGACGTGACGCCCGGTATGGCTGCAACGGTCCGGGTCGTGCTGAAAGAAGACGGTCCCCAGGCAACGGATTACTTCCTGCCTGCGGCTGCACTTTTTGCCGATGCCGACGGTCGGCCCTGCGTGTGGCGCATCGATCCGCAGACCATGTGCGTGGGCAAGACGCCGGTGACCACCGGAGGTCTCCATGCCGGGGACCTGCTTGCCATTGCCGGGACCCGCTTCCTCCGGGAGGACCAGAAAGTCCGCATTCTTGATCAGGGAAAGAAGGCGCGGTTGTGAAGATCACCGAGTACGCGTTATCCAGGAAAACCGTCGCCTACTTCGCAGTGCTGATTCTGATCGGAGGCGGGCTATGGTCCTATCAATGGCTCGGCAAGCTGGAGTTTCCCGCGTTCACCATCAAGACCGCCGTGGTCTCGACGTCCTACCCGGGCGCCACGGCCGTGGAAGTGGAAGAGGAGGTGACCGACCGGCTGGAACAGGCGGCTCAGGAGCTTTCCCAGGTCAAAGAAATCCGTTCCATTTCCCGGGCGGGTCTGAGCATCATCTACGTCGACATCAAGCACGAATACGCCCGCCAGGAGATCCCCCAGATCTGGGACGAGCTGCGTCGCAAGATCTCCGACGCCCAGCGCAATTTACCGCCCGGTGCCAGCCCCTCTCTGGTCAATGATGATTTCGGAGACGTGTACGGCGTTTTTTCGCCCTGACCGGTGAAGGGTACACCTATAAGGAGTTCAAGGAGACCGCCGATTTTCTCAAGCGGGAGCTGCTGCTGGTCCATGGGGTCGCTCGAGTGTCCATCTGGGGAGATCAGCAGATCGAGCAGCTCACGGTCGACGTTCCGGTGGGCATGGAGCTGGAAATCATCTCCTTCCAGTCCAAGCTGGTCGAAGACTCGGTCAGAGCGTTTCTCATAAACCTGACCGAGGCGGTGGCTATCGTCATTGCCGTGCTGTGCGTTGCCATGGGGCTCTCCAGCGGCATGCTCATGGGGTTGATCCTCCTGCTGACCATCTTCGGTACGTTCATCGGCATGATGCTTTTGGATGTGGATTTCCAGCTGGTTTCGCTGGGCGCGCTGGTTCTGTCCCTGGGCATGCTGGTGGACAACGCGATTGTGATTACCGAGGGAATTCTGGTCCGGGTCCAGACGGGAAGGAGCCGGACAAAGGCGGCCCTGGAAACGGTGGGCCAGACCGCATAGCCCCTGCTGGGCGCCACGTTTGTGGCGGTGCTGGCCTTTGCCGCCATTGGTACCTCCTCGCACACCACAGGGGAGTTTCTGCGAAGCCTGTTCCAGGTCATGGCCATATCACTGGGACTGAGCTGGGTCCTGGCCATTACCCTGACACCCATGTTCAGTGTGCAGTTCCTGCCCAAACCAAAGAAAGGCGGTGCCATCGACCCGTATCAGGGCCGGTTCTTTCAGCTCTACCGGAGGTTTCTCGATATCTGCCTGGGCCACCGGCTGATTGCCTTGCTGCTCCTTTTGGCACTGCTGGTCCTGGCCCTGCTCGGCTTCTCCCGGGTGGAGCAGAACCTGTTTCCCAACGACAACCGGAACCAGTTCCTGCTCAATTACTGGCGTCCTGAAGGAACCCATATCCACCGGGTCTCCAAAGACCTTCGGTGGATCGAGCAATACCTGCTCCAGCGCGAGAACGTCACGTCACTGGCCACGTTCATCGGGCAGGGGGGGCTACGGTTCGTGTTGACCTATGATCCGGAAATGCCCAACAGCAGCTACGGGCAGATTCTGGTCACGGTCAAAGACTTCGAGGCCATTGACGGGCTGATCGATTTCCTTCGCGTCGATCTGCCGGAACGTTTTCCAGAGGCATGGATCGAGATGGAAAAGTTCCGGCGAGGGCCTGGGGGAGGCGCACGAATCGAGGCCCGGTTCAGCGGACCGGACATCGGCGTTCTGCATCGGTTGGCCACGCAAGCCGAAGCGATCATGGCTGCCGACCCCATTGCGACGGAGATCCGAAACGACTGGCGACAGTCGGTCCCGGTGCTCCGGCCCCTGGTGGCCGAGGCCAATGCCAGGCGTCTGGCCATCACCCGGTCCGAGATCGCCGATGCCCTGGCCCTGAATTTCTCCGGCATGACCGTCGGCGTGTACCGCGATCGGGACGATTTACTCCCCGTCATCCTGAGGGTTCGGGATGACGAAAGGGAAACCGCAGGCCGCATCGGTGAGGTCGTCGTGTTCAGCTCGGCCACGGGGGAGGCCGTCCTCTTGGAGCAGATCGTCAGTGACACGAAAACCGACTGGGAAACACCGATCGTGCGCCGTTACAACCGCCGGCGCACCGTAACCGTGGGGTGCAATCAGCTTCGCGGCAATGCCAGCGCTTTGCTGAAACGACTGCAACCGCAAATCGAGGTCCTGTCCTTGCCGACCGGCTATGCCCTGGAATGGGGAGGAGACCATGAAATGTCGATCGAGGCGAACCAGGGCCTGTTTCAGATGGTGCCGGTCTTTTTCCTGGCCATGCTTTTCACGGTGGTGCTCCTGTTCAACGCGGTCCGTCAGACCGTCATCATCTTTCTGTGTCTTCCCCTGGTGAGCATCGGGGTAACCGCCGGCCTGCTGCTCACGGGAAGACCCTTCGGTTTCATGTGCATTCTGGGCTACCTGGGCCTTTCGGGCATGATCATCAAAAACGCCGTGGTGCTCATCGATCAGATCGACTTGGAGATCGGGCTGGGCAAAACCCCCTATACAGCCATCCTCGATTCGGCCGTCAGTCGCCTGCGTCCGGTCACCATGGCCTCGCTGACCACGGTGCTGGGCATGCTGCCGCTGCTCCAGGACATCTTCTTTGTCGGCATGAGCATCACCATCATCGGCGGCCTGACGTTCGGAACGCTGCTTACACTGATCGTGGTCCCCATCCTGTATGCCGTATTTTTCAGGATTGACGATCCCTCAAACACCCGCCCAACCGCTGTTGAGAAAGGTGTAATCCTTTAGAATTGCAGGAGGCGAACCTCTTGGTTTCCGGGCTTTTTGCGGCTCTATCCAAATTCGGAGAACGAAATGAAAAAAATGAAAATGAACCTGACTTGCGAAAACAGCTACTTCGTCACCCGGCAAGAAGGCCCGGTGATCCTGTTCAGCTTGAAGGGAAATTTTCTCCTTAGCTCGACCCTGCTCGAAGCCAAGGAGGCCATGCTCGAATACTTTGATTCCGTCTCCACCCAGCCTGACGTGCGCGTGGTCGTGCTTCTCTCCAGGCCACGAAAAGCCCGGAGGGACGAGTTTCTGACATTTTTCGACATGGTCCGATCGTGCCGGCTCTCCAAAAACAGCGTGCTGAGGCTTTATGTCGCCATCGACCAATTCATGTTGTACATCCTGTCATCGGACCTGATCTTTGTAGATGCCAACTGCGGCGAGATCCTGCCGCTCTTTGCCAGCATCGGAATGGCATGCGATCACCGTATCGTGGGAGACAACGCGGTGTTTCAGAACCCGGCGCTGGACATTGGTCTGGTCCCCAAAGGCGGTGGGGCCTGGTTTCTCACCCGTTGCCTGGGGCGGGAACGGGCCTTTGAAATCCTGCTGTCAGACCGCGATATCCATGCACAGGACGCTCTGAAATTGGGGCTGATCGAACAGTGCGTTCCGGCGCAGGACGTGGAGAAGGAGGCGCTTGCAGCGGCCCGGCGCTTTGCAGCGCTGCCGGCCACATCCCTTCGCCTGGCCAAGCGGCTGGTCAATCGGAGCATGCAGGGCCTTTCCGAGTACCTGGAATTCGAAAACAGCGAACTGTTGAAGGCTATGCACGAAATGCAATTGCTGAAGTAAAGGCCTTTGCCTGTCCATCCCTCGGTCCCGCTCGGAGTCGGGCGTCTCACCCGCTATAGACACCGGGCATTTTGTGCGCACATTCCAGCGAGGGGACACAGGCATTGCCGTCTTCTCCATGGTATTGTATCCTCTATTCGACTTTGTCAAAATCTTACCGGGCATCCCTTTGAATCTCCCCCCGGTCCCGCCGCAGGAGGGACGGGGAATGCGCGAGCGAAGCATTCTTATGACCCGAGGGAGCCCTACAGGCTGGAGAGGCCTGTGAATCCGGGGGCGATGTCAAAGGATTCGCCGAACGCGTTCGGCCCGACGCCCGAGTGAATCCGAAGAGATGGAGGAATCGTGATGCGTGACGTTCAAATGGCCGTGGTAGGAATTGGAGCGACGGGTGCTGTCCTGGCGGCGTCCCTGATAAAACATCATCCCGAGACCGTGCTCGTGGATCCCAGGCCGGGTTTGGAGGAGGCCCTGAAAGAGAATGGGATCCGGATCTCGGGGGAGATGGAAGTACAGGTCCCGGTTCGGCACGTCGTGGATCGTGTAGAGAAACTCCGGGATTTCAATCCCCGCCTCATCTTTATCTCCACCAAGACCTTCCATTTCTCCGGTGTGCTGGAAGCGCTGAAAACCGTCTTTCAATCCGGGACAGCGATTGTCAGTACCCACAACGGCCTGGGCACTG
>JASFQI010000343.1:0-5389 GCA_050115555.1 Desulfobacteraceae bacterium
GGAAAAAGAACGCACCTGCAGAACGAAAAGGCTGTTTACTCTCACGCCATGATGAAGATTTTATCAATTTTGCACAATCGAATCATGCAGGCAAGTGAAATTGATCTATCCTGGGTACCGGCATATGGGGGTGAGGAACTCGAATTGAAAAGGGATTCTGCCGCATGAATCCCGCTCGCTACTCCTGAGCGAATGTGCGGGGAGTGCGCGATTCGGGCATTTCCATACGACATGCCGTCCATGTATTCCGCACGGCCCCGCGCAAACCTCCACTCCAGCCCCCCCGAATCCTCTTCAACGGTCGCATTGACATTGTCCGGGACTCTCTTTATATTCCGCGTACACATCGGCTTTCATGGAGCCCTTCGCAAACGTCTGGAGGGCATGCTCCTCCCGGTCCTCGCCAAGGCCCGGACAGGAGGAACCCCATGGAACAAGGAGGCAATGTATGGGACCCATTCAGCGGATTGCCGTCGTGGGCGGCGGTGCCATGGGCGCATTTTATGCAACCCGTTTCTTCGACGTGGACCCGTCCTGCGTTTCCCTGGTCGCAGACGGGGAACGCTGCGAACGACTTCGAGATCAGGGGCTCGTGGTGAACGGTCGCTCTTACGCCGTCCCGGTGCTCCGGCCGGGCGACACGGCCCCTCCCTCCGACCTGGTTCTCGTGGCCGTGAAGAACCATCACATGGACCAGGCGCTTCGTGACATGCAAAGCCGGGTGGGCGAGCATACCGTGTTCCTCTCCGTCATGAACGGCATCGACAGTGAGGAGCAATTGGGACGTGCCTTCGGTATGGAGAAGGTGCTCTACGCCGTCGCCCTGGGGATTGACAGCGTCCGGGAAGAGAATCGTGTGACGTACACGACACCGGGCGTCGTCCACTTCGGGGAAGCGGAAAACCGGGAGATCTCCGAGCGCGTGCGCCGCATGCAGGAGCTGTTCGATCGGGCGGAAATCCCCTGGGAGACGCCGGAAGACATGATTCGAACGCTCTGGTGGAAGTTCATGATCAACGTGGGGGTCAACCAGAGCTCTGCCGTACTTCGGGCCCCATACGGCGTATTCCAGCGCTCCCAGGAAGCTCGGGACCTCATGGAAGCAGCCATGTGGGAGGTGATCGCCGTAGCCGAACATGCAGGCGTGTCTCTTAACGGGCAGGACATCGAGAACTGGAAAACCGTGCTGTTCACCCTGGGGCCCGAAGGCAAGACGTCCATGCTCCAGGACATCGAGGCAGGACGCAAGACCGAGGTCGAAATCTTCTCAGGCCGGGTGCTCGAGTTGGGCGAGACCTACGATGTCCCCGTCCCGGTGAACCGCGTCCTTTTCCAGATTTTAAAGGCCATGGAAACGCAGCAGGGGTCCTTGCGGGAAACCGAAGTCCCTTGAAATCCGCCACAACCAAGCCCATGTTCCGTTTCCTGGCGGTCCTGACCGTGTGTTCCACCGCGGGGCTCCAGGCCTGGTTGACGCTGTTCAACAACTTCGCCGTAGAGGTGGCAGGGCTGGAAGGCCGGCATGTAGGGATCATTCAGTCCGTTCGCGAGATCCCGGGGTTCCTCACCCTGCTTGCCATCTACGTCATCCTGATGGTGCGGGAGCATCGCCTGAGCGCCCTCTCCATCCTGTTCCTCGGCCTGGGGCTGGCAGCCACCGGATGGTTTCCCTCCTTTGTGGGTCTGACCCTTACGACACTCGTCATGAGCTTCGGGTTCCATTACTACGAAACCACGAATCAGTCCCTCACGCTTCAGTACTTCGACAGGAGCGTGTCACCCTGGGTGTTCGGAAAGCTTCGAAGCCTGGCCGCCGCCTCCAGCATCGGCATGGCCCTGTTCATCCTCGGAACGTCCTCCTTCCTCAGCTACACGGGCATCTACATGATCGTGGGCCTCCTCCTGGCCGCCACCGCGGTCTGGGCCCTGCTCCAGGACCCCACGGAACGCGACCTGGCCCCGCAACGCAAGAGGATGATCGTTCGCAAACGATACTGGCTCTTTTACTTCCTGACCTTCATGGCCGGTGCCCGCCGTCAGATCTTCATGGCCTTTGCCGTGTTCCTCCTCGTAAAGCGGTTCGACTTCTCCGTCCAGGAGGTCACGATCCTCTTTGCCGTCAACAACGGAATCAACTATTTTCTCAGTCCCCTCATCGGGAGGGCGATCATTCGGTTCGGGGAACGAAAAATGCTCTCCCTGGAGTATGCCAGCCTGATCCTCATCTTCCTGGCCTACGCTTTGGTCCAGTCGGGGCGGTTCGCCGTGATCCTGTACGTCCTGGACCACATCTTCTTTAATTTCAACATCGCCATTCGGACCTACTTCCAGAAGGTGGGGGACGCTCGGGACATCGCTCCGAGCATGGCGGTGGGCTTTACCATCAACCACATCGCCGCCGTGGTGCTTCCTGCCCTGGGCGGGCTCCTTTGGATGGTGGACTATCGGATTCCTTTCGTGGCAGGCGCGGGTATGGCCCTGGTCAGCCTGGTCGCGGTTCAACGCATCCGGACCGCGTGAGATGGGTACGCTTGAGCAAGAGAGTCAGGAAACGAACAAATCCTTGGTGGAGAAGTTGGGATCACTCGTGAGGTTGACGCCGAGCCGCCGCAGGCCCGCCTCATCACCGGGTGTGGGAATGTGAGTCATGTGAACCTCGCAGCCCTTAAGTTCCTTGAGGCATTCCATGGCGAGCTGGGCCGCGGGATTGGTGGTCGCGCTGATGCTCAGAGCGATCAGAGTTTCCACCAGATCCAGGCTGAGATTCTTTTCGTTCAGGACCTCGGTTTTCAGATTTTTGACGGACTCGACGATGTTCGGCGGGAGCAGTTTGATCTTTTCCGGGACCCCTGCCAGATGCTTCACCGCGTGCAACACCAGGCTTGACGCCGCATGAAGCTGGGGCGAGTTGTTCCCGGTGACGATGGTGCCGTCTCGAAGGGCGATCGACGCGCCGCAATAGATGCCTTCGTTTCCCTTGTTGTCCTGTTCCTGTGCATGAAAGGCCGCCTTTCTGGCGGGCTCGACCACGCTGCGGTACTCCAGGTCCAGGTTGAAGTCCTTGACCAGGAGCTCCACCCGTTGAACCGTCTCCCTGTCCGTCAAACCCATCACGTACTCACACTGATACCGGAAGTAACGGCGTATGATTTCCTGCTTGGCCGCCTCCCGTGCATCCTCGTCGTCCGTGATGGCGAAGCCCACGCGATTCACCCCCATGTCCGTGGGCGAGTGGTACATCGAGCCCCCATTCCGAATTTTTTGCAGGATTCGCTTGAGGACCGGAAACACCTCTACATCGCGATTGTAGTTGATCGCCTTTTTATTATACGTTTCGAGATGATAGGGGTCGATCATATTGAAATCCCGGAGGTCTGCGGTTGCGGCTTCATAGGCTGCGTTTACCGGGTGCTTGAGGGAGAGATTCCAGATGGGGAAGGTTTCAAACTTGGCATACCCGGCAGAGACACCCCTTTTGTGCTCATGAAACACCTGGGAAAGGCAGGTGGCCAGTTTCCCGCTCCCCGGGCCGGGTCCGGTCACGATGACCAGCGGCTTGTCAGTGGGGATGTAGTCGTTGGCCCCATACCCCCTCTCGCTGACGATCAGGTCGATGTCCGTGGGGTATCCTTTGGTGTACTGGTGGGTGTACACCGCGATCCTTCTTCTCTCCAGCTTGTTCTTGAACTGCTCAGCCGCAGGTTGATTCTCATACCGCGTGATGACTACGGCGCGGACATGGATGCCCCACGTCCTCAGGTCGTCGATCAGCTTGAGCGCGTCGGAATCATAGGTGATCCCGAAATCGGCTCGCATCTTTTTCCTCTCGATGTCCCCGGCGTAAATGCAGAGCAGCAGGTCCGCCTGGTCTTTGAGTTGTTGAAGAAGCCTCATCTTGATGTTGGGATCATACCCCGGCAGCACCCTTGCGGCGTGAAAGTCGTACAACAACTTACCTCCGAACTCCAGGTAGAGCTTGTTCCCGAACTGTTCCGCCCTTTTCAGGATCTCGGATGTCTGTTCCTGGATGTATTTTTCATTGTCAAAGGACGATTTTTCGGTCATTGAATCTCTCCCCTGAATCCCGATTTTCCTTCACGTGGAATCACCCTGCGTTCCCGTCCCACCGGCGGGATGATGAATGTGCAAGCAAAAGGTTTTCTTCATCGGAACAACCCGATCCGAGCCTTCCCGAAAGGCTGACCCGCGGTTCCACGCCAGAAACGCCACCCGTTCGAAAAGACAGCGAACGCCCTCCCCCGAAATTCGTCCCCTTGGATACTACAGCTTTGCGTTCAGGGGAAGGACTAAAAGTGACAGACGTCTCCTCCGGTGTCAGGCCTCCCTCCCTTGACAGCCTGTATGCAGAGCACTATGTTACCTAAAGCGAGCTCCTCCTTCGGAAGGGTTCGCGGCATTTTTTGGGGCCGAAGGTATCCGGATCCAACCGGTATCACGCCGAAGAAACTCCGGACCCCAATACGGGAGTACTGCTTGGGGGTACTCGTTTGTGAAGGAGCAGGATTCACGATATGCCCCCACCACCCTATGAAGGAGAGGAGTCCCATGAAAACCAAGCAGATCAAAGAACTTATGGTACCTCTTTCGGATTACGCGACCGTATCCAAGGACGCCACGCTTAGAGAAGCACTGCGCTCCCTGGAAAGCGAAAAAAGGAAGTACGAAGAACGCCCCTACCGGCACCGCTCCCTCGTGGTGATCGATGACAACAGGCATGCCGTGGGTCGCGTGAGCCAGATCGACATCATGCGGGCCCTGGAGCCCGGCTATGCCGAGGTCGGGGACGCCTCGTGGATTGCCCGATCCCGCCTGTCCACCCGCATGCTGACCACCATCCGCGAGCAGTTCCAGTTGTGGGACCGCCCCGTTTCAAGCATGTGCCAGACCATGGAACAGCTCCGGGTCGAGGACATCATGCAGGTCCCCTCGGAAGGAGAGTTCGTTGAAGAAACCGACACCATGAACATTGCCATGCATCGCATCGTTATGGGGAGTCACCACAGTCTCCTCGTCACCCGAAATGGAGAAATCGTCGGGATCGTAAGATCCACGGACGTCTTCAACGCCCTCTACGACATGATCGACTGCCCGGAATAAGTCGCCTCACCCCCTCTCCTTCTTTTTTCATCGACGGGCAGGGTGAAAACGGCCCGACCGATCCGGACCGGCCCCTTGGTGAGCAACCCGGAAAACGTCCGGCCTCACCGGGGACCGCCCGGGTTAGCACTCGCCCTTTTTCCAGCGCATCGATCCTTCCTGCGAACCCTGACAGCCCCCTCCTCTCCCCGGCGCCAGTAAATTCCATTGTCAAAAAATCCTTGACTTGGATTCCGTTTTTGGCAAAATAACCAAATATTATAATATTACA
>JASFQI010000344.1:0-5387 GCA_050115555.1 Desulfobacteraceae bacterium
ACGTCCCCGCCGCTCCAGCAGTATTTGAGCGAGCTCAGATCGTAATAAGACAGTCGGTCGTTTTCCAGGATCATGCGGTAGAGCGTGGGCGCTCCGAGGAAGAGGGTCCCTTTGTGCCGCTCGATGGCCTTGAGAATGGGGTCCACCTGGGGGATGGGCATAAGCACGGCCGTGTTGCCCTGAGTGAGTACCATGCCGAGGATCACACCCTGCGCCATCTGGTGAAACAGGGGGTTCACCATGACGAAGACCTCACTGCCCTCCTCGATGTGGCCCTCGCCCACCCGGCTGATGTCGCTCACAAAGGAAACCATGCCCGTGTGGGTAAGGATGCACCCCTTGGGAAAGCCGGTAGTGCCCCCGGTATAGAGGATGTAGCAGAGCTGGGTGCGGGGATCGATCTCCACCTGGGGAGGATTCGGCGGGTGAGATCGAAGAAGCTTTCGGAAGGAGTGAACCTCGGGCCCCTTCTCGATCCTGCCTTCGGGCACCACATCGAAGAGAAAGCCCAGGAGACGTTTGTACGCAGGGAGCATGTCCACATAGGTCGTGACAATGGCCCGCTTCAGTCGCGTTTCCGGCATCACCTCCTGGATATAGCGGAAGTTCGTGTCCATGCACAGGACCGTCTCGGCCTCGGCGTCCTCAATGAGATACCGGATCTCGTGGGGAGTGTAGATCGGGGATACCGGGACGGGAACCGAGCCGATTACCTGGGCGCCGAAGTAGGCGATCAGGAACTGCGGGCAGTTCGGGATGTAGAGCATGATCTTGTCGCCCTTGCGAAGGCCCAGGGCATGCAGTGCCGTGGCGAACCGGCGGATGTCCTCCAGGAGCTTTCGGTAGGTGAACCGCTGGCCCAGGTAGATGAGGGCCGTGCGATCCGGGTACTTTTCCGCGGCTCGTTCCAGGCCTGATATCAGCGGTTCGTCGTATTTTCCCATATTCCGTGATCCGTGGTTCGTGGTTCGTGTTCGTACTCGCTCTCAGTCCCGCTTCGTTGAGTACGCATAAGATGAAAATCACACCCCGAAGTAGGCCGCCTTCACGTCCGGGTTGTCCATGAGCTCCCGGCTGTCCCCTTCCAGCACGGCCGCCCCGTTCTCCAGGATGTAGCCGTAATCGATGATCGGGAGCACGGGTCGGGCGTACTGCTCGGACACGAACACCGTGAGGCCGATCTCCTGGTTGATGCTCCGGATCGCCTCGATCAGGATCTCCTCCATGAGCGGGCTCAGACCCAGGAGAGGCTCGTCGAGCATGAGCACCCTGGGCTGGGCCATGAGCGCGCGGCCGATGGCGAGCATCTGCTGCTCGCCCCCGCTCAGGAATCCCCCCTCCCGCTTGCGCAGGTTCTTGAGTGCCGGGAAGGTGGTGAACACGTAGTCCAGGGTCTTACGCGCCTGCTCCCGGGTCGCCAGGACGCCCCCGATGCGAAGGTTTTCCATGACCGTGCTCTCGGGAAAGATGCGCCTCCGCTCCGGGCAGAGCACCAGCCCCTTGCGGGCCCGGAAGCTGGCCTCCAGGTTCGTGATGTCCTCTCCCTCGTACATCACGTTTCCGAGCACCACGATGCGCTCGCCTCCACGCATCTGCTCCTTGCGCTTGATGTCCAGGATGATGCCGGAGATGGTGGACATGAGGGTGGACTTGCCCGCGCTGTTCGCGCCGAAGAGCCCCGTGATTTTCCCCCGGGCGCAGCCCAGGTTCACGTTGTTGATGGCTACGGCGTTCTCGTAGAACACCATGAGGTCCTTTACTTCCAGAACGGACATCAGGCCGTCTCCCTGCCCATGTAGGCTTTTCTCACCTCCGGGTCTTCCATGACCTCGGCGGGCGGACCATCCGCGATCTTCGCCCCGAAGTTCATGACCATGACCCGATTCGCCAGCCGAAAGAGCTCCCGAAGGCGATGCTCGATCATGACGAGGGTCACCCCTTCCATCTGGAGCCGCTCCATAAGGGGCACGAGCGAGCTGATCTCGGACATGCTCAAGCCAGAAAAGATCTCGTCGCACAGGATCACCTCGGGCTTGAGCGCAATGCACCGCCCCAGCTCCAGCCGCTTGAGATACCCCAGGGGAAGGGAGCCTGCAGGCTTGTAAGGCACGCGGGCATCCCGTTCGAACCCGATGTCCTCGAGGATGTCGATGGCTACGGCATCCAGATCCCCCAGGGTGCCGCTTCGGGAGCGCTTCACACGGGGGGAGTTCAGGGGCACGATCAGGTTCTTGAACGCAGCCAGGCTGTGATAGGGGCGCATGACCTGAAAGGTCCGTGTGAGCCCCATGTTGGCGATCTTGTGCGGGGGCTGCCCCGTGATGTTCTTCCCCTTGAACGTGACGGTCCCGCGGTCGGGCCGGAGAAACCCGGAGGTGAGGTTCACCAGGGTGGTCTTGCCCGACCCGTTCGGCCCGATGACCCCGAGGATCTCGCCGGGGTGCAGGTCGAAGCTCACGTCCAGGACGGCCTGCACCCCTCCGAACGCCTTGCTCACGCCTTGCAGGCTAAGAAGCGGCTCGTTTTCCATAACTACACGTCTTCCCAGTGCTCGAACTGCTGATACTTGCGCTGCAACCAGCTCAGGATTCCCTCGGGCTTGTACACGATGAACGCAATGAGGATCAGGCTGTAGACCACCACCCGCAGCTGCCCGAAGCCCCGAAGCGCCTCGGAAAGGGGCGTCAGAACGAGCGCCCCGAGAACGGGGCCGGCCAGGGTCCCGAGCCCTCCCATGACGGCCGCGGCGATGGGGAGGATGGAAAAGTCCATGGCAAAGAGGCTGATCCCCAGCCATCCGTAGAGATGGCTCAGGTAGGCCCCGCCGAACGACCCGATCAGGGCCGCAATGAAGACGGCCCGAATGCGGTAGTTCGTGATGCTGATTCCCGATGCCTTCACGGCCTGGTCGTTGTCCTTGATCCCCCGCAGGATGAGCCCCATGTCCTCGTTGACCAGACGGCGAACCAGAAAGAGGGCGATCAGGACCACCGAAAGGATGAGGTAGATCTCGAACCATGTGTTGGGCAGGTTGTCCAGCGCACTGATTCCCTGGGTTCCCCCGAACACGCTCAGCGCAATAATGATGTAGACCGCGAAGAGCGGCAGCATGAAGCTCACGATGGCGAAGTAGATGCCGCGAAGCCGCAGGGCCGGAATGAGCACCGCCGTGCTGAAAACGGCCCCGCCCACGCTGGCCAGTGGGATGCAGACGAGGGGGTGCCAGCCGAAGGTGCTGTTCAGAAGTCCAGAGATGTACCCGCCCGCACCCACGAAAAGTGCACCGCCGAGGCATACAAGCCCGACGTATTCGGCCAGAAAATCAAAGGAAAGCGCCAGAAGCGCGTAGATCCCAGCCGCGCAGATCACCCGCTGCCAGTAAAGATCCAGGAAAAGCGGAAGCGCGAGGAGCCCCACGATGAGAAGCGCCCTCGGAAACATGAGGTAGGCCATCTCCGACCACGAGCTCAGCGCATAGAGCCCCTCGGTGCGCACCTTGATGGGCCGGTCCAGCCGCTTCTTCCTTCGGGTCGTCCCTTGTGCCACGGCCTACACCCTTTCCTCGAGCTCTTTCTGCCTTCCCAGCAGCCCTGAGGGCCGAAAGAGCAGGATGGCGATGATCGTCCCCACGAGGACCACGGACTCCCACATGGCGCCGAAGAGCGCCGTGCTGATCTTCATGGCGAACCCGAGGACAAAGGCGGCCAGCACGGCTCCGGCCCAGCTCCCAAGGCCGCCGATGATGCACACGGCCAGGGCGTAGATCAGCACCTTGTAGCCGGTTTCGGCCGTAATGTTCCCCAGGGGCAGGATGAAGAGTGCGGCCAGGCCGGCCAGTGCAGATCCGATGGACATACTGATCATGGCCGTCCGGTCCGAGTGGATGCCCAGCATCATGGCCGCGTGCTCGTCCTGGGCAATAGCCCGAAGCTTCAGCCCCACCTTGGTATGATGCGTGAAGAACCAGAGGGCCCCCACCACCAGAAAGCCGGCGGCGATGATCAGGAGGCGCTGGTAGTTCACGAACACACCGAAGATGTCCACCTTCCCCTCGATAAAGGGGGGCAACATGTAGAACGGCCCGATGAATCCCTTGAACCCCCAGATCCCCTGCATGCGAAGCCCCTCCAGGATGATCAGGCTCACGGCGAACGAGGCGATGATCTCCGAGGTGGGAAGCCCCCGCAGCCGGATCAGGATGAACCGGTAGATCACCAGGCCGATGGCCGCTGCAATGAGGAGCGAGAAAAGGATGGCCAGGGGGTAGGGAATGCCCAGGTCCTTGATGAACGTGTAGGTGAGGAACCCCACCAGGATGTAGATGGACCCGTGGGCGAAGTTGGGCACGCGCGCCACCCCGTAGACCAGGGTGAACCCCACGGCGATGAGCGCGAAGGTAACACTGTTGACCGTACCGTAGATCAGGATTTCCATGAGCTGCGGTTCCCGGAATCCATGCAGCGCCCCCTCCCCCGCAGGGCCATCCAGCCGGTGCGGGCAAAGGGGACGCCGACGTTATGATGATAGTTGGACCAAAAAGGGCATTACTTCAGCCAGGGCGGCATCTTGATCTTACCCATGGCCGCCACCTCAGGAAAGATCTGCACGCGTTTCCCGTCCTGCCACTGGACCCAGCAGCCCAGAACCGAGTTGCTCGGGTCGTAGCCGTACACGACCTGGTGGTTCTCGTCGAACCGGATGGTCCCGCGCACCGCAGGCAGGTTGGTCTCCTCCAGGGCCTTGATCAGGGCGTCGTCCTCCAGGGAGTTCGCCCGCTCGATGGCGTCCTTGAGCACGTAAAGGGACTCGTAGGCACTCACGCACCCCGTGCTCCGCGGGGGCACGCCCCAGCGCTTTTTAAAGGCATTGTAGAACTCCATGGCCTTGGGCGTGGCATTGGTCGGGACATTGCCCGTCTCGGAGAGGGTGACCACGGTGTACTCGCACTTACCGTTCGTGGCCTCCCAGAAGCCCGGGTCTTCGGCCGCGCCGATGAACCCGATCGGAAGGGCAGGCACTTCCATATCCGCCCACTGCTTGAGCAGGACCGAGGTCTCCGGCGAGTAGGCCCAGATGAACATGACCTGGGCGCCGGACTTCTTGCAGTCGCTCAGGGCCGCGGAGTAGTCCGTGGTGCCGATGGGGTGTTTGTCCTGCCCCACGATTTCCCAGCCCGTTTTGACGGCCAGCTTTTCCACGATGCCCGCGGCCTTGCGGCACATGAGGCTGTCGTCGATGGAGATGAAGAGCTTGTTGAAGCCATACTCCTCCTTGATCTGGCCGAGTAGATCGATGGCCTCCTTGATGTACCACTTCACGCTCCCGCTCTCGCGGAAAGAGTACTTGTACTTGTCGAGGTCCTCACCCACCTTGGCGTCCCAGGACGG
>JASFQI010000345.1:0-5381 GCA_050115555.1 Desulfobacteraceae bacterium
GACCATGCCGTCCCCGGCTCGATCCAGCTCATCGAAGAGGCGACTCACGTCCTTCGTCAGTGTCACGTCTCCCTCCTGGCGGCCTACTACATAGGCACGCTCCCTTTTATGATCCGGCTCCTCTATTTCTGGGCCGACATGAGCCGAAGCGCCTCTGCCGCGGACCGATTGACCACGGCGTCCATGACACTCGCACTCCTTTTCGTCTGGATGAAAGCCTGGCAGTCTCTTTTCGTTCAGGGAATCAAGGCACGCCTGGGAGGGGAAACCTTGTGGCCCCGGTCAGCCGGGTCGATCCTGCGCACCGCCGGGGTCCAGTCCATCATCCACGGGAGCGGCCTGATCCTGCTGCCTCTATCCCTGGTGCTGGCCCTGCCGTTCGGCTGGGTCTTCGCATTCTACCAGAGCGCCCACATGCCGGACCGTCAGGAGACCCCCGGCCTGCGGGGGACCTGCAGGGCAGCGTGGCGCATGGCCTGGCTCTGGCCGGGGCAGAACCATCTGGTGCTGGCTGTTTTTTCCCTGCTCGGCGGGGTCCTTTTCATCAACTTCGGGTTGACTCTCCTTTTCATTCCCCACCTGATCAGGTCTCTCTTGGGCATAGAAACGGTTTTCACCCTCAGCGGCATCCATTTTCTCAACACGACGTTTCTGGCCACGGTCCTCTGCCTTTCCTGGCTCGCCATGGATCCCCTGGTAAAGACGGTCTATGCCCTGAGATGCTACTACGGGCTTTCCCTTCGAACCGGCGAGGATATCCGCTCCGAGCTGAGGACCCTCAAGAGGCGTCGACGTGCCGGGACGGTTCTCGTGTCCTTTTTGTGCCTGCTGGGGTTTTGTGGACCTTTTTGCGGGACGGCGACACCCGCCGAGGGGAGGCCTTCATCGGATGTTGCCGTGGAAAGGAGCCGCATCTCCCCCGAGGGCCTGGACCGTTCCATCGAGCAGGTGCTCAAGAGGCGGGAGTTTGCCTGGCGGATGCCGCGCACACGGCCTGAGAAAACGGAAGAAGAGATCAAAGGGCCCATCGCGTCCATGCTGGAATGGGTGGTCGGGGGGGTGTGGGCTGCGATGAAGCGGCTGGGCGGTTGGATCAAGGCCTTTTACGAGTGGCTGGAGGGGCTTTTTCCAAAACCCGACCCCCCGCCCGAGGGATCCCGGGGCACGGAATGGATGCCCTCGGTCCGCAGCGGCCTGATTACACTCATTGTGGTCGTGTGCTGCGCCCTCCTGTTTCTTTTGATCAGAACCCTGATGATCAGAAAGCACCGGCAGGCCGTTCCCCCTCCGGAACCGGCGGCCACCCCGCCTGACCTGAACGACCAGGATCTCACCGCCGATGCGCTTCCCCGGGACCGCTGGATGACCCTTGCAGAGGAGATGATGCAGAAAGGGGCCCTCAGGGAGGCCTTACGCGCCATGTATCTGGGAACACTGGCAGGCCTCGGGGAGCATGGGGTGATCACCCTTGCCCGGCACAAATCAAACCGGGACTACAGAGAGGAGCTGAAAAGGAGGGCCCATGATCGGGACGAACTCCAGGTGCTGTTTGCCGCCAACGTAGAGCTTTTCGACAGGGTCTGGTACGGGCGTTTCAGGCTTACACCGGATGATCTGAGGGACTTTCATCAAAACTATGAGCGGATCTCGAGCCTTGTTCACATCTAAAACGGCCGTCCTGTGCATGCTGGGACTCTGCCTCATCCTCTTTGCCGGAGGTGTGGTGCGGTTGTTTTTTCTCCGGTTTGAGGCCGGTGACATTTATGCGCCTTACTCCACGCTTCGTTCCGATCCCCTGGGAACCCGGGTTTTTTACGAGGGGCTGAAGGTCTTGAGGCCCGGGTGGGTCCGGCGGAATCACGACCCTCTGTCAAAGATGGATCGATTCAGGAAGCCTTGTCTTTTTTTGCTGGGTGTCCGGCCCCACCTTTTCGGCAGGATGTCGAGCCAGGCGGCCGGGGACCTGGAAGGCATCATGCTGAACGGCGGAACCGTTGTCATCGCCTTTCGTTCCGAGGGTCCCGAACCCTCTCCCAAGGCCCCCGAAAATGGGCAACAAAATGAATCCCGGGACCCGGATTCAGCCCATGAGGACACGGAGCCCGGAACAGAACCGGCCGGACATCCCCATGAAGAGGCAGGGACATCCACCCCCCGGGATACGCCAGAGAACAAGAGCGAAAAGGACTCGGGGGAGGGTGACCGCCGGGGTGCCAAGGGGTTTTGCCTGGAGTCGGAATGGGGCTTCACGCTCGAGCGAGTCAGGACAAGGACCCTTGCAAGAGAGGCCGGGCGCGTCTCAGGCCCGGAGGTGAAGGATCTGCCTTCGTCGATTCCCTGGCATTCCTTCCTTGCCTTTGGCGAGATCCAGGAACCCTGGCGCCCGGTCTATATGCGGGGAGAGCGTCCCGTGATCATGGAGAGATCTTTCGGCAGGGGCCGTCTGGTGCTCTCGACGGATACGTATCTCTTCAGCAACGAGGCCATGGTCAAGGACCGTTATTCGAATCTCCTCGCGTGGTTCGCCGGGAAGGCCCAGGCGCTGGTCTTTGATGAGACCCACCTGGGAACGAGCCGGCGCCCGGGGATCGCCAGCCTGGTCTGGACCTATCGCCTCCATTGGCTGGTCCTGGGCCTGTTTCTGGTCTCGGCGCTTTTCATCTGGAAAAACGCCGTGCCTTTCGTCCCGCCCAGGGAGGGGAGGGACAAAGGAAATCAGTCACACATTGCCGGGAGGGATGCCACGGCCGGGCTGATCAGCCTGCTGAGGCGTTCCATCCCGGAAACGGATCTCCTCGGGATCTGTTACAGGGAGTGGGCCGGCTTTATCACGGCCGAGAAGGGGAGGCCCGGGGACAAGGCGGACCAGGTCAAAGCGGCACTGGACAGACACACCCTCGAGCCCGGGAGGAAGCGGGATTCGGTGGGATTCTACCGGAGGGTTTGCCGGATGCTATCAAGGAGACAATGTGCATGAAGGAGCAGCTGGAATCGTTTGAAACGGTGTTGGCAAAGGCGAGACAAGAGATTGCCAAGGTGATGATCGGCCAGAAACAGGTGGTGGATCAGGCACTGGTGGCGGTCCTGACGGGGAATCACGCCCTCATCGAAGGGGTGCCCGGGGTGGCCAAGACCCTTCTTGTCCGGACCCTCGCCCGTGTGCTGGGAGGCGACTTCAACCGGATCCAGTTTACCCCGGATCTGATGCCCGCGGACATCACTGGCACCCATGTCTATAACCTCCAGAAAAATCTGTTCTCCCTGGTCAAAGGGCCGGTCTTCACCACCTTCCTTCTGGCCGACGAGATCAACCGGGCACCGGCAAAGACCCAGTCCGCCCTGCTTCAGGCCATGCAGGAGCGCGTGGTCTCCATTGACCGCAAGCATTACAGGCTTTCACGGCATTTCACGGTCTTTGCCACGCAGAACCCCATTGAATTCGAGGGGACCTATCCGCTTCCCGAGGCCCAGAAAGACCGGTTCATGCTCAAGATCACCATGCACCCGCCCGGGGAGGAAGAGGAGCGGACCCTTGCCAAACGCATGCTGGGAGAGGCGGCCCCTGAAGCGGTTCTTGGAAAAGGAGGGGTCCAGCCCGTCCTGGATCTGGAGACGTTCCCGGCGTTCCAGCGCACCCTCATGGACGTCCTGGTTCGAGAAGAGCTGATCCACTATGTCGTTGAGATCATCCGCCGGACGCGTGCGCACCAGAGCCTCCTGGTGGGGGCCAGCCCGAGGGCCACACAGGCTCTGCTCCTTTCATCAAGAGCAAGTGCCGCCATGGAGGGCCGGGACTTTGTCTCTCCCGACGATATCAAGGCCATGGCCCTGCCGGTGCTTGAGCACCGTCTCATACTGCGGCCCGAGTATGAGATCGAGGGGATGAGCGTTCCGGAAGTCATCGATGACATTCTTCAAGGGATTGCCGTACCCAGATGATCGTTCCCACCAACAGACTGATGCTGTGGGTCTCCCTGATCGTCCTGCCATTTGCAGCACTTGCGGGCGCGGCGCCTGAGACGGCCCTGCTCGGATGGGCCGTCATCGCGGGCCTTTTGATCCTCGTGACGGCGGATGCGGTGCGGTCCCTGTCGAGTCTCAGGGGGGTGGCCCTGGAGCTTCCCGATGTCGCGAGGCTCACCCGGGACCGGGAAGAGGAGATGGGTCTCAGGGTACGGAACGAGACCGCCAGGGCCGGATTTTTAAGAGTGGGGCTGGCCTTTCCCCCGGAAGTGGTCTCCCCGAAGCAGGACATGTCTGTCCGGCTTCGGAAGGGGGAGGAGGCGACGCCGATTTCCTGGCCCCTCAAGGGGCTGAAGAACGGGCGGTACGGACTGGACCGCTATTATCTGGAGACCCCGTCCCCCCTGGGGTTCTGGTCCAGGCGGCGTTCTTTTCCTGTGGAGATGGAAATTCGCATCTACCCCAACCTGGCCCACGACCACAGGGTGCTGGCGTTGCGGCCCTTTTCTCCCGCACCGGGTTCACGGGCCCAGCGGCAGGTCGGAAAAGGCCGCGATTTTGAACACCTGCGCGAGTATATGCCGGGTGACAGCTACGAGGATATCCACTGGAAGGCCACGGCCCGAAGGGGGAGGCCCGTCACCAAGATATTCCAGGCGGAAAGGATGCAGGAGATCTACCTCATTGTGGATGCCTCCCGCCTGAGCGCCCGTGGGATTGAAACGCCCGGCATGGGTCGCGAATCCGGGGGCGTGTCTTCCGGTCCGTCCCCTTTAACCGTGCTGGACCGATACATCTCGGCCGCGCTCATGCTCGGCCTCGCCGCCGAGAGGCAGGGGGATCTTTTCGGGCTCCTGACCTTCAGTGACCGGGTGGAGCGATTTATTCGGGCGAGGAACGGCAAGGCCCACTACGATGCCTGCCGGGATGCCGTCTACACCCTGGAGGCCCGGCATGTGTCGCCTGATTTTGCCGAGCTCTTCACCTTCATCGGCACCCGTATCCGGCGGAGGGCCCTTCTAATCTTCCTTACCGGGCTGGACGATCCGGTCCTTTCAACACAATTCGTCAGCCACGTGGATCTGGTCACCCGGCGGCACCTGGTTCGGGTCAACATGCTGCGACCCGCCTCGGCGCAGCCCCTTTTCAGCTCGGAACAGGACGTTTACACGGTCAACGACATCTACCGCCATCTGGGGGGGCACATGGCGTGGGCGGCCCTCATGGAGACGGAAAAGCTCCTGAGACGGCGGGGCGCCGGTTTCGCCCTTCTGGACAACGAAGCCCTGTGTGCCGAGCTGCACTTCCAGTATATGAGCGTGAAGAGGAGACAGGCCCTGTGATCATTGATCTGGAAAAGTTCATCTCCGAAGAGAGGCCTTTCTGGACCGAGCTGGAGCAGTGTGTGAGGGGTCTTG
>JASFQI010000346.1:0-5374 GCA_050115555.1 Desulfobacteraceae bacterium
GTGGAAGCCCTGCAGATTGGCTATTCAGCAATCGCGGCAGTTTTCTGCTGTAACCCTTGGGTAAGTGTCGTCTGGCCATGCGAATCTGTTCTTCGATCAGATAAAAGTTGTCGAGTAGCCATTCCCCGGCCGGCACAATCCCGCGATTGGCCTTCACAGTTTCCGTCAGGAGGTTGCGGGTTCCAATCAGGACACCTTCATTTTCAGCCAGACGCGTCAGAAGCCGGTCAGAAGGGCGTCCCGAACTCAGCTTGTGCGAGCCCGCCAGCGCCGTCCCATGCCGCTTCATCTGGTCGCGGCTGAACAGTTCCGATCGCAGTGGCGGCTCGCCACCGGCGTGATTTTGTTCCAAAACGGTTTGGCCGAAACGCGCCCTGCGATGGAGCAAAAACCAGAGAATACTCTTACCGCTCACCCTCACTCTTCGGTCTCCTTCTTACAACATGCCATGCACTGTGCGCGACAGACGACTTTGTGGAAAAATAGTCATTAATTTGAATCGGATCGCTCTGTTAGGGGGAGCATTCTGTGTGTGCCCCTTCGTCATGCCCTGTTTCCAATTCCAGTGTTGTTTCTTCCAATGAACGACCCCGCTGCAGGCAGCGGGGTATCTTTATTCGTATTGAACGCCCCAAGAGGCGGGGCATTGAACCCAGATGAAATGAAAGGGAACCCACATGGGAGTTCCCTTTCACAGCCAGACTCATTTCTTGAGAAGAGGTACGAGTCCATCGGCACACGCGCGGGCGACATCGTTGGTGGCCGCTTCCTGCCCGGGCATTTTATCCCAGCCCCCTTTTTCAATGAAATCGGATCGCTTCCATGAATCCAGTTCCCCAAATTCTTTGAGGTTCTCTTCATGGTTCGGGTCCTTCATGAATTGGGCGACGCAGATTGCGGCTTGACTCGCCAGGACCGCTTCATTGTTCATCGCTTTGGCATCGCTTGCGGTTGTCCACCCGCCCCACGAAAAACCGACGATCATGGCAACGAGTGCCCCAAGAACAAGACCCCAAATCCCATACTTCACTTTTCCTGTAGTTTCCGGTTTCATTGCATATCTCCTTTCGTTACATGGTGGTGTTTTTCATTAAAATGAACTTCCGGGCGAGCGTCGAACAGGATCATCGACCCCGGCCGGCTCACTGAGCGATCTTCAACTTGCAGATTTTTCGGAAATGATATCCATAGATCGCAATGGTCACCGTCAGCGGGAGCATTCCGGGCCGGCGAAAAAGGGTCCAGAACACGATCTTCCAGTATTGGAATCGCTCCCTGCCGAAAACACCCAACCGGAGACTCGAACGCACGACCGCCAGCAGGTGTTGAAAACTCAAGGGGGACCTGATCTCCGGTCTCTTGTACTCCCGGAGGAAGACTTTGGCGCGCTCGTAGTAATGGCGGGGCGAGTAAATGTGCTGCATCAGGTTTCCATATCCTTCGCGCAAGGTGTCCAGTCCCATTTTGGGGAGGATATTGGTCGTGCCGTCCACATTGTCTCCAGAAATCAGGTCGACCAGGCGACCCTCTTCTTTCATTCGTTCGTAAAGCCTGGTGCCCGGGGGAGCGTTCAGCAGACCCACCATGGCCGTCACAATGCCGCTCTTTTGAATAAACTCGATCTGACGCTGGAAGATGGAAGGCGTGTCGCTGTCGAACCCAACGATAAAGCCTCCTGTGACCTGGAGTCCGGCCCTCTGCATGAGCTTTACACTTCCGATCAGGTCACGGTTCCTGTTCTGCTTTTTGTTGCACTCGGTCAGGCTTTCTTCGTTCGGCGTTTCAATCCCGATGAAGACCGTGTCAAAGCCCGCTTTGACCATCATGTCCATCAATTCCGGGTCATCGGCCAGGTTGACCGAGGCCTCGGTATTGAAAGGGATTCCCTTCTTCCCTTGCTGCCATTGGACGAGTGCCGGCAGGAGGTGGGACTTGAGAAAGGCCTTGTTCCCGATAAAATTGTCATCCACGAAAAAGACCTGGCCGCGCCACCCCAGGTTGTAAAGCCCGTCCAGCTCGACGATCATCTGCTCGGCGGTTTTCATGCGGGATCGATGCCCGAAGAGTGCGGTTACGTTGCAGAATTCACAGTTGAACGGGCAGCCGCGTGAAAACTGGATGCCCATGGTGGCGTAGTGCTTCAGGTCGATCAGATCCCAAAGCGGGGCAGGCGTCGTGGTAATGTCGCAAAACTCGGGGGTCTCGTAGACACGCCGCGCACAGCCCTTTTCCAGGTCCTCGAGGAACGGGGGGAGGGTCAGTTCGGCCTCGTTGAGCACAAAATGGTCCACGTCCTCAAACAGATCGTGTTCGCTGCTGAAGAGCGGTCCGCCGGCCACGACCTTGAGGTTCGACCTCTTGCACCGGGCGATGATTTCCCGCGCCGATTTTCTCTGCAGGGCCATGCCGCTGATAAAGACCACATCCGCCCAGCCCAGGTCTTTGTCCTTGAGCTTCGTCACATTCACATCGACCAGCTTCTTGGGCCACTCCTCGGGCAGCATGGCCCCGATGGTCAGGAGCCCCAGCGGGGGCAGGGCCGCCCTTTTGTGAATGAATTTGAGGGCATACTTGAAACTCCAAAACGTGGCGGGGTACTCCGGGTAAATCAGCAGGGCGTTCATGGCGAATCCTTCCTCATTCCGGGATCGTTTTCAGGAACCTGTAGTAGTCCGAGTCGGTTCCGAGAATAATAAAAGCGTTCTTATAGGCGGCCTGTTTGTACGTCTCCAGTGTCTTAAAAAAGGCATAAAAAGATGGATCCTGGTTGTAGGCATCCCCGTAGATTCTGGTGGCCTCGGCATCCGCCCCTCCGCGGATCTCCTCTGCGGTCCGGTAGGCCCCCGAGATGATGGATTTCAGCTCTTTTTCCATCTGCCCGAGGATCTCCGCCTTTTTGCCCTCTCCCTCGGATCTGAATTGAGCGGCCTTGCGCTTTCTTTCCGACACCATCCGCTCGTACACCTTTTTGCGGACTTGCTCGACATAGTTGATGCGCTTGATGCGAACATCGACCAGCTTCATGCCAAAGGCGGGCATGGCCTTGGAGGCCTCGAGCAGGATGGCCCGAGTGATCTTTTCTCTGCCCAGACGAACGGTTTCCAGGGCGGTGGATTGCGGGAACGGGGAGAGCACCTTCCCTTCTCCGGCCTCCACGGTCGGCATCTCGTTCGTGGTCCGGACGAGCTCCACGAGCGGATTCGCCGAAACATAATCCCTGAGGACCGCATCGATGATATCATCCAGCTTGGCATAGGCCTGGGTGTAGGTGCCTAGAACCTCGAGGAATTTTTGCGGGTCCACGATTCGCCACCGGGCTGTGGTATCCACATAGATAAACCGCTTGTCCCGTGTGGGGATCTCTTTGGGGTCTCCATCCCACCTCATGATCCGCTTTTCATAGCGGTGGACCTCCTGAATGAAGGGGATCTTGAACTTGAGGCCCGGATCGATCTTTGGTTCTCCAACAGGTCGCCCGAACTGCGTGATCACGACCTGGTCCCATTCCCGGACCGTGTAAAAGGCGCCTGAAAGCACGATGATAAGAAGTACGGCAATGACAACACCTGAAAACGCTCCCATTCGTTTCATTGGGCCTCACCTCCCTTTTCCGCCTGCTCCTTGAGTTGGAGAAGCGGGAGCACGCCTTTCTGATCGCTGTCGATGATGTAGATCTGCTGCGCATTGGGCAGAACCGACTGATAGGCCTCCAGGTAGAGGCGCTGCTTGGTGACTTCTTTCGATTTTGTGTACTCTTTTAGAACGGCGGAGAATCTGGCCACATCCCCCTGGGCGCGGTTCACGCGCTCCACCGCAAACCCCCTGGCCCCGTTGATCGTTCTCTCCGCTTCTCCCCTGGCCTTGGGAATCTGCCGGTTGTAGGTCTCCTGGGCCTCGTTGATGAGTCTCTCCTTTTCCTGCTGGGCCTCGTTGACCTCGTTGAAGGCCCCTTTTACAGGATCGGGCGGCACCACGTTCTGAAGCCTCACGTTGACGATGCGGATTCCGGTTTCATACTCGTCCAGGATGCTTTGAAGCTCCTCCTGAGCCATCCTGTTCACCTCCTCGCGGTTCTGGAGCACATAGTCGAAGCTCCTGTTCCCCACGATGCGCCGATTCACGGACTCGCTGATGTCCCGGATCGTCATCACAGGGTTCTGGACGTTGAAGAGATACTTCCGGGGATCTTCCCTCCGAAACTGGATGATCCACTCCACGTCGATGACATTCAGGTCCCCTGTGAGCATGAGGGACTCCCGTTCCGTCACGGCGCTCTTTTCATACCGGGTCCGAATCCCCGGGCTCACGGTCTTGAAACCAAAGGTTTCCGTGTCCACCTGTTCCGTGTGGACCTTGAAAACCGTGTCGATCCCCAGAGGAATTTTGAAGTGAAGTCCCGGCAGGACCATTCCGGAATACCTGCCGAATCGCAGCAAGATCCCCTGGTGGCCGGGAGGAATGGTGTAAATACCGGTATAAGCCAAAAAAAGCGCGAGGATCACGAGGATCGTAATAAACCACAGGGGTTTTCCTCCCTTCCCGTGGCTCAGTGAGCCGCCGACTTTCTTGATGATTTTAGTAAAATCCGGCGGACCTTCCTGACCGCCCGGCATGTTGTCATCCCAGGACATGAATGCTCTCCTTTTTTACGAATACGTTTGTAAGGTTCTCTTGCCCCTGAGGATCCGGACGAAGTCCTCCCCTTCCGAGTAGGAGACGGTGTGGATATGGATCCCCAGGGGTTGGGCTAGAAGGCTCTTTGTGCCGAGCAAGACACTGAATCTTTCAGACCGGATATGACGCTCCAGATCTTCACGTGTCGCCCACTCCCCGATGAGGCTGAAGGCGGAGCCGTCTTCCAGTTCGCAAAAGCCGTCATAGCTCAAACACCCCTCCTCCAACCCCGCGGTTTCAATCATGGAGAGAAGTGTCTGCATGACCTCTTTCTGCTTTTCCGGAAGGGCATTCATGGTAATCCTGACAATGATCATGAGGGCACGCTCCTCTCCAAGAGGCGCATCATAAACTCAGAACCGCCTGGTTCGGCGTTTGAGAATTCTTCCTGAACGGGCAGGGATTCACCACGATCCAACCTTTCCCCGGCCGTTTGATCTCAGCCCTTTGTCCATGCGCTGGTGATAGACAATACACGCCTTGTGCCAAATATGCCCGGAGCGCCAAACTAATTCCATCTTACTGATTTCAATAGAATAATCGTTCATCCAGGCCGCAGGGAAAACGCGGAATCCCCAAAAAAAGTGGCCACATTTGACCAATGGTCTTATATGGCCACTTTTCCCGGTCCTGTCGGTTGATTGGGAATGCGTTCGAGTGGAGGGAAAGAACGCTCTATTGGCTGGCGGGGATCGAGAAA
>JASFQI010000347.1:0-5338 GCA_050115555.1 Desulfobacteraceae bacterium
GTACGTCGCCCTGTTCGTGGGATTCGTACCGGTGGAGGACCCCAGGCTCGTGTGCCTGGTCATGATCGACGAACCCAAGGGGAGCGCATACGGCGGAGTAGTCGCGGCTCCGGTCTTTCGCGAGGTGGGCCGTTGGGCTCTCAATCATCTTCGAGTGACTCCCCGATTGCGCCTGGCCCTGGCCGGAAGCGGGGAGGAAAGGGCCGGGGAGGAGGTTACGTTCGAGGTGATAAAGGGCGGCGCAGGAAACGGGGACACTCGGGTAGGGGATGAGGCCGGCATGGGGATGAGCGAATCGGCTCACGGGCGAAAGGAGTGCGTCCTTCCGGATTTTCGAGGGGAATCCATGCGCGAGGTGTTGCGAAAGGGAAGCGCACTGGGGGTGCGCATGATTCTCGAAGGGACGGGGCTGGCGGTGGAACAGACACCTGAGCCGGGCGTCGGGATGAGCCGCGTGAGTTCGGTTCGCGTGCGATTCAATCCCCCGATCTGATGGGGGCTCGTAATAGGCATCTCTTCTCACCGTGATGCGTTTGTGGAAGAGCTTTCCAAGTCGCCCAAAGAGGGCAGGGGACCCACACGATGAAGTTGGGCAGGCTCATTCAAGATCTCGAAAACGCGGAAATGGTTCGCGTCGATCCCGATCTGGAGATCGAAGGGCTGGCCTACGACTCGAGAGAAGTGCGATCGGGATTCCTGTTCGTTGCGATTCGAGGGCATGCGCAGGATGGGCACGCGTTTCTTCACGATGCGGTGGATCGAGGGGCGGTAGCTCTGGTCGTCGATTCGGTCGATAACGCAGGCACCGCAGCCGCCGTGATTCGGGTGCCGGAGACCCGTTCGGCCCTGGCGGAAATGGCGTCCCGGTTCTACGGCGATCCTTTTCAGGATCTGGAACTCATCGGTATTACCGGGACGAACGGGAAAACCTCCACGAGCTATATTTTAGAATCCATCCTGAAGTCCGCCGGAGCACGACCGGGCGTGATCGGAACCATCAACTACCGGTATGCGGGAACGAGCCGGCCGGCGACGGTAACCACGCCCGAATCCCTGGAACTGATGGCCACTCTCCGGGAGATGGTCGACCACGGCGTCACCCATGGGATCATGGAGGTCTCCAGTCATGCCCTGGACCAGGGGCGGGTTCAGGGGTGTCCTTTCGAGGTCGTGGTGTTTACGAATCTTTCCCGGGATCACCTGGACTACCATGCGGACATGGAGGCGTACTTCGAGGCCAAGAGCCTCCTCTTCCGGCCTCCCGAGGACCGTGGGTTTTCGGGAGAAGGTCACGCTGTGCTCAACCTGGACGACCCCTTAGGGAAACGGATCGCCTCCTTGAGCAGGCGACCGGTGCTTTCCTACGGTCTGGCTTCGAACTGCAGCGTTCGTGCGGAGAGCCTGGTCATGGAACGTGCAGGCATTCGAGCCGTACTCGAAACCCCGCAGGGTGCCTGTGAGCTTCGCTCATCGCTCATTGGCCGGCTCAACGTATACAACATCCTGGCCGCATGTGGAGCAGCGCTCTCCCTGGGTGTAGGCCTGGATGCCGTGGCCGCGGGCGTGGAGAGGCTCAGGGGCATTCCGGGACGACTCGAACGGGTGAAGAACCCGTGTGGGCTCAGCCTGGTCGTGGACTACGCGCACACCCCGGACGCCTTGCTCAAGGTCCTGGAGACCCTGCGCCCGCTGGCGGAAGGGCGGCTCATCACCGTGGTGGGGTGCGGCGGAGACCGGGACCGGGGAAAACGATCCGAGATGGGAGCCCTTGCAGGCAGGTTCAGCGACTGGGTCGTTGTGACATCGGACAACCCGAGGACCGAGGACCCGATGCGCATCATCGCCCAGGTGGAAGAAGGTGTGGCCGGCGCCGGCCTTCCGAGGGTGAAGGGCGATGAAGGCCCCCTGGACTCGGGTCCCGGCTACATGGTGGAGCCGGATCGAAGACGGGCGATTCAAAAGGCCGTCATGGGAGCGAACCGGCGGGACCTCGTGCTCATCGCCGGGAAGGGTCACGAAAATTATCAGATCCTCGGCACGAAAAAGGTCCATTTCGACGACCGGGAGGAGGCGGCACGCGCGGCTGCGGCTTGCGCCGCCTGAGACCGGAATCTACGGAGCGCTTGAGCGGATGGGAGTAACTTGGGGCAGAGTCACGACCGGAAGGATCGCTCGTGCGATTCAGGGGGGCGTGCTTTCGGGTGATCCTGATACCCGCATCGCAGGCGTCGGAACGGACACACGAGCGCTTGCCCCGGGGAGGATTTTCTGGGCGCTACACGGGGAGCGCTTTGACGGCCACGATTTTCTGGATCAGGCCCTGGAACGGGGAGCAGCGGGGATAGTGGCGGAAGCCGATAGACTTCATGCTCGATCGTTTCCCGAAAACGCCGTTGTGATCTCGGTTAAGGACACCTTAAGAGCGCTGGGGGATCTGGCTCGCTGGTGGCGTCATGCCCACCGGGTTGAAGTGGCGGCACTGACCGGAAGTGCGGGAAAAACCACGACCAAGGAGATGGCGGCGGGGATCCTGGCGCTCGATGGGGAAATCCTTCGCAACCCCGGAAACTTCAACAACCTGATCGGTTTGCCGCTTACCCTTCTGGACCTTCGGGAGGAACACCGAAGAGCGGTGCTGGAGATGGGGATGAATCATCCCGGGGAGATCGCAAGGCTGACGGAGATTGCTGATCCGGACGTGGGATTGATCACGAACGTGGCTCGGGCCCATCTGGAAGGACTGGGCGATGTTCATGCCGTGGCCCGTGCCAAGGCGGAGCTCCTGGATGGGATGGCTCCCAAAGGGACAGCGGTTCTGAACGGTGACGACACCCTCCTCATGAAGGAAGCCCATCGGTTCAGCGGGAGGGTCGTGACCTTTGGTTTGAAGGAAGAGGGCGATGTATGGGCCGAAAAGGTCCAGGACCTGGGAAGAGAGGGCGTCGCATTCGTATTGCACTACGAGAACCAACGTTCGGAGGTTCGTCTGAACGTCCCGGGGCGGCAGAACGTGATGAACGCACTGGCCGCCGCCGCACTTTCCTTTTCCATGGGATCTCCTGTTTCCAGCGTGGTTCGGGGGCTTGCAGCGTTTCAGGGGATTCCGGGACGGTTCTCTCTGTTGGACCTGCCGGGGGGCGGTCTCCTGGTGGATGACACCTATAATGCCAACCCGTCCTCACTCAGGGCGGCCCTCGACTCCCTTGCGCCTCTGGTGCGGGAGCAGGGACGTGTGATTGCAGGCCTGGGGGACATGTTGGAGCTGGGGCGGGAGACGGTTTCCGCCCATTTTGAAGCCGGGCGAATGGCTGCGGAGCGAGGCGTCCATGAGATCCTGGTCCTGGGGGACCACGCAGACGAGGTGGTTCGCGGGGCTGTGGAGGGCGGACTCCCTTCGAAACGGACGCGGATTGTGCGTACTCACAAGGAGATGGCGGATGGAATCTGCGAATTGCTCAGGGAAGGAGACGTCGTGCTGCTCAAGGCGTCCCGAGGCATGCGGCTTGACCGGGTGGTCGAGCTCCTCACGGGGATGGAGAAGGGAGGAACTTCTCATGGCCGCGAAGAAAAGGGTCCTGGTGGTGGATGACCAGCCGGGAATTCTGGATCTGCTGGCTGAAGTGCTCCTGTCCTCGGGGTATGAGGTTGAAAGGGCGATGGACGGGCAGGAGGCCACGGTGGCGCTGTCACAGGGCCGGTTCGACCTCGTGGTTTCGGACCTTCACATGCCGCAGTGGAGCGGTTTTGACCTGCTGCACTGGATGAAGGCGAACGAGCGGATGGAAAAGGTGGTCGTGATGACCGGCTCTACAGAGCACCATGACCTCCTGGAGGGAAAGCTTTACCCGGTGGAAGGCATTCTTCGAAAGCCGTTTCGAATTCCGGCCTTTCTGGAGACCGTGGAGGCGCTTCTTTGTGAAGATGGGATCGGCATGGGGCGCCAAATGAATCGGGCTCGAAGGGGAGCAGCCTGATCGATGCTGTACAAGCTGATCTACATATTTCACGAGGAGATCTCGCTCCTAAACGTCTTCCGGTACATCACATTCCGGACGATCGTTGCGGCCCTTTCGTCGCTCGCGGTGGTGCTATTCTTCGGGCAGTGGGGGATAGGACGCTTGCGCGCCCTTCAGATCGAGCAGTTCATTCGCGAGGACGGTCCTCCCAATCACAAGGAAAAGGCCGGGACACCCACCATGGGCGGATGCCTCATGCTCCCGGTGATTTTGATCTCAACGATTCTGTGGGTGGATCCAAGCAACGTCTACGTGTGGCTGGCGGTCTTGGTGGTTTTGGGGTTCGGGGGCATCGGCTTCGTAGATGATTACCTCAAGCGGGTCAGGAAAAGCAGCAAGGGGCTCACCGCGAGGGACAAGTTCGGGCTGCAGTTCCTTGTGGCCCTTGCCGCAGTCGTCCTTCTTTACCTCTACCCGGGATTTGATTCCCGCCTCATGGTGCCGTTTTTCAAGAATATCCGGCCGGACCTCGGGCTGTGGTACATCCCGTTCGCCGTGTTCATCATCGTGGGGGCGTCCAATGCGGTCAACTTGACGGACGGCCTGGACGGGCTCGCCATCGGGCCGATCATCGTGGCGTTCGCCAGCTATCTGATCTTCTCCTACCTGACGGGTCATGTGAAGATCGCCGAGTACCTCCAGATTCCGTATGTGGCCGGCACGGGAGAGCTCTCCGTGCTGTGCGGTGCTGTGGTCGGGGCAGGGCTGGGATTCCTGTGGTACAACGCCTACCCCGCAGAGGTCTTCATGGGGGATGTGGGATCGCTTCCCATGGGTGCGGTCCTGGGTCTGGTAGCGGTGATCACCAAGCAGGAGTTCGTCCTGGTGCTGGTGGGCGGGCTTTTCGTTGTGGAGGCCCTATCGGTCATTTTTCAGGTGGCCTGGTTCAAGATCTCCGACGGCCGCCGGATTTTTCGTATGGCCCCCCTTCACCATCACTTCGAGCTGAAGGGATGGCCCGAGAGCAAGGTCACGGTAAGGTTCTGGATCATCTCTTTGATCCTTGCCCTTCTGGCCATCGGGACCTTGAAGCTTCGGTGAGGGGAAAGAAAAACGGTTCAACAGCGGCAGTCGCCGAACAGGGGGCCGGGAATGGAATGGTCGAGGATCCTGGCGGAAGGATGGCGTCTTTGGCTGCTGCACCGTACAAACCCCTTGCACGTGTACTGCCGGCTGATGGATTTGGGCCTGGGACACGTTTTTTCCAGGAAGGTATGCCGGTTTTACGAAAAACACGTTTTCCCGACAGGACGAAGGGATTGGAGAAAGAACTGAAGGTTCAGGGTGCAAGCGTAGTGGTGGTCGGGTTGGGAAGGTCCGGC
>JASFQI010000348.1:0-5280 GCA_050115555.1 Desulfobacteraceae bacterium
GGGTGTAGTGAGCGCGATAGACCGTACCGTTCGGTCCGGAGACATGGTGTACCGTCACTTCATTCAGACGGACGCTTCCATCAATCCCGGGAACAGCGGTGGACCGCTTTTGAACATCAACGGGAGCCTGATCGGGATCAACACGGCGATCTATCAGAAGGCTCAGGGGATAGGCTTCGCCATTCCGGTGAACAAGGCCAAGCGCATCGTTCAGGAGCTTATACGAGCCGGAGAGGTGCGATGTCCGTGGCTGGGGGTGGAGATCCAGGAGTTGACCGAGGATCTGGCAAAGAAATTCGCGTTTTCTCCAGACCGTCAAGGCGTTCTGGTCAGCGGTGTGATGCAGGGAAGCCCTGCCATGGAGGCGGGGATTCAGAGGGGCGATATCCTGGTTCAAGTGGGGAGGGACACCGTGGCATCCCTCTCCGATTATAGAGGAGCTCTTTCCGAGTATGCACCTGGAAACCGTGTCGACCTGGAGGTGTTCAGAGCCGGAGATCTCCGGAAGCTGAAGGCGGAGCTGGTCCCGTTTCCGCTCGATCTGGCCCTGAGGTTGGTAGAGCAGCGAATGGGGATTATCGTGGAGGACGCGTCCAGGGGGCTTTTAAGGAAGTACAGTGTCAGGAAGGCCGTAGCCATTCGCGAGGTCCTGCCGAGCTCCGAGGCGGCAAGGACCGGGCTCGAGCCGGGAGATTTGATCCTGAAGGTAAACGAGATGGAGACGCCGGACATGGAGGTCTTCAAGAAGGCGATCAGCCGCTATCACCAGCTCCCGTCGCTCACGCTGTTCGTTCGGCGGGGAGCCTACATCTACTCGCTCACGCTACCATTCTAAAATGTATTTGGGGACGTTGGTAAGAAAAGAGCAAGGGGACGCTGGTCAGTTTATAAAATTTTATTTAAAATTTATAAACTGACCAGCGTCCCCTATTTTTTCTCTTCTCTACACCAGGTGTTGCCGGGCGTAGTCCACGGCGTTTCGGAAGATTTGTACGCCGGCACCTTCATCGGTATGGAAGCCCTTGCCCTCCCGGGAAAGGGATGCTTTTCGGCGTGTCCAGTCCGGGTGATTCGTGATGTGGTGAAAGGCCTCAGGGTGGGGCATGAGCCCGAAGATGCGTCCGGTGGGGTCGCAGATGCCGGCAATGTCTTCAAGGGAACCGTTGGGGTTTTCAGGCCAGTGACCTTCGGCGGGATGCCCGTCCTCCTTGGAATACCGCATGACGACCTGGCCGCTCGTCTTCAGACGTTGAATGTCTTTCTGTTCTGCGTAGAATTTGCCTTCACCGTGGCGAACCGGCAAATCGATGTTCTTCAAGCCTTTTGTAAACACGCAAGGGGACGTGGTGTTCACACTGAGACGGACCCATGTGTCGATGAAGTTTCCCGAGTCATTGTACGTGATGGCGACACGGCGCTCGCGATAGTCCTGGTCAAAACCCGGAAGCAGGCCCAGGTTTACGAGGGACTGAAATCCATTGCAAATGCCGATAACGAGCTTACCCTGCCGAACGAACCGATCCATGGGGTCGCCGATATTGTTTCGAAGCTTGGCGGCAAGCAGGACTCCCGCACCGTGATCGTCGGCCCAGGAAAATCCTCCTCCGAAGACCATGATGTGAAACTCGTCCAGGTTTCCAAGCTCGATCAGGTCGTTGATGTGGACGCGCTGGGGATCGGCCCCGGCCAGGCGAAGGGCGAAATCGGTTTCGTAATCGCAGTTGAGACCGTAACCGGTCATGACCAGCGCTCGTACGGTCGTCATACAAGACCTCCGAAGGGTTCCATCCACCGTTCCTTGAGCGTACGGACAGGGACGTCGATAAGTGGCGTTCCGTCCCCATGACGGACCACGAACCGGGGATCGCGGGTGACGCTTCCAATGCAACGGACCGGGAGGTTCGAAAAGCACGATTCGAATGCGTCGCGGGCGTGGGGCGGGACCGTGACCACAAAACGGCCGGCCGACTCGGAGTACAGGAGACGGCTGAGTGAAAGCGAAGCATCCGCCGGCACATCCTTGAGGTCCACGTCCATGCCCAACTCTCCGGCCATGGATGCCAGCGCCAGGTGGACCCCTAGCCCACCCCGGCTGACGGCATGGGCCGATGCTACAAGGTCCCGGCTCATCGCGTGGTGAAGCGCCTCGTAAAGGGGCATCGCCTCCGAAGGGATCAGACGGGGTACGTTGCATCCAACAGCGCCCATCATCTGGTAATACTCCCCGCCGCCGAGCTCGTCCCGCGTCGTTCCCAGCACGTAGACGTGATCATCGGGCATCTTGGCGTCCATGGTCACGCAGCGCAGGATATCGGGCACCACACTACTTACCGTGAAGAGGAGGGTGGGGAGTCCCGAGAGCTTGCGGGACTCGCCGTACCGGCCTCTCAGGTTGCCGTCGATGTACATGCTGTCCTTGCCCGAGAGCAGGGGAATGCCGTAGGCGAGACAGGTGTCCCGGAGGGCCCAGTTGGAACGCACGAGCTGGGCGGCCTTGTATTTGCCGTCCGGGTTGCCCAGAGGATCGTACTGGATGGTGGGCCAGCAGAAGTTGTCCACGCCGCCCAGGTGGTGTGGATCGCCTCCAACGGCGATCACCCGGCGGACGGCCTCGTCCACGGTCACCTCGGTCATGGCGTACGTATCGATAGCCGAGTAAAAAGGGTTCAATGCCTGGGCCACGGCAAGTCCCCTCAAGGAGTCCAGGACCGGCCGAATCACAGCGGCATCGCTGGGTGTGTCATGTTTTAGACCCACCAGGGGTTTGATGATGCTTCCACCCTGCACCTCGTGGTCGTACTGGCGTGCAATCCAGTTGCGTGCACACAGGTTGGGACGTGCAAGCATGTCCTGTAGCAGCAGGCCATGGTCCTCGGGTTCGCTCAGAACGGGTTCGATCAGACCGCGCGTCTCCGGAGGGGTCCATTCGGCGTCAAACTCCCATTGGGGAAAGTCGGACTCCAGAAAATCCATGCGAATGAGAGCGCAGGTCTTGTCCCGATAGTCCAGGCGCAGGTACCCGGAGTCATTGTACTCCCCGATGACCGTGCTCTCGACCGCGTGCTTTCGTGAGAGCTCCATAAAGCGATCCAGGCGGTCCGGCCGCACGGCCACGGTCATCCTCTCCTGGGATTCGGAAACCCAGATTTCCCACTGGTCCAGCCCCTCGTACTTGAGAGGCACACGGTCCAGGTCCACATGGCAGCCGTTGGAAAACCTGGCCGACTCCCCCACGGATGAGGAGAGGCCGCCTCCGCCATTGTCCGTGATGAACGAGTACAACCCCTCGTCGCGCGCCTCGAGGAGAAAATCGTGCATTTTCTTCTGGGTGTAAGGGTCCCCGATCTGAACGTGACCTGCCGGGGTGTGCTCGGAAAACGTCTCGGACGCCGCAGTGACGCCGTGAATCCCGTCTTTGCCCACGCGCCCGCCGCACATCACGACGAGGTCGCCGGGGCGCGTGGTCTTCCGGTGGCTGGGCTCTCCATGAATCACGGAGGGCATGATTCCCAATGCGGTGACAAAGACCAGGCATTTGCCCATGTACCCGTCGTCGAAGAGGACCTGGCCGAACGGGGTGGGCACGCCGCTCTTGTTCCCGCCGTCACGAACGCCCTCGATGACGCCGTCCAGGAGCCGCCTGGGATGAAGGCGGGGTGAGAGGGGACCGGAATAGTCCCGGTATCCTGTGCAGTACGCGTACATGCCCAACACGAGCTTCGAGCCCTTACCCGTGCCGAGCGGGTCCCTGTAGATCCCTACGATTCCTGTGATGGCGCCGCCGTAAGCCTCCATGTTGGACGGGCTGTTGTGCGTCTCGCCCGTGATCACGTAGTTGTTTTCTTGATCGAACCGGGCTACGCCGGCATTGTCCCAGAGAACGGAGACGACCCAGTCCTTCTGCTCCTGAATGGCCAGTGTAGGGGATTCGATGCATGTCTTGAAGAGGTTGTCCACCTCGCAGGTTTCCCCGGTGGCAAGATCCCGGTACCTGAAGAGTCCCTTGAAGGTGTTGTGGTTGCAGTGGTCGCTCCGAGCCTGGGAGATGTACTCGAGCTCCACATCGGTGGGGCGGTCGAGGCCGAAGCGCCTGCGTTCCTCCAACACGTCTTCCCGTATGAAGTAGCCGCGGATGATGGGAATGTCGCTGTCCTGGAGCGCCAGGCTCCGTTCCGTTGATATGGCCTTCAGGTCGTGGTCGCTCTCTACGGCCACGAGGTTCACCTGTGGTTCGTGGTTCAGGATCACCTTGGGGACCTGAAAGCCGATTCCCTGTGCCGGATCCCATTCGTCCCGGGCGTACACGGCCCACTGCTGAACGATGTCGTTGGCCAGGATTTCGCCGGCCAGGATTTCGGCGGCCTCCTGAGAAAGGTCTCCCTGAATGACGTACTGTTTGGAGGTGTACACGTTTTCTTCAGGGCCGAAACGGATCTTGAGGAAATCCTCGATGGCCTCCACGGCCGTACTGCCGGCCGTGTCGCGTACTCCGGGGCGAAACCCGATCCACACGATCCAGTCGAAAGAGGAAGCCAGGGGAGAAAAGGAGGATGTTTCTGTGACCGGATTTGTGAAAAGGGAAACACGGACGGCTTCAAGCTGTTCCTCACTCAGACCCGCATCGATCGTGAGGCCGCGGATCACCCGGATATCTTGAGCCTGGATACCGAAGTAGTCCCTGGCCTTTTTACGGACACCTTCCCCTTCAGCGTCTCGGAGGTCCTCTCGTAACGCCACTTCGAGCCGGGATACCATGGATGACTCCTTGTGCAGCCGGGAAATGGGCATTGTGGATGGAAACAGGCGGGTCGCCGGCGATATGCACCGTCCGGCAGAACCGGAAAAGCCCGGGATCAATGCCCACAACTCTAAATCAAAACGGAGCGGAGAGTCAATAGGCGGGGGGGTAGGCGGGAGGGGGTTGGCCTCGGGGTGCGGGGGTTGAAATCCCAGGGTTTGATGCGTATAGTAAAAGAGCAGGAAATATAGAAACGATCTCTGAACCGCTCGCTTTGAATGAAAAATCATACCGGAGCGATTCGGCTGTTCCCAAGGTGAATACTGAAATTTCGTCAAAAGTACGAGGGGTTCCGGAAAACTTCGAGAGCATTTCATAGGGGGTACGTGCGACCCGTGGAAGCCCTGGAAAGGCATGCGACTTGCCATGGGGTCTATCGTTCGACCCGGAGCCGGACGGTTGGTATAGAGAAGATGGAAGCATTTCCAGGGTCGCCAAAAGGAAGAGACCAAGATGGAAGACTTTGTGAACAATGAAAAAAA
>JASFQI010000349.1:0-5272 GCA_050115555.1 Desulfobacteraceae bacterium
GTTTAGCGAACTCTATGACCTCTTCCTCGGTCATGGTTTCCCCTTCCTTGAGCTGCACAATGGCCATGACGATCTCCACGAGGCGATCATCCGGGTATCCGATGCAGGCCACATCGTCGATCTTGGGGTTCTCCATGAGTGCATCTTCGATCTCCACGGGGAAAATGTTCTCTCCGCCGCTCGTGATCATGTCCTTCTTTCGGTCCACGATGTAAAAAAACCCTTCTTCGTCCGTCTTCAGGAGGTCTCCGGTGTAGAGCCAGCCGTCTTTCAGGGTCTCGGCCGTCATCTCGGGGTTCTTGAAGTACCCCTTCATCATGCGGGGCGTTCGGAAGGTGAGCTCACCCACCTCACCGGGTGGGATCTCCTTGCCTTCGAAGTCCACGAGCATGGCCTCGACGCCGAAGGTGGGCTTGCCGATGGAGCCGGGCTTTCGAAGCACATCCGCCGGGTACAGGTTGAACGTGCCGCCGCCCCCACCTTCGGTGATCCCGTAAATGTTGGACACCCCGGTGTTGGGGAATGTTTCCACCAGGCCCTTCATCACTTCAAAGGGGACGGGCTGCGCCCCGATCTCCAGGTACTTCCAGCTCGACAGGTCGTAATCCCCGATCTTGAGGTCCCCGTTCTTGACGGCATTGAGGATTGCCACAGCTACGGGGACCACGAAAAGAATGTCGGTGCCCTTTTCCTCGGCCATGGCTTCGATGATCCATTGGGGCTCCCTGAACTCCCTCAGGAGCGTTCCGGTCGCGCCGGTTGCGAAAAACGGGGCCCACAGGAACATGGTGCCGCTGTGGTACAGGGGCAGGAAGAAGACATAGTTGTCGTTCTTCTGAACAAAGTAGCTCATGCCGTTGCCGATGGCCGTATGGTTGAGCGAATAATGGGTATGAAGCACCGGCTTGGGCTTGCCCGTGGTTCCGGAGGTAAACATCATGGCCAGGTCATGATGATCATCCACGCTCACGAGGGCTTCGGACTCGTCGTCGTAAGCATCCACGACCTTGAAATCGATCATGTCCTCGGGGACCTCGTCGCCCACGCAGATGTACTTCTCCACCGTGGTGAGGTCGTTCTGAACCGGCTGGACCACGGGAAGGAACTCGGAACCCAGGATGAAAACCTTGGGGTCGCACACACCGGCGGCATAGAGGATGTCCGGGCCCACGAAACGGAAGTTCAGGGGGACAATCACCGCGCCCAGCTTGATGATCCCGTAGTACGTGATCAGCCACTCCAGGGAGTTGTTCTGGAGGTGCATCACGTAATCGCCGTCCTTGACCCCGAGCTCCTTGGAGAGGTAGTTGGCCGTCCGATTGATGGCCAGGTTGAACTCCTTCCAGGTCATCGTCCTCCGCTCGTTCCGGGAAGGGGTTCGCTCGATCAGGCAGACCTTGTCGGGCAGGTGGCGGGCATTGATTGCGGCGTATCTGGCATAGTTCATCGGTACGAATCCTCCTTCGTGCTTGTTTTCACATGCATCGCCCCACACAAGAGATCGGGCGGGTTTCATCCTTCACTGCGGGTACGAATCCCGTGCTTGTTTTCACGCGCCGGACCCACGAGCCGCGCCGGTCCGTTTCTCGAGGGTTTTCACTTACTGGCCGAAACCCAGCGCCCGCGGAAGCCACAGCACGGCATTCGGGATGTACGTAATGATCGCCAAGACCGCATATTGGATCAGGATAAACGGGATCACGGCCTTGGACACGTATACGAGATCCTTATTCGCAATGGCTCCTGTGATGTATAGGCTCACACCCATGGGGGGTGTGCAGTAGGCAATCGCAAGGTTCACCGTCAGAATCAGGCCGAAGTGCATGGGATCGACGCCGAAGGGCGCCAGCATGGGCAGGAAAACCGGCCCCAGAATCAGGGTGGCGGAGATGATGTCCATGAACATGCCTACGACCACCAGAAGCAGGTTGATTGCAAGGAGGAACACGATCGGAGACTGAATGCTGGAGAGCACGGCCTCCGTAATCTTGTTCGGAATCGCTTCCAGGGTCAGGTAGCGGCCGAAGCAGGTGGCCCCGGCCACGATGATGAGAAGCGTCGCCGAGGTGACCGCGGAGTTCACGGTGATTCTCTTGACATCTCGAAGCTTGATGGACTTGTGGATGAAAAGCTCCACGATAAAGGCGTACACACAGGCCACCACCGCTGCCTCGTTGGCGGTGAACGCGCCGGAGAAAATCCCCCCGAAGATGATCACCGGGAGCATGAGCGACCAGAACCCTTCCTTCAGGATCTTCAGGACCTGCTTGAAGTCCGGCACGGGCATGCGCACGAAATCGGTGCGCTTTCGGTGAACGAGGTACGAGTACAGGCACACCCCGAACATGATGAGGATACCGGGCAGGAACCCGGTCAGGAACAGCCCTTCGAGGGAGACGTTGCTGATCATGGAGTAGAGAATCATGCCGATACTCGGCGGGATGATGACGCCCAAGTTGGGCGAGGTGGTCATCACGCCGATGGTGTACTTCTCCTGGTAGCCGTTCTCGAGGAGCGCAGGAATCATGAACCCGCCCAGGGCCACCACGGTCGCCACGGTGGAACCGGAGATCGCCCCGAAAAGCCCGCATCCGAGCACGCCCGCCATGCCCAGGCCGCCGGGGAGCCAGCTCACGAGCACGTTGGCGACCTTGATCAGCTTGTCCACAATGGTCCCCGCGGTCATGATGTTGCCGCACAGAATGAAGTACAGGACCACCACCAGCGCAAACTTGTCCATGCTGCGGAAAAGGCTCTGGGCCAGCAGGAGCAGGGGAAGATCCGTGTAGAGGACGAATCCCAGCACCGCAGTGAAAAACAGGCACATGAAGACCGGCACCAGGGACGCCATGCATCCCAGGAGAATCAGCATGATGATGAAATGACTCAATTCCATGTTGTGGATCGCCTCCCGAGGTTAGGGGTGAAAAGCGACGGGCGCATGGCGAGACCTAGGCGGCTTCCGGTTTGGCGCGAAGCTCCAGGATATCCTGACGGATCACCTGGATGGTCCGAATGAACATCATGCCCCCCATGATGGGAAGAATCGCGTACAGGTAGACCAGAGGAATCTGCATGATGATCGTTTTCTGGTGGGTCGTCACCTGCAACGCCGCCATCTTCCATCCGTAGTAAAGCATCATTGAGGAAAAGACAAGGGTCGCGAAGTTGCTGAAAAACGTCAGAGGGGTCTTCAAGGAGGGTACGATCTGGACCAGGGCGTCGATCTTGATCATGGAGCGGGCCTTGACCGCCGCGCTGCAGCCAATGAATGTGGTGAGAATGATCACCTCCCGCACCAGCTCCTCGGACCAGGCCAGCGAGTAGTTGAACCCGTAACGGAGCACCACGTTGACGAAGAGCGAAATCAGGGCGGCCATGGTGGAAATGAACAGGACCCACTCCTCGACAAAACCCAGTATCTTGTCCAAGACGTACAGGATCTTTCCGAACATGGAGGCCTCGTAAAAAAGGGCGGAGGGAGAAGCCCCCTCCGCCCGTGTAGGGATTTACTTGTATCCGATATACTTCTGCACTTCGAGCAGGAAGTTGTCGGTGCGGTACGTGTCGCCGGGGTAGAGCTTGTTGATCTCCTCGGCGAACTCATTATGGACCGAATCGGCCTGCTTCTTCAGAAGCGCCATCTCATCGGCCGGAAGCTGGAAGAACTCGATCCCTTTGGACTCGGCATCCGCGATCTGGTCTGCTTCCTGCTTGACGGTCTGCGCCCGGATGTCCGCGGCCACATCGTGGACCGTCTCCACGAAGACCTTCTGCAAGTCCTCGGGCAGGGTGTTGAACCAGGCCTTGTTGAAGATCCAGATGAACAGGCCCTGGGCGTAGTTCAGCTGGGTAAAGTACTTGGCCACCTCGAACTTTTTCGTAATGTTGCACACGCTCGGCGTGTGGTCCAGTCCGGTAATCACGCCCTGCTTGAGGGCTACCGGCACGTCCGGCCAGGGCATAACCACGGGGTTGAAGCCCCACGCCTTGTAGCTCATCTTGTTCACCGCGGCCTCGGCAATGCGGAACTTGACCTTCTTGGCATCCGCGATCGTCCGGACCGGGGTGGTCGTGGCCCAGCCGTAGTTGCCGTAGCCCGTGATGTCAATCCCCATGATGCCCTGATGGTCCATGGCCATCATGTAGTGATCGAACAGCTTGCCACTGCCTACGAACTTGTCGAGCTTGTCAAAGGAATCAATAAGGAAGGGCAGGTTGATGAGTCCGAAACGGGGGCCCAGGTTCGTGGAAGCCACGGAACTGCAGCCCATACCCTGAATCGCGCCCATCTGGAGCTGGTTGAGGACTTCCACCTCGCCGCCGAGCATGGAAAACGGTTTGTAGTCGATGTAGATTTGTCCGTTCGAACGCTTCCACAGCTCGTCGCGGAGAGCAAACCCGGTGTACACTCCTTTCAGGACCGGGTGCGAGACGTTGGACACGATGGCCTTGTACTTGGCTCCTGAGGGATCGAAAGCAGGCTTCCATGCATCCAACGAAGGTGCTTTCGCCCAGGCAAAACTACAGGCCAGGAGAAGACCCACCACACACACCATAAGGGACAAACATGTCTTCTTCATGCCCATCTATACTCCTTTCTTCTGTTAAAGGTTGTAAAAAAAGAAGCTGCCTCACCTCCTCCCCGTACACGCGGGCGTGCCCGGGATTCAACCAGAAATCCATTCGCCTGTCAAGAAAATTCGGCTACATTTTGGTTATAACATAAACATTTTATGCTTATAATAAAGCAGAACAGTATCATTAATTGCCATATCTTACCATTTACCGCAAATAAAAGAATTTTTACGGCCTTTTAAAAAGCAATAAATACACGCAGACCTCGCCCCTCAGGATTTAAAATGTCATTTAGACATCCATTTCCTGCCCATGTCCCATGCGCGATTGAATGCTTGCTATCGTTTTAATCCCTCACCGATGCGCACTCTATCCGGGGTGGATTAAACCTTAGAGATCACATGCTTGTCGTGCTTCAATCTGCTCTGGATTCCCTTGCTGATGTGGTAGGTTCGACTGAACTCGGACCAGAACTCCCGGTCCTTCTCCTGCCAGTCCGGACCGAATTTCTCATCAAAGAAGGCACCGAGTCGCTCGAACAATGCCTTCCATGTCGGCTCTCCGGCCTCCATGGTCGCCAGCAGCTGCTCGAGAATTTCCTCGAGCTCCGCGAGCGTTTCCTTGGGTAAATAGGAAATCGCTCCCATTCGAACGGAGGCCAGAAGAGTGTCTGCGCTCAGGGCATGGGCCGTCA
>JASFQI010000350.1:0-5229 GCA_050115555.1 Desulfobacteraceae bacterium
CTGCACGAAACCCGTGTGATGGCGTGGGTGGAGCAGGTTGCGAGGATTCATGAAGTTGGCGTGAGTGCGGGCTGGAGCAGACCTTAGAGTTAGACAATATTGCGGTCACTTGCTGGTTGGTTTGGGCGGGGGGGCTTTCCGGTTGCTATGGGTGGGGACCGTTTCTTCCTCCATGCGCAACGCCTCATGCTTCCTCTCCACGTCCAGGATCACATCGTCCCACGTGATTCCGGTGATGCGGGCGCCGGAGATCTCATCTCCCACACGGTAGACATTCTGCTCACGGGTCTTTCCGTCCTGGATCACGGCAAAGGCCGGGGCGCCTTCCCCCACGACGGTTCCCTTGAGGCGTAGATCGAGTTGCGTGGGATCGATGGTTTTGACTACGGGCGTCCGGGAGGTTTCTGTCTGCTGGTGGGTCTTGAAAATATCCCCGGCGATGATCGGGCGCAGCCCGCTCGCCCGTTTCAGCGTTGCCAGGCGGGACGGTTCTCTGCGAGGAACCGCGCTGGCGACCTGAACGGTAGAATGGTCTTCTTCCCTGTTCTGAAGAAAGGTGATGATAACCTCTGTCAGAACCAGGCCAATGAGACTGCACAGGAGCACATTCGAGACTATGAGAAGCTTGGCCGGTATCCGGGTTTTCGATTCCATGGGCATGCCTCGCTCGCTTGGAGTTTGATTTCTTCGATTTCGATGGTCCCACCGCAAAAATCATTTGTGCGAAGAACCAGCGTCTGTTCCACCCACTTGGGGCTTGATTTCGTCGAAATCGATATCGCTATCGGGATCGAAATCGATTTTCTCAACCCCATAAGCTGCGGAGGCTTCCTTCACATGATAGCCTCTTCCGCCCAATCGACTGAGCATCGCGGCCATTCGGTCCAACTCGACCTTGCGGTCTGCACTCTCGGCTTCACAGAGTCCTTTTCCGACCACCAGAACATCCTGAATCGCAGCACATTCCAAGGCCGAACCACGAGCGATCTCGAAATAGCGCCTTCGATCGGCCTCAGCCGTCTTGCCGTTTCCTTCGGCGATATTCAGCGGTATCGACTGACTGGCGCGAAGCCATTGATCTCGCGCAGGCCGATGGACTCCGTTCAGGCTGTCGGCCTTCTCGTAAACCCACGCCACATATCCTATCGAAAGGCGGTAAACATCCAATTTTTCGTGTCCAAGTGCCATCTCTTTTTCGATTTCGATCCCGATCCCGATTTCGATTTGGATTAAGATAATCCAGGACAGACCATAGCAGAACGGCCTCTGCCGTCAATCGAAAATCGGGAAACAGGAACCGGAATGCGGGGGGCTTGGGTGGTACGGAGGGTCACGGCTGCTTTTTAGGAGGGGGTGCTTTCTTTCGTTTGACTCGGTTCGAGGCGCGCGGGGCGGGCGATTTTTCACTTCCCGGCTGGGGTAGCCTCAATAATTCCCGACCTTTGGCTCCCTGAAGAACGATGCCTTCCTTCTGAATGGAGACAATCCGCGCCCCTTGAACATACTCGTTTACCCGGTAGACCTCTTCGATCCTTGTTCGCCCGTCCATGATCATGGCGCAGGACGAGAGATTTTCCCCCACGACCGTCCCCTTGAGCCGAAGGTTCAGGCGGGTTTCCTCCATCACAGGCGCCTGGACGGGCTCCTTGCGGACGGAGAGGGCCGGGTCTGTTCCAAACAGATCTGCAGTGTTCAGCAGGGAAAATTTTGCCACAGGGGGATGCTGGGACAGAGGAGCGGGCTTCGCTGCGTCGGAAACGGAAGGGGTTTTTGAAGGACTGTCTTGGTCATTTGTGTTCCTGCGCCAGTCCACTCCTGCCATGTCCAGGGCCACAAGGCCCACAAAACCCAGGACAATCAGGTTGGCGCCGATCAGCAACAGGTTGGTTCGAGACGTACGCATGGGGCCTCAGGCTCTGGGTCGAGCGGGCTGACGCTCACGTGTCAGGGTCTGCTGGATCTCTTCCGGGGTCGGGGCCGCCTTGTCCCAGGAGGAGAGAACAGATCCGTTGCGAACCAGAAGAACGCGGGGCATGTCCCCGGTGGAGAGCAGTCGCCAGAAGCTTTCCCGGTCGATACGACCCAGGGGGAAGGAGGGCTGAAACTGGCTTACGAACTTCTTGCACGAGGTTTCATCATCGGCACAGAGGGCCAGGACGGGTGGAATGCTTTCGGTCTCGGCCAATGCGTCCAGCTCGGGCAGGGTTTCCCGGCAATGCAGGCAGTCCGTGCCCATCAGGACCAGCAGCAGCGTATTGTTTTCGGTATCCGGTAGCACGGCGCCTTGGATGGAAAGACCCTCCAGCAGTTCGGCTTTGTTGGATAGGCCGCTCTCCGGCTGAACCGTCGCGGTGAGGGGCACGCCAAAGCTGAGGGGCAGGAAGACACCCGTGACGCAGGCGATACCCACAGCCCAACCCTTGATTCGCCTCGGGGAGGGCTTGTCGCTCTTTCGAAGGCATCTATAGGCATACAACGTGACCGTAAGAAGAATGAGATTTTCCACCAGGGCGAACGCAGGAGAGTGCTTCAGAAATGAACCGAAGCACCCGCACTCGTCCGTTGCCCCGGACCACGCGGCCCAACCGGCTCCTCCCACCAGAACCAGCCAGAGCAAAGCGGTTGCCGGTAGGGCGATTCGGGGACGATAGACCACGAGAAGCGCGGTCCCCAGGCAGCACTGAACCGTTACCAGGCCCCATGCGCTGACGAGGAGCAGGACCGGGTGCGTGATGATCCCGTAGGCCTTGATCTGGATCATGAAGAACTCGAGGTTCGAGGCTTTGATGAGCCCTGCCGAAAGCAGGACGATCCCTACGGCCCCCCCAATCCATGGTCCCAGTCGCTGAGAATGCTTGAAGAATTCCTGCTTTCGTGTGTTCATCAGGATTCCCACCTCCCGCTGGCAGTTTCCGAGCCCTTCGGCGCCCAAACTACGGCTTCTTCTGGTCGTAGAGACGAATGATGGAATCCGTCACGTCGATGGCCGGGTCCGCAGTGAGCACATTCTTTTTTTCAAGGATAAAGGTGTAGTCTTCCTCGGAACGAAAATCGGAGACGATCTCGGCCACATCCTTGAGGATCTGAGCGGTCCACTCCCGGTTTTTCCGGTTCAGCTCTTCTTCAAGGTCCGCCTTGAGTCGGCGAAGCTCCTTCACGCTCCTGGCCAGTTCCAGCTGCCGGTCCCTGGCTTCATCCGTGGAGAGGTTCGCCTTTTCCCGCGCATACTCCTGCCGCAGGTTCAGGATCTCCCGCTCCTTGCCCTGGTATACGGCCTGCTTTTCCTTGAGATCCTGAACGATCGCTTCCCTTGCACTCTGGGCCGCTTTGGACTCCTGAAGAATGCGTTGGGTATCGATCAGGCCGATCTTCACGCCCGCAGCGCATACGAAAGACGAAAAGCAAGTTCCCATTAGAACGGCGGAAACCATAATCAAGAGCATGCGTGTTTTCATGTGTCTCCTCTCTCATTCCTTCATTCTCCGAAAAGTTGATGGAGTCGCAAAATGCCGGCACCTCGAGATTTGCCTCTAACGATTCCAGTGACTTAAGTGCAGCCAACAGACGGTCGAGCGGGTTTTTGCGAGACCGTCAAAAGTCGGGTCTTGTTTGAACGGAATGGGCCACTGTTTCGCTACCTCTTGAACCGGTAGCCCACACTTCGCACGGTTTCGATGTACTCTCGATAAGAGCGCAGCTTCTTTCTCAGGGCAAAGATCTGGGCGTCCACGGAACGATCGGACACGGAGTACCCGTCCCCTCGCACAGCGTCGATGATCTGAGACCGGGTGAACACCCAGCCCGGTTTGCTGGCGAGCACATGAAGGATTTCGAACTCGGTGTAGCTGAGATCGAGTGGATCCCCCGCGATGTATGCCTGGCGGAAACCCGGATGAATCGTGAGGTCGTGAATCAGAATCGGGCTGTTTTTTTCTCGAGAGGGATCCGTTTGGGATCGCAGAACGGTCTGTACGCGGGCTGTGAGCACGCGGGGGCTGAACGGCTTGGTCACGTAATCGTCGGCCCCTGCCTCATAGCCCTCGAGGATTTCCGACTCTTCAGTGCGGGCCGTGAGCATGACAATGGGGATCGTGTTGCGCTTCGGATCCTTCCTCAGTCGCCTGGTGACTTCCAGGCCGTCCATTCCGGGGAGCATGAGATCCAGGACGATCAGGTCCGGACAGTCCTTCTCGATAAGGGTAAGCGCCTCTTCTCCAGTAGAGGCACTGGAAAAGGAATACCCTTCCTTGGAAAACCATACTCTCAGCATTTCCCTGATGTCCTCGTCGTCTTCGACGACGAGTATCTTCTCATCCCGCATGCTTATACCCGCTCCCGATACTTTTGGGCCGCACAGGGGGAATTGAAGTGTGGTCATGTTAGTGGATGATGAGATTTCTTCGGGGTTTTTGTTAGAATCGAGGGGAAACTCGAAATTGGAGGGGAATGGCTCGAAATATTCCTGGAACCGAAAAGAACAGGACCGCTCGCATGGCAGAATGGAATTCCTGTCTGCACAACGTGTCGTTTTCTTGCGCTGTGACGGTTTTTATCCGGTGGCGGGAGATGAAGCGGGGAAATCGTCCGTCTCGAGCACGTCCCGGATTCGCTGCGAAATCTCGAACAGATCGAAGGGTTTTTGGATGTACCCGGCAAAACCCCGTTTCATCGCGTCGCCCGCCAGCCCGTCCAAGCTGTGGCCCGTGGAGAGCAGGCATTTGACCTTGGGATTGATTTCCTTTAGGGCATCGAAGACAGTCGCGCCGTCCATGCCCGGCATGACCGGATCCAGGATGACCAGGTCGATCTCCTTCCAGCGATCCTGGTAGATGCCCAGGGCCTCAGGCCCGTTCTTCGCGGTGTGAAGGGTGTATCCCAGTTCCTTCAGGTGTTCCTTTGTCGTGCGGAGGACCGGTACATCGTCATCCACCAGCAGGAGGGTCTCCTGTCCGTCGATGAGGATACCCTGGAGAGCGGGTTCAGCGGGGAACGCCGCAGATTCATCCGAAAGGGCGGGGAGGCATAGGATGCAGGTTGCCCCTCTGCCATTTTCGCTCTCCACGCTGATCAGTCCTTGGTGACGTTGGATGATGCCATGGACCGAGTTCGTTCCAAGTCCGTTTTCTTTCCCCCCGACCTCACGGAGAGTGAACAAGGGCTCGAAAATGCCCCGATTGACCTTGTCGTCTATGCCCATGCCTGTGTCCCGAATCCGAATCCGGACAAATC
>JASFQI010000351.1:0-5200 GCA_050115555.1 Desulfobacteraceae bacterium
GATAGTACTCATGTAGTTCCGGGCGTTGCCCACGTGGAGACCGTAGATGATGTCTTCCAGCGTTTCTCCCTTGTTCTGCAGGTGAATCATGTCCGATTTCGTGAACACCGTGCAGCGACAGGCCACGTTGGCAGGACGCTCGCTCTGGAGGCCCAGCTGAATAAAATCCTTCAGGACACGATCGATCTCATCCTGCGAGATGCTGTCCTTCCCGTCGTAAATGGCTGTCGCAAGGCGCTGGGCCTGCTGATCAATAAACGATCCCGTCCCTGAGGCACAGGGACCGTTTGTATTGAACGACTCGAGCTCCCAATCTCCTGTACTGTGGCTGATCTGAAAAAGGGACGTGTCCTGCCCCCCCATGCTGATGATGGTTCGGACCTGCGGCTCGATATGCACGGCCCCCAAAACCTGGCTGATGGTTTCGAACTCGAAAAACGCACCCAGGCGCTCGCAAATCTCATGCGCGTGATTGCCCGTGAAAGCCACGGCTCGAATGTTTTCCTCGCCGAACCTTTCGTAGACTTCTTCCGTGATCGCCTGTATGCCCTCCTCCAACCGACCGAGGTGCCGCCGGTAAGGAAGCTCCTGAACGATCTCCCTTTGCGCGTTGATGACTGCGCCGTTAAGGCTGACCGAGCCAGCGTCGATTCCCAGGTAGTATCCTTCCCGGATCTGCTGTTCCGTTGTCTTGGTCATTTCGCTTTTCCGTTTCGAGATCATCACTCCCACTTGAACGCTCCATCCGCATGAAACGTCACAGTGCGGTTTGGTTTCTGAAGCTCCTGTTGCCCCTGCCGCTATGCGGCCACGTAGTAGTGCTCCCCCTCATACGTTCTCACACGGAGCCTACCTTCCGCCATCAAAGCATGAACCAGTTTTTCGGCCTCTCGCGGATCGAGGCTCAACGCATCGGCCACATCTCGTATTCGAACAGGCCGGCGTTCCGCCATTCCGCAGATGGCCTCAGCAGCGGCAGCCGTATCCCCGGCTTCACGGTCCAGGGGAACAAAGGCGATCACCTCCGCTCTTTCCCCCAAAACCCCTCTTATATCCTCCAACCTCTTCCTGTCAAGGGCCACGGCATCCGGATCCGAGGGGGGACGGACCACCGTGTTCAACTGGACTCGATCCGGGCGAATGCGATCGACAGCCCGCGCCAGGCCCGCGATCTCCTCATCATCGTCGTTGATCCCTCGAAGCAGCACGATCTCCAGATCCATCTGCCCCTGGAACTCTTCCCGAAACCTCTCCATTCCCTCGATGATGGGACCGAGCCTCAAGCTCGGCTCCGGCCTGTGAATTCGTTGAAATGTCTTCTCTTTCACCGTACACAGGGTCGGCATCACGAGATCGGCGGCCAGGAGTCGCTCCCGAACCTCGGGAAGCGAAAGGAGCGAACCGTTGGTCAGCACCACCACTCTCGTTTCCGTCTTCGAACGAATCCCCGAAATCACGCGCTGAATTCCCGCATGAAGGGTGGGCTCACCCGATCCTGAAAACGTGATCACGTCCGGGCTGTGAGAGGACAGGCTTTCCTCCAGCTCCCGAAGCACGTCTTCCACGGGGTGAAAGACATCCGGCACAGCGGTCTTGCACGTCGTACGCCCGACCTGGCAATACAGGCAATCGTAGCTGCACGTCTTCAGGGGGACGAGATCCACACCAAGCGATCTACCGAGTCTTCTCGAGGGCACCGGCCCGAACACATAACGCATGCCGAACTCTCCTTCATACGGCCGGCTTATCTTGCCGGCATCACCGCCCTGTTTTGAGATTGCGCTTCATCGGATCCCGGCAAGGAAGCCCCGGATGCAGTGAGGGGAAATCAGTCGCATCAAATAGCTCTGAATCACACCACAGCAAGCTTGAGGAATGCACGAGCCAAGCATTTTCAATGAGCCGCCGCCCAGTTCGCACCTTCACCCATGTCCACTTTCAACGGGACATCGAGCTCGTGAACGTTTTCCATGGCCTCACGAACGAACGGCCGCACGCGTCCCATCTCCTCTTCCGGCACCTCGAAAACCAGCTCGTCGTGGACTTGGAGAATCATGCGCGTACGCCAGCCCTTTTCCTTCAGATGTCCGTGGATTTGAATCATGGCCCGTTTGATCAGATCGGCCGCCGTTCCCTGAATCGGTGTGTTTACGGCCATTCTCTCTGCCTCTCCCCGAACGAAACGGTTGCGGTGGTGGACGTCCGGGAGGTACCTCCGCCGATTGAACAGGGTGGTCACGTATCCGTCCGTTTTGGCCCGCTCGATCATGGCCTCTCGAAAACGCGCCACTCCCTCGTGCTTTTGATAGTATGCCTCGATGTAGGCCTTGGCCGTCTTGTGATCGATGCCGAGCTCCTCGCTCAGCTTGTGCGGGCCCATCCCGTAAATAATCCCGAAGTTGATTGCCTTTGCGATCCGCCGCATCTGCTCCGGGGAGCCCTCCTGACGGCCTTCGAAAAGCTCCGCAGCCGTCCGGGCATGAACGTCCTCGCCATGAATAAAGGCCTCTTTCAGGGCAGCATCTCCGGAGTAGTGTGCAAAGATCCGCAGTTCGACCTGGCTGTAATCGGCGGACAGGAGCACGCATCCCGGCGCCGCCACAAAACCTTTTCGAATGTCGCGTCCTTCGGGTGTCCGAATCGGAATATTCTGAAGATTTGGGTTGCTGCTGCTCAAGCGACCGGTTGCGGCCACAGCCTGATTGAACGAGGTGTGAATCCGGCCCGTTTCAGGATGCACCATGGTCACAAGGGTATCCAGATACGTGGACTTGAGCTTGGACAGGCTGCGGTAGACCAGAAGCAGCTCGGGGATGCGAAACTGCATGGCGGCCAGCTTTTTGAGAACGCGCACATCCGTTGCGTACGCGCGGGTCTTGGAGGTCTTTCCCTGGGTGGGGAGTCCCAGTTTCTCAAAGAGCACGAACCCCAGCTGTTGAGGGGAGTTGATGTTGAACTCCATGCCTGCTTCATCGTAGATCTCCTTCTGAATGCGCTCCAGCTGCCCGGAAAAACGTCTAGACATTTCCCGAAACACGTCCGCATCCACGCGGATCCCGGTAAGCTCCATATCAACAAGCACGGGTAGAAGTTGCATCTCCAGATTGTGAAACAAATCCTGGTTCTTATCCTCCTCCAGTTTCCCCTCCAGGATCTCCGCCAACCGAAGCGTGACCTCCGCATCTTCACACGCGTAGTCGGCGGCCTGTTCGATAGGGACCGCTGAAAAGAGGACCTCCTTCTTCCCCTTGCCCACCACATCATGGTACGCGATCATCCGGTGGTTCAGGTAGTGCTGCGCCAGAGCGTCCAGATTGTGTTGGCGAAGGCCGGGATTGATGACATAGGATGCGACCATGGTGTCGAACTGAATGCCCTGAAGGTCCAGTCCGTGTCTTCGGAGCACCACGGCATCGTACTTGATGTTCTGCCCCACCTTGGCAATCCCGGAGTTTTCCATCACCTCCCGAAGGATCTCGCGTGCGACCTCCCATGGAACTTGCGCAGGGGCCCCCGCATACACATGGCCGACCGGGACATACACAGCCTCCCCTTCGCGCAAGGCAAAGGAGAGCCCCACCAAATCGGCCCGAAAGGGATCCTTGCTCGTTGTCTCCGTATCCAGAGACACCCGCTTCCATTCACGAATCTCCTGAACCAGCGCCTGAATGCCCGCCTCGTCCAGACAAACACGGGCCTTTCCAACTCCCGAGGAGCTCCCGGAGGCATATCGATCCCACAGGTCCCTGAACTCCAGTTCCCGGAACAGAGCGGCGAGTGCCTCGGCATCAGGTGCTGAAATCTTCAGATCCTCTACCTCGGCCTGAAGAGGCACCTCGCAGTCGAGAGCAACGAGGCGTTTGCTCAGAAATGCGCTTTCCCGGTCCCTGATCAGGTTCTCCTTGAGCTTCTTCCGCGAGATATCCTCCACGTTGTGGTAAACGCCTTCCACGCTTCCATATGTGCGAATCAGAGAAAGCGCAGTCTTTTCCCCAATACCTGTAACCCCGGGCACGTTGTCCGCACTGTCTCCTGCAAGGCCCATCAGATCCACCATCTGTTCCGGCTCGAGCCCTTCGTAGGAGGTCTTCAGGGTCTGATAGTCCGTCACCCGATCCTTCATGGAGTCCCAAAGCGAAATGCGGGGCGAAACGATCTGACGAAAATCCTTGTCCCCAGTCACCACCACGACGTCATACCCCTGGTCTTCCGCTTTTCTGGCAAGTGTTCCAATGAGATCGTCCGCCTCGAATCCTTCCTTCTCGAGCATCTTCAAGTTCAGACCCTGAACAATCCTCTTGATGTAAGGAATCTGGATAATGAGGTCTTCCGGAAGAGGCGGCCGCGTGGCCTTGTAATCCGCATAGAGGTCGTGGCGAAACGTCTTTCCCTTGGTATCGAAGACCACGGCCGCGTATTGTGGTACGCGCTCCTCCAGAAGCTTGAGGAGCATTCGTGTGAAACCATAGGTCGCATTGGTGGGAAGCCCGGTTGAATTCGCAAGATTTCGAATGGCATGGTAGGCCCGATGAATGTAGGCACTTCCATCCACCAAATACACGGTTTTCTTCTCATGCATGTCCCAACTCCATCCTCCTGGTTCACAGGAAATGTGTAGATTCAACCCACTCCGGCGAACCGGGAGGTGAACGCAAATCCCCAGGGAACAACAGGAGAAGCTGTGCGGGCGAGAAAAAAGGCAAGGTGTTTCCGACGGTAGGGGGGCAATCCTTCCAGCCGTTCCCCGTTTATCCTTCGGTCTCCTCATGGGTCTCCGACCGGCTCTCCGGCCGAAACGGAGGGATTGCTCCACCCTTCAGGAACGTTTCCAGGTCCTGCTCCGCAAGGTGGAACATCAGCTTGGGCGTGGGTGGAATATGCCATTTTGGTTGTATCTGATCGACAGGGCGACGCTCCGCCTTGGCTGGCTCACGATCCGTCGGGACAGGACAGGTGACCGATGTGAATCCAATCCGGGCGCCGTCGTTTGTGTAAAGCACGTCGCTGATCAGCCAACCAAGATGTTTTCCATTGATGCCGAAAATATGCTCATCGTCCAGGTACGCCACGGCATTCCCGTCCCAGAGGAAAATACTTCCGTGGTAATCCGTATGGAGGTAGGCCACCGGTTTTCCGTTCTGGTCAAAAAGAGTTCGGTCCATACCACGCCGCCGATCCTCCCGGCCGTTGGTTCTTCTTG
>JASFQI010000352.1:0-5152 GCA_050115555.1 Desulfobacteraceae bacterium
ATCGAACCCCAAAAAATTTATTTCTGGTCGAACATTCCTTCCGCGGAACCGGTTTTCCGCGATTTGAGCACCGAGTTTACGGATCTCCTGGGCCTCATTAAGAAAATGATGTCCGAAAAACTCACCGGCTATATCGAGGTGTCGATCCAGGACGGGACGGAGGGAGGCCTGATTTTCTTCATCAACGGGCAAGTCATCGGTGGTTCTTACTCCTGGGGGCAAGGCCAGCTCAACGGTTCGGAGGAATCCAGAAATCTCCTTATTCAAAAAACCAAGGAGTCAGGCGGCACCTTCCATGTGAGCAAAATTTCGCCGGAGAAATCATCCATATCCTCCGAGCGTACCTCAGCCGGGACGGTCAGCATGGCCGAGAATGTGATCCCTGCACTCCAGGAACTTCTCGAGATTTTCGAAAGAATCGTTCGAGCGGGGAAATTCGTAAAGGGAGACTTCAGCACCCTCCTGAAAAAAAAGTTCGTGGACAAGGCCGAAACGTACCTGTTTCTGGATCCCTTCGCCGGGGAGTTCTCCTACGACAGTGGGAAGATTCAGTATTCCGGTGATGCGGATTCAGAAAACCTCGTTCGAGGGGTGACGGAATCGGTGAAGGAACTCGCCCAGGATCTTGGAGCCTGGCCCCGCTTCTCGGAAGAAATCCGTCCCTGGTCAGAAAAAAACGCCGGTCTCCTCTCACGTTGCGGCGTATCCTTCTAAGCAGCCGGGGGCTCTTGAATCAAGACTCTCCCGGCTCGATGCACCGTGTGTACCCCTGCCGTGGTAGGGCACATGATCGGCGGAGCAGTGAAACGGCAAGGTCCATTCCCATGCCGTTTGCTTCCGTAAGGTGTGCCCAGCATGCGTCGGGTGCGTTCGACAGGTGGTGGCCAGGGTCATGACAAACAAACCCTCCCAGGAGAAGCATGAAAGCACGGCGGGTTGGTTTTCCAAGTACCTGGACAACCTCCCGGTCGGCATTTACCGCAGCACGGTAGAAGGCAAGTTTGTCTACTGCAACCGCTACATGACCCGCATTTTCGGTTTCAGCACCGTCGAAGAACTCCTTGAATTCCCTGTCGTGAACCTGTACTGGGAAAAACGGGACCGCGGGAACTTCATCCGCGGGATTATGGAACAGGGGCCCGCAGAAGAAATCACCCTCCCAATGAAAACGCGAAACGAGGAACCCATCTGGTGTGCGGTGGCGGCGCGTCCCGTGTTCGATGACGACGGCATCATGATCTACCTGGACGGGGTGGTCCGAGATATCACCGAACACATGGAACAGACCGAGCCCGGCATCCGTTTGGATGAAATGGTGAATACCATCAACGACCTGGTCATCATCCTGGATCTGGACGGCACCCTCCTGGATATCAACCGCGCTGGAGCCGATCTTCTCGGGGTCCGAAAAATGGATCTCATTGACCAGACGTTTGCAGATTTCATCGTCCAGAAGGACCGGGGGCTGTTCCCTCTCTTTCTTTCCGAAGTCCGAAACACTGGAAGAAAGGAAGCCATCCTAGCCCTCCTGGACAGCTCGAATCGAGAGCTATTCATCGAGTTTCATGCATTTCTCGTGCGAGGAATAGATCAGCATGACCACATTCGTGGCATCGCAAGAAATATAACGGACCGCGTGCGCATGCAAAGCGAGGAACTTGTGAAGGAACGCTTTCAGGGCGTGCTCGAGATGGCTGGTGGGGTCGCCCACAGAATGAACCAGCCTCTGACGATCATGAACAACCTGATCCAGGAAGTCTTGAACGGGCTCCCCTCGGGCAGCAAAGAGCATGATCATGCACTAAAAATACAGGATCAAATATTGAAATTAAACGATATTGCAAAAAAAATTAAAGACATCCACCGCTATGAGGCCATGGATTACGTAGGCGGTGTAAAGATTGTGGACTTGGATCATGCATCCGAGGCATCTGATCTGAATATGAAAAGGAAACCCCATGATTAAAAGCGTGTTGATCGTGGATGATGACCAGGAAATGCTCCTCTCCGTAAAAGAAGGCCTGGAGAAGTATGATGAGTCTTTTTCCGCAGTCATTGCAGGGGATGGTGATATCGCCGTGGAAAAACTTCGCCAGGGCCCCATATCCCTGGTTGTAACCGACCTCAAAATGCCGCGCATGAATGGTTTTTCCCTGCTGGCGCACATCATGGAGTACTACCCTGACATACCGGTGATCATCATCACGGCATACAGCACACCGGAAATGGAAAAGCAGGCCTTACTCGGCGGCGCCGTGGGATACATTGAAAAGCCGTTTATGATCGAGGACCTCGCGCGGAAGATTGCAACCACTCTGCGGAAGGAATCCGAGGGAGGAACCCTCCACGGGATTTCCTCCGGCACGTTTCTCCAGCTCATCGAGATGGAGCAAAAGACCTGTACCATCCGAGTCGTGGATCGCGAATCTGAGAGAAAAGGAGTGCTCTTCTTCAGGAACGGGGAGCTCCTGGACGCACGAGTTAACGGGGTCAGCGGAGTCAATGCCGCTTATGAAATTTTTTCCTGGGATGAGGTCAACCTCTCCATTCAGAACAGCTGTCAAATAAAGAAAAAGAAAATCAACGGGGATCTTCAGGCCATCCTTCTCGAAGCCATGCGGCGAAAGGACGAATCCAGAGGCGTACCGGAAGATGAAGATGAAATGAAAACCGTCGAGGAACTCGACCCCATCGAAATCACTGAACCTTCCGATGAATCGTGGCGTGAAGAATCCGTTGAAGGAATACGTAAAAAACTGAATCAGGCACTCGACCAGCGATCAGGAGTGGACGACGTGTACCAGGATCGCGCCTGGGAAGGGCTGATTCACCAGGTCGATGAGGTCGGGAAACTTTTCAATGCAGGACCGTTCCGTGTGGGCTATGTGGACAGGCGCTCCGGGGCTGACTTGATCCTTTTGCCCGGGAAGGAGGCCCCCACAGTGATTTCCGTGAATCCACGCGGTCCCAAAGATCGGATTTTACAGATCCTGGTTGACCGCGAAATCAATGTGTGATGGACATGAGGTTCCGTTGCGCACCCTCAGCCTAATGGAACTTCTATATGCGGTTCATTCTCTCAAGGTAGTGACGCATGGAAGCCAATTTCGACGACATTCTCGAACTGGAAGACGTAAAGGGGGTTGTGGTCCTTTCCAAAGACGGACAGCTCCTGTTTCAGAAATTTTCAGCCACTGCCCACTCGGTCAAGCTGAAAAGCAAGAACTGGTCTTCGTTTCTTCAGGCACTCGAGGGAATCCGTGAAGCGGATTTCATCTTCGAATCCGCCCGGCTCTACGTCCGGGATAGCGCCGGCGGTTACCTTCTCGTGCTCATGGGACATTTTGCGCCCATCGCCATGGTCCGGCTCAACTGCGACATCCTCCTGCCCACCCTCAAGCAGGCCCATGCCACGAAGGGATTGGCCCGGTTTTTTAAACGGAAACATTAACTGGCTCGACGGACTCAAATACGAGGCAACCATAGGACATTGGCATCCCGAATGGACAAACGATCAACCCCTTTCAAGCATTCCAGGCAGAGCCCCTGGCCCGTCCTGGATCGCCTGGAGGAGGGAATTGTGCAGCTCGGTAGCCAAGGTGACATCCTGTATGCAAATCCTGCAGCGGTTCGGTCCCTGGGGAACCCGGAATCCGGCGTAATCGGCCTCGTCTTGCTCGACCTCATGGGGGCGCAATCCCGGGACACCCTCCGGGAATACCTGGAATCCAGTTCGTACAAAGGACCCGAAGAGGGCCCGGTTGTGGTTACGGAACGAGGAATCCGACTGAGCGTGCAGTTGCTTTCGGGCGGAAGGGAAACCGGGGAAGAATCAGAGGACCGCTTCCTGCTCATGCGAAAAGCCTCAGCAGAAAAAAAACCGTCGCAAAGGACGATTCAGGAAAACGGGGAACTTCATCTCCTCCATAAAATCCTGACCCGCGCGAGGTCTCCTCTCCCGCTGGAGGCCATCCTGCCCTTTCTGCTCGAGCGATGCGTTGAAATGCTGAGTGCGGAAGCAGGCTCCATTGCGCTTCTGGAGGTGGAAGACAGGGAACAGGGACATCTGGCCTTCCGGTTTGCCACCGGGGAACGCGCGGAAACCGTTCGCGGGATTTCCATCCCCACCGGGCAGGGGCTGATCGGATGGTGCGTAGCCAACGATGAAGCCGCAATCGTCAATGAAGTCAGCACCGACTCACGCTTCTTTCCCTGGGTGGACCAGATGTGCGGATTCGAGACGCGCTCCCTCCTCTGTCTGCCGATTCGTTCCGATGAAGAGGTCATCGGGGCCATTGAAATCGTGAACAAACGGGAAGGCGATTTCACGGAAGAGGACCTTTCGGTCCTCAGGTCATGGGTGAACGTCGCTACCGTCAACATGAGGACGGCCCTGGTCCAGCAGCGCCTGGCCAGCCAACGCGATTACTACTCCGGCATTATGGACAGCCTAAGTGAAGGCGTCCTGATCCTGGGGCGGGATCGAACGATTCTGGATGTGAATCAATTTTTCATGATGTTTCTCAACCTCGAGCGTGCGGCCATCATTGGGAATACGTGTTACAGTCTGCTGAAAAAGCGGGATACACCCTGTGAAGACTGCTTCCTGGACCACTTCAGAATTTTCAAGGACGGCAAGGACTTTTTCACCACACTGAACCTCTCGAGGGCCAATGGGGAAAACACGCACTTCCGAGTGTCCGGCACCACCCTCGAGGTCCGGGATGAAGTCATTGCCTCCGCCGTGCTCACCTATCACGACATTACGCGCATTCAACGGCTCAATGAATATCTCCAGGCATCCGCATCGGTCGCCTCCCTCCTTCTCAAGGGACAGGGCATACGGGGGCTGGTCGGCGAAATCCTGGAGATCATGGGAAAAGCTGCAGGAGCCGATCGATGTTACTGGTTCGAGCACAAACAGAACGCACAGGGAAGGCCTGTCATGGCGCTTCAATCGGAATGGTGCGCTCAGGGAATCGGGGCGGTCTTTGAAGGCTCTCGCATGCGGGAACGCCCTTACGATGAGGGATTCGAGCGATGGCTTCACCGTCTCTCGAGCGGGCGCGTCCTTTCGGGTTCCATCGAGGATTTCCCCGAAAAAGAACGACGGGTCCTCGAACGCCGCAACGTCCGGTCCCTTCTGCTGATC
>JASFQI010000353.1:0-5145 GCA_050115555.1 Desulfobacteraceae bacterium
GCATGCCGACAAGAGTGCTCTTAAACCGCATTTCCGTTTCGGCGATCTGAATGGAGACTTCCATTCCCAGGGAAGCACTGAACAATGTGGATTGTACATGATAGGAATTGACCATCCTTCTGCCCCACAAACCGTATGAATCCGAACCCCATGCCCTATTTCGTTTTACTACAGAATCACTCCGAAAGGGCTGCGGCCTCGTTTTTTGAAAAGCGCTGCCGGTATTCATTGGGTCGCAGTCCTGTCATCCGGACAAAAACTTTCCTGAAGAAGGAAACATCCTCATATCCGCTCTGATACGTGATCTCATCAAAGCTCTGGCTGCCTTCCTCCAGCAGGCGTTTCGCAACTTCCACCCGGACCTGCTGCAGATACCCCAAAGGCGTTTCCCCTGTGGCTTTCTTGAACCGCCGTTCCAGTGATCGACGGCTTACCCCGCATGTCCGGGCCAGCCGGTCATAGTCCACGGCCTGCGTGTGATGCTGCTCGATCCACGTCTGGGCCCGGATCACCACAGGATCGCCGTGGTCCTTGGAGAAAAGAAAACAGGCATACGGCGTCTGCATGTTTCGTCCCAGATCCAGGATCATGGTCTTGGCGCAATGGACCGCTGCCCTTCGGCCACAGAACTTTTCTACCAGATAAAGGGACAGATCCATACCTGCATTCACGCCTGCCGAGCAGTAGAGGCGGCCCTGGTCGATGAACATCCGATCCTGTTCAAGCTTCACCCGGGGATACTTCCGGCGGAACATCTCAGCAAAGCCCCAGTGAAGCGTGGCGGATTTGCCGTCCAGAAGCCCGGTTTCCGCAAGCAGAAACACACCCGTACAGATGCTGGCCACATGGGTTCCCTGCTCGTACTGCCTTTGAATCCATGGGACCAGCCCCGGCCCTCTCCCGAGAATTTCCTGAATGTACGTGGCCGATGCAATCACAATCAAATCCGTGTGATCAATCTCCTCAATGCTGCAATGGGGCTGAACCAGGACGCGGTTGATGCACTGGATCGGTTGCCCGTCCGCAGAGGCGATCTTGACGTCAAAATACGGCGTCTGGGGCGATCGACTCAAACGGTTCCAGAGGCGTCCTGCCTGATTCAGGATATCCATGGGACCCAGGAGAGTGGTGGCCATGGACTTGTGGCATCCCAGAAGGGTCGCCTGGATGGGGGCTTCGCTCATCAGTTTTGTCCTGGCTTTCGGCTCTTGCCCTCGAAAAACATGAAATTGACGATATCACCATCTTAAATGTCGTTTATGCCACTTCTCCTTTTAGAATGCAACCCGTAAAATTGAAAAAAACCTTTTCACGAAAGGAGATAGGCCATGAACTATGAAGAAATCAAGGCGTCCCTGGCCCCTTGCGGCTTGAGCTGTTCAACATGCTTTGCGCATGTGAATGGGGACATCCGCCGGCTCAGCCTGGAGCTCAAGGAAAAACTCGGCAATTACGCCCCCTATGCCAAGCGGTATGAGACCCTGCTGGGGAACCCGGTTTTTCAGAAGTATCCGGATTTCAAGAAAATGTTGGACTATTTCGCTTCCGAGAACTGCAAGGGGTGCCGGAACGAGCAGTGCAGGCTTTTCAAAAACTGCGGGGTACGGCCTTGCCACCAGGAAAAGCAAGTGGATTTCTGCTTTCAGTGCGACGAGTTTCCCTGCGACAGGACCCATTTTGATGAAAACCTGAAGAAGGCCTGGATACGCATCAATGAAATCATTCGAAGCAAGGGAATCGAGGAGTACTACAAGCTGGTCATGAATCGTCCCAGATACATGTGACCGAAGGCCCTCTCACGTTTCACCTGCATGAGCAGCGGACTTCCCTGTTCCTGCCGTTTTGAACCGGTTCAAGTCATGCAGGATCGTGAACGGGGGTCTTCTCCTTCTCCCTGCCGGGTCCTTTCAAAAAGGGGAGCCATAAAGAAAGGAGGATGCCGAGGAGCGCGGAAGTGCAAATCAGCCAGGGCGCCACATGCCATCCGCCCCAAACGGAAACCACGAGTGCCAGGGCAGGAGGTCCCACCATCTGGCCGAATTGAGACCCCTGCATGATGAGACCGTTCGTGGTGGCCACCAGATCCAGGGTCGGTGCATAAACAGGTGCTCCGCTGATCAGCGCAGCAGGAAGAAGCCCCCCTATTCCGGAAAAAAGCAGACACCCCATGTACCGGCCCCAGAAGGGGATCCCATCGCTGTAGATCGCCAGGCTGAACAGCCCCATGAGCAGGCTAGCCGAAATGATCAAATGCTGCCTCCGGGCCCCTCTGGTCATGAGCCAGCCCCCTGACAGGTTCCCAAGGACATTCACGGCCACCACCAGGGCGGTTAAAATCGACGCGCGTCCGACACCCATGCCGAATTGCTCCATCATCAGGGTGGGAAGGAATCCCATGACGGCAATCCATTGAAGCGTGTATGTGGAAAAGATGACGGCCAGAAGCGCGGGACCTATCGACGTGCAGGTCCGGATGGTATCTTTAAAGATCTTCACCAGGGTCACCCGCTTTCCCTCTCCCCGGCGGGTTAGACGGGTCGTGGATCCGGCGGTCAACGCCGCATACGCTCCCAGGATCAGGGCATTGACAATCCAGAGTCCCCGCCAGCCCACATGGGCCGTGATAAGCGGGGCGATCAGCATGATGAAGGACATGCCGGCGGGCATGAAACAGCTCCATCCAGAGAGGGCGATACGCAGATCCTTGGGGCGTGTGACCTGGAAGATGAGGGCCGGGGCGGATACGGCCATCACCAGAAACCCAAGCCCTTCAAAAGTCCGTGTAAGGAAAAGAAGCCAGACGGAATGGGCCATCCCTCCAATAAAGCTGCTCACCGCCTGGATGATAAGTCCGGCCAAGAGGAGTCGTCGGTGACCAAGGGCGTCGGCCAGTGCGCCGGAAACGGAACCCAGAAGGAGACCGACGACATTGAAGGTGGAAAGAATCCACCCTGCGATGAATAGGCTCATCCCGAGCTCCAGGCGAATCAGCGGCAGCACGGGGGGCGCCTTTCCCACCTGAAACGAAGCCACCACGCCCGCTCCGATAAAGAGAAGGACAAGGGGCCATGGGGTTTTTTCAGGAGGCGTGTACGGACCGGGCCCGGCCTTTTGATCCATGTGAGTTCGGATTCCTTTCTGTTCGTCCTGTGCCTTCAATAGCAGAAAGCCGCGCTTCTGTCCCCGCAAAAAGTGCGCCCCATGTACTCGGCCTGACGGCAGCCGAAAAGACGATTCGAGAAGGGTCATGCTCCCTTGCTGGAGCAGTCCTGAAACATTGCTAAACGGGGTCCGGAGTTGTTTCTCAAGGATCTACCTGGAGATGATAAAGGATTGGAAGCCCCACCCTTCACGCACGTCAACCGGAGGACTTGTCCAGATCGATGATGCGGACCCCTTGAATATAGTCCTTGGTCTCGTACTTGGTGATGCGCATCAGCTTTTTCGTGATCGCTCCCATGCGGCCGGTGAGATCTATGATTCGTCTGATCTGATTCGCCCAATCCTCGTCTTCATCTTGATTCATGAGCAGGGTCTCAGAGAGGGTGGTGACGCCCTGCAGGGGCTGGTTCATCTCGTGGCATACAGCGCCGGCCGTCTCCAGAACGGCCTGCACCTTCTCCCTCTCGAGCCTTTCCGCCTCGGCCTGGGCTCTCCAGGAGATGTCGTTAATGGCAAAGACCGCGCGCTTTGAGGGTTCCTCGGGGTCAGGGCAGCTCACCTTGAAATGTCCGATAAAGGTCGACCCGTCCTTTCTTCGATAGTTGGCCTCCACCTCCGGAGGCTCCCCCGCCTTGAACCGATTTTTAATCACCGAAAAGACGCGATCATACTCCTCTTCGTCGGGGTAAACGATTCGAATGCTCTTTCCGACATAGTCACTCCGATCTTCGAACCCGAACATCCTCACCATCTCGCCGTTTGCCCACCGGATGACACCCTTGTCCAAAAGACCGATTCCCACTGGCGATGCGGTCAGAATGTTGTTGAGCACCTCATTGACCCGCTTCAGAGCCTTCTCCGCCTCCTTGCGCTCGGAGATGTCGTAGATGATCCCGTCCATCCACTGGATCGCACCGCTCTCGTCGGTCTTGACCGTGGCCGTGCACGAGGCCCAGAACGGCGTGCCGTCCCGCTTCTTCAACCGAAGCTCCCACTCCCTGACAAACCCCGACCTCTTGACCTCCTCCACAAAGCGCTGGCGCTCCTCGGGGTCCACGTAGAGGTCGGCCACCGACACCTCCATGAACGCCTCCACCGTGTCGAAACCGAACATCCTTGCAATGGCCGGATTGGCACGAATGAAACGCCCCCTGGGGCCTCCTGTGTTCCGGTAGACCCCGGCGCTCAGGTTCTCAATCAGGGTCCGGTGCTCCTCCTCGCTCTCCCTCAGCCTCTCCTCCGCCTCCTTGCGCTCGGAGATGTCGTAGATGATTCCATCCATCCACTGGATCGCACCGCTCTCGTCGGTCTTGACCGTGGCCGTGCACGAGGCCCAGAACGGCGTGCCGTCCCGCTTCTTCAACCGAAGCTCCCACTCCCTGACAAACCCCGACCTCCTGACCTCCTCCACAAAGCGCTGGCGCTCCTCGGGGTCCACGTAGAGATCGGCCACCGACACCTCCATGAACGCCTCCACCGTATCGAAACCGAACATCCTTGCAATGGCCGGATTGGCACGAATGAAACGCCCCCTGGGGCCTCCTGTGTTCCGGTAGACCCCGGCGCTCAGGCTGTTCACGAGGGTGCGATAATCGTCCTCAGCCTCTCTGAGCTTTGTCTCTGCCCTGCGACCCTTCGCGTTTTCTTTTTCCAACTCCATGACCCTTTTCTCCAAGTCCTCGTAGGTGGGGTGTTCGAGCATTCGGATGATCCTCCGGTACTGTGAGGGAAAAAGGCCCGCGTCCGTCTAGAAAAATAGGGGTACCCGAGCCTGCACGGAGTGAGATGTATGGTGTTCCCAACGACGAAATCCTCAATCACACGGTGTAAGCGCGCATGAATTCCTTCTCACGATGAAGAGGTCATGCGCTCAAAGGAACGGATTCCGGTTTTGGGATTCAGAAAGGGAGAAACGCCCGTTTGGGAGGTAGCATAGCGAAGTCGAGCCTGGCGTGTCAATGGCGCGAGCCTCGAGTGTCCCGT
>JASFQI010000354.1:0-5137 GCA_050115555.1 Desulfobacteraceae bacterium
ATCAAAAATTCGATTTCACGGTTAAGGTGGAGTTTTTCTTGACTTCACTTTTCATGTGGGCGCCTTTGCGAGAGATGAATCGCCCTTCGGTCGATCAACGCCCCAGCTCGTGGATGGCATCGAAAATGCCGTCCATCTCTGCAAAAATCTGCCGGTTCTTGAACCCTCTGCAACGCGCCGCCTGACTGGGGCAGAACGCGGCACAGCTCCCGCATCCCTTGCACAAGGCCTGGTTCACCACGGAGACCCGCCGTTGGGGATCGAAATCAATGGCCCCGTACGGACAGAGCCCAATGCAGATCTGGCATCCCGCGCAGATGTCCGGGTCGATCCAGCTCGTGGTGGGCTCGATCTCCACCTCCCCCTTGCTGGCCAGGGCAAGCGCCTTGGCCGCTGCACCCGAGGCCTGGGCCACGGTGTCCGGCACGTCGCGGGGGGCCTGGCACGTCCCGGCCAGGAACACCCCGTCCGAGGCCGTGGAGAGGGGCGCCAGCTTGGGGTGCTCTTCCAGGAAAAATCCGTCCTGCCCCTGAGAGATGCCGAAGATCCGGCTCACCTCTGTCGCGTCCGCCCTTGCCTCCATTGCCGCACACAGGATCACCATGTCCACCGGGACCCGGTAGGGGCGCGCCAGGAGCGTGTCCTCACCCACGAGCACAAGCTTGCCGTCCTCTCCCTGCTGCACCTCGGCGGGCTTTCCCCGGATGAACTGCATGCCCTCCTCCTGGCACCTGCGATAGAACTCCTCGTAGCCCTTTCCGAAGCACCGCATGTCGATGTAGAAGTCGTAAATGTCCGCCTGGGGTCCCACCTTATCGTGGATCAGGTGGCCGTACTTGAGGGCGTACATGCAGCAGACCCGGGAGCAGTAGCTGTGGTAGTTCTCGTCACGGCTCCCCACACAGTGGACGATGCCCACGCTTTGCGGGGGCCGGGTGAACTCTCCGTTCTCGTCCCGCAGGAGAATCTGCCCCCCGGTGGGGCCCGTGGCATTGCTCAGCCGCTCGAACTCAAGGCTCGTGAAAACATTGGGATATCGTCCGTACCCGAACTGCGTGACGGCACTCGCATCCATGAGGTCGTAGCCTGTGGCCAGGATGATACTCCCCACCTGAACCGTGACCTCCTCCTCCTTCATGGTGTGGTCGATGGCCCGGGGCTCACAGACCCGTACGCACTCCATGCACTCGGAGCATACCCCGCAGTTCAGACACCGCGCGGCCTCGGCATGGGCCGCCTCCTCGTCCAGGGCCTGCTCCACCTCCTCAAAGCCGGTCACGCGGCCTGCCACTTCGAGGTGCGTGCCCACAGACCGTTTTTCCCTGGGGAAGTTCTCAGGGATGTCGCGCCAGTATCCGGCCACGGGCTCCTCGGGAACCCCGGCCTCCTCTACGGGCAGCTCCTCTCCGTCGAGGTAGCGACGAATGGCGTTCGCCGCTCGGCGGCCGCCTTCAATCGCCTCCACCACGCTGGCCGGGCCGCTCACCGCGTCCCCGCCTGCAAAAACATGCGGGATGGACGTCTGCATGGTGCCGGGCTGAACCTGAAGCGTGCCCCAGTGCATCCACGCGAGGTCCACTACCCGATCCGCCCACGGGGCCAGCACCCGCTGCCCGATGGCCACGATCACCGTGTCGGCGGCGTGGACGTGCTCGCTCCCGGTCACGGGCTCGGGTCTGCGGCGCCCGCTCGCATCCGGCTTTCCGAGGCGGGTTTCCATGCACTCCAGGCCCACGGCACGGTCCCCCTCGGTCTTTACACGAATCGGGGCGGTCAGGTAGGCGATCTCGACCCCCTCCTCTCGCGCCCCCTGAATCTCCTCCGGGTACGCAGGCATCTCCTGCTCCGAACGCCGGTACACGATGGTCACGTGCTCCACACCCAGGCGGCGTGCCACACGGGCGGCGTCCACGGCTACGTTGCCGCCGCCCACCACCACCACTCGATTTCCCACGTCCAGGGGCTCAGCAAGGTTGGCCCGCCGCAGGAACTCCACCGCGTTCATCACACCGGGACTGTCCTCACCCTCCACCCGCAACCGCAGATCCCCGTGTGCGCCGATGCCAAGAAAAACCGCGCCGAATCCTTCTTCCTTCAAAGACGACAGGGTCACGTCGGTTCCGAAGGCAACCCCTGTGCGGACCTCCACGCCGGTACTCAGAATCCAGTCGATCTCTCGATCCAGGACCTCCGGGGGCAGCCGGTAGTCCGGAATGCCCACGCGGAGCATCCCTCCGAGCCGGTCCATGGCCTCGAACAGGGTCACCTGAATCCCCTGCCGCCGCAGGAAAAAGGCCGCGCTCAACCCGGCCGGCCCGGACCCGATCACGGCGACCCGCTCGGGGCGCTCCTCTCGCTCGGGGACGGGAATCTGATCGAGCGCCCCCCGGTCCGCGGCCACGCGCTTGAGGTCCCGAATGGCCACGGCCTCGTCCACCTCCCGGCGCCGGCACTCGGTCTCACAGAAATGGGGGCAGACACGGCCGAGCACCCCGGGCAGGGGCAGGCGCTGGGTAATGATCTCCAGGGCCTCCTGGTACTTGCCCTGACCGATGAGCTGGACATAGCCTTGCACGTTCACGCCTGCCGGGCACGCAACCGTACACGGCGCCCGGTCCCTTTTGTCAATACAGAAGGTGATGGGCACGGCCTGGGGAAAGGGCCGGTAAATGGCCCGTCGATCATTGAGCCTCTCGTCCCACTCGCTCGGCACGGAGACCGGGCACACCTTGGCGCACTCGCCGCAGCCCGTGCACACGCCCTCGATCACGTAGCGGGGTTTTTTTCGAATGGTGACCGTGAAGTTTCCGATGAACCCTGAGATCTCCTTGACCTCGGCGTAAGAGAAGAGCTCGATGTTGTCGTCCTGAGCAACCTCCACCATCTTGGGCGTGCCGATGCACGCAGCGCAGTCGAGCGTGGGAAAGGTCTTGTCGAACTGGAGCATGTGCCCGCCGATAGTCGGTGAGCGCTCCACCAGGTAGGCCGTGCGCCCGGACTGGCCGATGTCCAGGGCCGCCTGGATCCCTGCGATGCCGCCTCCCACGATGAGCACGTCCGGGTGCACGCGGGCCTGCCGCGGGAAGAGCTTCTGATGAATGCGCACCCGGTTCACGGCCGCGGCCGCCAGGCTCTTGGCCTTATCCGTGGCCCGCTGAGGGTCCTCGGTCACCCAGGAGACCTGCTCCCGGACCGACGCCATCTGGAAGTAGTAGGGGTTGAGGCCCGCACGCTGACAGGCGCCCATAAAGGTCTTCCCGTGGAGGCGGGGGGAGCAGGAGGCCACGACCACCCGATTGAGATTGTGCTCACGGATGTCCTCGACGATCATTTCCTGCCCGGGATCGGAGCACATGAACTTGTAGTCCCGGGACACGACCACCCCGGGAAGTTCTCGAATGTAGTCGGCCACCTCTGTGACGTCCACCTTGCCTGCGATGTTCACGCCGCAGTGACAGATGTAGAACCCGATTCGCATGTCCATTGCACCCGCCTCAGTTCCCGGTTCACATCCCCGGGGGATTGGGTTGGGTCAGGGACCGCAGGAGGCCGAGGAGCTCGTCCGCCTCCGGAGGCTTCGGCAGAAAGCCCTCCGGGCGTGGTTGAAAGCTTCCACGGGTCGCTCCGGGAAGGGCCCTGAGCTGAAACAGGGTTTTCTTGTCAATGGTAGAGAGGAGGATCACAGGAATGTGCTTGAAACGCTCGTCCGTCTTGAGATCGTCGAGCATCTGGAGGACCCCCTTCTGGTCGAACATAGCGGCCAAGACGATCAGGTCCGGCTGTTCCTGTTCCGCTTTTTCCAGTCCCTCGTCCGCCGTGCCGGCTAACACCGGCTCATACCCGCCCAACTCCACGAGTCGCGACAAGAAGATGCGCATATCCATTTCATCGTCGACCACAAGGACTTTCTTTCGGGGGGCGGTAGACTGCATGGCCCTCGTATCCGGCAGCCGGGCACAGGCGTCTAGGGCCGGTCGCGGTCCATCAGAAGGAGAGGCAGCAGGAGGAATGCGCAGAAGCCAAAAGGAAGAGTCGTATTGGGACAGCACGCGCGCGCAGGACCCCAAAGGCGTCCGCCCGGTCTGCGTTGCTCAACCAAACGGCATTTGGGCGTTTTTTGCAAGCAGAAAATGTGCCATGCATGGAAATGCTGCTGAAGCAACGGAATTTCAATCACTTGGAGGAAAATACCCCTGGGAGGGTTCTCACGCCACGCGAAATAACGTTGCAAAAAATGCAACCTTATGTTGCAAAAATGACATAACTAAATGATTTAAAAGGATTTTCATCGTGATGCATTTCGTTGCGCAACACATCACGAACAGCCTGAGAAGACACGTGGATCGTTCATTTGAGCGCTTCTCAGGTCCTCAGCCCACGAGGACCAGACCGGCTACTGTGCTCATGGAGGGGGTCTTTTCATCGGAACCAGGAACATTCAGGGTCCAGCCGGCCTGCTGCATCAGCAGGGATACATCGACGCCGAAGCCGGACATGGAGGGCCGGGCAAGGTCGGGGTTGCGGCAGGGGCCGCCTTCGTCCACCACACGGCAAGTTGCATGATCCGGGCAGAAGAGGGGCTTGCAGGATCCGCCGGCAAACGCGGCGGAACGGGAATAGCCCGCCTCCTTGGCAGCCCGTTCGACCCCTGCGGCAATCTCGTGGAGCAAGCGAAAGACGTCACGGCGGTCACTGGAGAGCAGGATCTCCGAAGGGACTTCCATTCGGAAGGCCACGGCATAGGCCATATCCTGCTGAAGGGCACGAAACCCGGATGGACCCGACACATGCGGCGGGCAGCTGGCCGACACCCCGTACTGTGCGCATCCGGGCTCTCTGCACAGGGCCGCCAGTTCGTCTCGTACCACAATGTCCTTGGGCGAAATCACGGCCGCATCACTCGCGCCCGAGTCCAGCGCAAGCCGAACCAGATCCTTCAGCACGGGTTTGCCCGCCCCTGAGTCGTTTTCCATAGGCAGGATCATTTCCTGCCTTTTTGAGGATATCCTGTCAAGCCTTTTTCTTTTTTCGAGCGAGGGTTCTCTTTTCCTCGGGGACGGGGTCGGGGACCGGCTGGTCGGCCAGCTTCTGCACCGCCCCGAACCGCGGCGGGCACGCCTCCAGGCACGTCCCGCAC
>JASFQI010000355.1:0-5112 GCA_050115555.1 Desulfobacteraceae bacterium
TATTCCTTCGATCCCCTCAGAAAGAGGTCCTCTTGCTGCAGTGTGGATGAATTCCAGCCGGACTTGATCTGGAGGTGTTGCCGGACAATTCATGGCCTGAAGGAAAGCGGCCGGATGTTTTGCCCACGCTCTGTGCGTGAAAATGCTTCGCTTGTGCCCTTCGTGTTCCTGAGGAATGAGACCATCCCATTATTCGAACGGGACATGGAAGTTTCTGCGAGCTGACTTTCATATACCAAATGGTCCCAAGAGGCAAGATGATGGGATCGCACTTGCCACTGTTTTTATGATAGAAATTTTCATTTCTCTGCGCCAGGTCCTTCCACAATCCCCTTCCATTTTACCCGGTAGTGGATGCCATGCCAGGTGATTTTCATGGTAAAAAGGGTCCGCATGTGGGCCCAGGCCGCTATCGGGGGGTTCAGAAAGGCGGCGGCCAGACAGCGCAGCGGCGGGGGCGGCTCGGGGTGCAGGAGCCGGAGCCCGAGCGCCATCGCTGCAAACAGGCAGAGGAAGGCGAGGCAGGCAAGGGCATGAAGTTTCGTCACCCACCCCGGGATCGCACCCAGGACACCGAAGACGGCGAGAGCGAGGACGCCGGAAAAGAGATAGCAGGCAGATCCTGCGGCAAGCCAGCTCCCCGGGAGACAGACCTTGAGGTAGAACCACTGCCGAATGAGCCATTGGACCCAGGATCCCACGGTTTCCCCTTTGAGGGGCGTGGCCATGTGGGCCCCCGAACTGAGACCCAACCGAAGGCGGTTTTCTTTCAGCAGGGCGGCCAGGGACACATCGTCCACGATGTTTCGGGACCAGATCTGTTCCACGCCCAGGCGCTCGAAAGTTTCTCTTCGGATGGCGGTGCCGCCGCCCCAGGGCTGGTTCAGGAAAGGGATCCCCTTGGTCAGGTAGAGGACCAGGATGGAGAAGGCATGCCCCAAGGTGGAGAACCTTTGGTCCCGGGGAATGCCGTGGTGATACCCGGAGGTGACCTCGACCTCACCTCGAACCACCGGGGCCACCAGGGCCTTGAGCCACTGAGGTGGAGCCGTTCGAGTGCTGTCGCAAAAGACCAGGATCGGGGGTCTGGGCTCCAGGGCGGCCAGCCCTCTGAGCAGGTTGTGATTTTTCTGGCCGCAGCCGGAGGCCATTCCGCTCAGGACGTGCTTCGTCCCGGCACGATTTCCGAGGATTTCCGTGAGGACGGCGGATGCCGGGTCCTCTCTGTCCCGGGTCACGAGAACCAGTCGGAACGAGGGGTAGTCCTGGGAGAGGAGCGAAGAGATCGCCGCGGGCAGTTGCGGTGCTGCCCCGGCGGCCGGCACCACCACGCCCACGTCCGGCCAGGCCGTGGAGGGGATTTCGTGGATCGAGGGCTTGCGCCGGATGGAGGTTCCGCCCACAGCGACCAGGCAGGCGGCACTCAGGAGGCACAGTCCCATGAGGAGGCAAAGGATCATCGTTCCCACCCGCATCAGGTCCGGGATTCGGGGGATCACAGGAGGTGAAGCTCTTTTCCGACCCGCTCAAAGATGTCCAGGGCTGAGGCGATCTGTGATGTCGTGTGCGTAGCCATGAGGCTGACCCGAAGCAGGCTGCTCTTCGGGAGAACCGCCGGGGGTAAGACCGGATTGACAAAGATTCCTTCTTCCTCGAGTCGCTTGCACATCTGCATGAGGGTGAAGGTGTCGGCAATATAGACAGGAATGATGGGGGTCTCCGAATCGCCGGTGTGAAAGCCCATCTCGTTCAATCCCGTTTTCATCATGCGGGTGTTCCGCCAGAGGCGTTCCATACGCTCGGGCTCCCGTCGAATGATTTTCAGGGCAGCCAGGGCGGCTGCCGCCGAGGAGGCAGGCATGCTGGCGCTGAAGATGAAAGCCCGGGCGTGGTGCTTCAGGTATTCCATGGCACGCCGGTCGCCCGCCACAAACCCCCCAAGGGTTGCCAGGGACTTGCTGAAGGTCCCCATGATGAAGTCGACCCGGTCCGTCAGCTCGAAGTGATCCGCCGTTCCTGCACCCTCTTTTCCGAGGACCCCCAGACCGTGGGCGTCGTCCACCATCAAGGCGGTTTGATAGCGTTCCGACAGGTCGGCCAGCCCGGGAAGAGGGCAGACATCCCCCTCCATGCTGAAGATTCCGTCCACCACGAGAAATTTCACTTTTTCTTCGGGGACCTCCGAGAGGAGGATTTCCAGTTTCTCGAGGTCGTTGTGAGGAAAGCGCTCCACCCTGGCCATGGACAGCTTGGCGCCTTCCAGGATGCTGGCATGGTCGCACGCGTCCAGGAAGACGGCATCGTGACGGTTCAACAAGGTGGCAATAATACCCTGGTTGACCTGGAACCCTGTAGAAAACAGGATCGCCGCCTCCTTCCCGACCCAGTCGGCAAGCGCCTCTTCAAGCTCGATATGGATATTCAGGGTCCCGTTCAGGAACCTGGAGCCCGCACACCCGGTGCCGTATTTGTTCAGCGCCTTCACGCTGGCCTCTTTGACCTCAGGGTGGTCGGTCAGGCCCATGTAGCTGTTGGACCCCAGCATGAGCACCCGTCGGCCTCCTTTCAGAACGACCTCCGTTCCCGGTTCGGACACGATCTCCCGGAAATAGAAGTAGAGACCCATCTTACGGCCTTCCTCGGCCAGGGTGAAACGATTGATCCTATCCGACAATTTTCCCGTGAGCATGTCCCGCTTCTCCGCGCTTCATGATCCCTGTCATTCCCCGAAAAGCAAGTCTCCCCTGAAATCGCACCACGATGGCGAGATTAATACCCCATCAAACCACAGCATCGCGAGCATACCGGCATGAGCCCTTCCGTGGACAGGCTCCGCCGGAAGGTCTGATAAGCAGGGGCGTTCCACAGCTCCGTGATGGTCGACTCCTTGACGTTTCCGACCACATAGTCGTGATAGTCCCGGCAGGGCGACATGTCCCCATTGCTGTCGATCTCGACCGCCTGAAAGATAGAGACACACTGGTCGTATCCAAAGCGGGCCTGGTGATCCGAGTAGTAGGTCCTGAGGTTTTCCGCCCCCCGGATTGGCGGGATGACCGTGACCGGCGGCATGGACCCGCGCCTGGACCGTCTGGCGAGTGCATCCAGTTGCTGTTCGATGACGTCACAGTCATCCGGCTGCCAGCCCCCGATCCAGCCCCTGTGGAGTTCGGGTCGCCGGCCGAATCGCCGGGTGTAATCCCTCTCGTGGGCCTCTGCGCTTTGTTCGTCGATCCACCAGGAAAGGTAGAAGACAAAGAAATCCACGTGGTCCCGAAAACGCTCGTAAATGTCCATGAGGTGCTCGGCGTTGTCCCGAGAGATGACGGTGAGCGAAGCGATCAGGGGAAGATCCCTCCCGAGTCGGCGTCGCATGTCATGGACCGACTCCAGTCCGTCCAGAATCTGCTGGAAGTTGTCCCCTTTTCCGGCCGAGGGCCTGAGGCGGTTGTGCAAGTCGGCCCGGTGCCCGTCAATGGAGACTTGCAGGAGAAAGAGAGGCATCTCCACGTGAAACCGGGCCGATGCGGCCAGATGGGTGCCGTTGGTCGCAATGGCCACGGGCATTCGGAGGTCCGTGGCTCCAGCCATTACGTCGAGAATGCCTTCATAGAGCATGGGTTCCCCACCCCACAGGTACAGCGAGGGGTGGTGTCCGTGCTTTGCGATATCGGCAAACAGATCAAGGTATCGGTCCGCAGAGACCTCGTTTTGCTTCAAGACCTTCAGGTCCTTGCCGTGCAGGAAACCTTTCGGTCCCCACTGGCCGCACGTATGGCACCTCAGGTTGCACAAATCCGTGATCCGAATGCTGACCTGACGGATCTTCCCGGCCCGCCCTCCGGAATGGCCCGGGTACAGAGTGTTGAAGAAGGTTTTTTCCGTCTCCAGTCTGATCAGCTTGGAAGCGATCCACGGGTGACGCGCGATTCGAATGGTATGCTTCAACGCCACCCAGGGGTTGATGTGGCTTCTCTTGAACGATTGGGTCGTGTGCATGCCTGTGGATTCCCTCAATATCGAGATCTCGGAGAGAGGCCGAGCTTCAGAGATAAGAACGAGGTCCTCGTGTACAGTGAAGAGCGTGCTTCGAGATGCACGGACGGTCTCGCAAAAACCTGCTCGACCGATGCCGGCGACACCGTGACCTATGGGAACCACAGGAGTGGATCGATGGGTTCCAGGCCTTTTGGAATACCACCATCTATGCATTTATACCAAAGTGAGGCTTGGCACAAGCCTCCTGTTCCGATCGCAAGGCCGATAAAATGTGCTGCAGGGTTGCAATCCCCCTTCCCCTTGACACCCTTATGAGTCGACGGCTATAAGGATCGCATTAAATAAAAAGGAAAATTTCTTCCATGCACCCTCCTGAAGGCTTCCACACAGAGCCGGGTTTCCCCGGGTGATCGATTCCATGAAAGCCCTCCTCGTCAACCCCGCCTTTCCCCCGACCTTCTGGTCCCTGGACCGGGTGATGAACATGCTCAACAAGGGCTCCACCCATCCGCCCCTGGGGCTTCTCACCGTTGCGGCCCTACTCCCGGATGATTGGGAATTGAAGCTGGTCGACCTTTCCTTTCAAAGGATCTCTGAGTCGGACTGGCAGGACTGCGATCTCGTGCTGGTGACCGGCATGATGGTCCAGCACAGGGGGCTTGTTCAAACGGTGCGTGAGGCCGCCAGACGGGGAAAACCCGCAGTCGTGGGAGGATCGTACGCCTATCATTTTCCTGAAGAGATCCTGAGGGCCGGTGCCGACGTGGTCGTCCGGGGAGAAGGGGAGATCACGGTGCCGCGGCTGGTTGATAACCTGCGAAGGGGCCGTAAAGAGCGGATCATCGAGGCAGACCGTACGGCCGACCTCACGGAATCGCCTGCCCCGCGGTACGACCTCATTGATTTGAACCGGTATGCCGACATGTCTGTCCAGTTCTCCAGGGGCTGTCCCTTTGCTTGCGAGTTTTGCGACGTCACGCTCATGCTGGGGAAAAAGGTCCGCACAAAGACACCGGAACAGGTGCTGCAGGAGCTGGAAACTCTCTACCGCATGGGTTGGCGAAGGGCTGTTTTTTTCGTGGATGATAACTTCCTCGGAAACCCGATAAAAAC
>JASFQI010000356.1:0-5081 GCA_050115555.1 Desulfobacteraceae bacterium
ATGCTGTGGACCCTGGTGCGCACGAACCGGACCCCGTAGGTGTCCTTGGCCTGGTTGTAGTAGAGCTCGTAGTTCTTCCCGAACGTGCGCATGTCCATGTAAAAGACCGTGCACTCCAAATCCTTGCCCGCGTGCTCCTTGGCAATGATGGTCTGCTTGACCGCGTACATGCAGCAGACCGCCGAGCAGTACCCGTGGTCGCACCGGTTGATGTCTCGGGACCCCACGCATTGAATCCAGGCGATCCGCTGGGGTTCCTTGTGGTCCGACGGCCGCACCAGGTGGCCCATGGTCGGGCCCGATGCCGAGAGAAGCCGCTCGAACTCCATGGCGGTCACCACGTTGGGGTGCCGGGCATAGGCATACGTCTCAAAGGACGACGGGTCGAAGGCCCGAAACCCCGGCGCAAGGATCACCGAGCCCACGGGAATCTCCCGGGTCTCGGTCTTCTGGGCGTGGGTCTCCAGGGTCACGGCCCCTGGTCCGCACGCCTCCACGCACTGATAGCACTCGCAGCAGTACCCGCAGTTCAAACACCGGGCCGCCTCCCGCTTGCCCGCCTCCTCGTCAAAGCCCAGCTCCACCTCTTCGAACCCGGAAACGCGCTTTTCCGGTGCCAGCTCGGGCATGCGTTCCCGCGGGGTAGGGGGCTCGTTCTCGGGAATAGGGCGATAGGCCGGGTGCTCCGGGACAATCCGCTCCCTCCCCTGGGCCATGTCCTCCCCGTCCAGGTACCGCACGATGGAGATTGCCGCCTCCTTGCCCGCGCCAACCGCGGCAATGGCAATGTCCGGCCCGGTCCTCAGGTCCCCCCCGGCAAACACGCCTTCGCGCCCAGTGGCATACGTAACCGGGTCCACCTCCACAGTGCCCCACTGGGTCAGGGTGAGGCCCTCCACGTCCTTGAAAGGCGAGGCGTCCGGACGCTGCCCAATGGCCGGAATGAGCTGGTCGATCTCGATCTCGTACTCGCTCCCCTCCACGGGCACAGGACGGCGCCTTCCCGAGGCATCCGGTTCGCCCAGCTCCATCTTCAGGAGCCGCAGCCCTGTTACGCGCTCGCCTTCCAACAGGACCTCAATGGGTGCGGTGAGGTAGGTGATCTCCACGCCCTCGGCCTCGGCCGCTTCAAGCTCCTCCTCCCACGCGGGCATCTCCGCGCGCGTCCTTCGGTAGAGGATCCGCACCTCCTCGGCCCCGAGCCTTACCGCGCTTCGGGCCACGTCCACGGCTACGTTGCCCCCGCCGATGATGGCGACCTTCTTTCCCACCCAGGCGGTGCCCGAGAGGTTCACCTCGCGCAAAAAGTCCACGCCCTGGCGCACGCCCTCGGCCTCCTCGCCGGGAATGCCCAGGCGAATGCCCGTGTGCGCGCCGGTCCCCAGGAACACGGCCCCATACCCTTCCTCAAAGAGTCCGTCCACGGTGACGTCCCTGCCCAAAGCCGTTTCCGTCCGGATCTCCACGCCCAGGTTCGTGATGCCCTCGATCTCGCGGTCCAGGACCTCCCTGGGGAGTCGGTGGTCCGGAATGCCCACGCGAAGCATGCCCCCTGCCTCGGGAAGGGCCTCGAAAATGGTCGAGGCAATCCCCTTTCGGGCCAGGTGGTAGGCCGCGGAAAGACCGGCCGGCCCGGACCCGATAATGGCCACGCGCTCCTCGCGCCTGGGCAGGCAGTCCACCCCAATGGAGCGCGGGTCGAATTGGTCCGCAGCCAGGCGCTTCAGGTCCCGAATGGCCACGGCCCGGTCCACCTCGGCCCGCCTGCACACGTCCTCGCAGGGGTGGGGGCAGATCCTCCCGAGCACGCCCGGAAGCGGCAGGTCCTCCATGATGAGGCGAAGCGCATTCTCGTGCTTTCCCTGGCCCACGAGTTGCACATAGCCCTGCACGTTGATGCCCGCAGGGCAGGCCAGGCGGCACGGGGCCTTGTCCGTCTTTTGAATGGCAAACGCCCCGGGAATGGCCTGGGGATACTTCTTGTAGGCGGCCCCTCGATCGGTCATGCCCTGGTCGTACTCATTGGGCAGGCGCACCGGGCAGACCGAGGCGCAGTCCCCGCAGGCCGTGCACTTGGCCGTGTCAATGAACCGGGGCGTGCGGCGGACCAATGCCCGAAAGTCCCCCACGGATCCGTCCAGGCGCTCCACCTCGGCGTTCGTCAGGAGCTCGATGTTCAGGTGCCGGCCGACCTCGACCAGTTTGGGCGAGATAATTCACATGGCGCAGTCATTGGTCGGGAACGTCTTGTCGAGCTCGCTCATCACCCCGCCGATGGCGGAGGACTTCTCCACGAGGTAGACATAGAACCCCGAGTTGGCCAGGTCGAGCGCAGACTGCATCCCTGCGATCCCGCCCCCGACCACCATGACCGATCCGGCCCCCTTTTTGACGCTGGTCTCTTGCATTTGTTTTCCTTTTTTACCGTGAAAATGCCCCTCGTTGGCCGGGCGTAGGGCGGCATTTCATATGCCGCCGCAAGGTTAGCGACAAGCACGGCGGGGTGTAAAACCCAGCCCTACGAAAACACCGCTTTTCATCAGCGGGGGTGACCAGAGCGAGACCCTGGTCATGCGCGTTTGAAGGGTTTGTCCGGCCGCCTCCATCCGCCCGTTCCTTGGGCCGCTTACCCCTGCAATCCTTACCCCTTAATCCTCTGAAGTACTTGCGGCAGCCGATCCTCCCACCCCAGCGTAGCCACGAGCACGCCCGGCATGCCCAGTTCCCGCAGCCGAACAATGGTCTCCGCAGCAATGCGGATGCACTCCTTGACCTTGTCCGGGGCCTTCTGAATCCCCCGAATCGTTTCAGAAGGAATGGAGATCCCCTTGACATTGCGGTCGATGTACCGGGCCATGCCCGCGGATTTGAGGAGCATCACCGTGGGAAAGACCGCCACCCGGTCCGTGTCCACGCGCTTGACGAACTGCTGAAACAGGTGCAGGTCGAAGACCGGCCTCGTGACCACGAAGTCCACGCCCAGGTCCGCCTTCTTCTTCAGCGCATCCAACTCGATCTCCAAAAGCCCGCCCGTGGCGCTGCTGTCCACGGTGGAGCCTACGAGAAACTCGGTTGCCCCCTTGAGCTCGATCCCGGCCTGGTCCTTGCCCCGGCCAAGCGTCTGAATCACCTCCAGGAGCTCCAGGAGGTTCAGGTCGTTCACTGCCCGGGCCTGTGGGTGATCCCCGAACGTGATCTCCTCGCCTGCCACGGCCATGACATTGGGAATGCCCAGGGCTCCTGCAGCCAGTAAATCAGCCTGCAGGGCCAGCCGGTTCCGGTCCCGACAGCAGGCCTGGAGCACGGTCTCGATGCCTTCCCTCTGAAGCACCGCACACCCTCCCAGGGAGCTCGCCTTCATTACCCCGTTGGCCATCTCTGGAACCACAATGGCATCCACCCGTCCCCGCACCGCATTCGCATGCTGGAGAAGGCTTGAGAAGTCCGTGCCCTTGGGGGGCTCGAACTCTCCTAGCAGGACGAACTTTCCGCTGCGGATCTTTTCCCGTAGCGTCATGAGAATCCCCTCCGAATCACTCCGTCAGGCCGTTGATGGCGTTCGAAACTGCCATTTCCAGGTCCTGAAGCCCGAAGGATTTGATGTGGTAGTAAAAGATCCCCTGCTGCCGAATGCGGCTCTCCAGCTCCGGGGTGTTGGTCTCCGCGCACACAATCACGGGCAGGGCCTTTTCCATGTGCTTGATGACCGAGATGAACTCACAGTCCTCGTCCAGCAAAGAGGCATCCATGACGAGCACGTCCGCCCTCCGGTCCTGCAACGTCAGCAGGGTTTCCTTGAGGGACCGGACGTGAATCGCTTCGTAGTTCTTCTCCTGCATGAACGGTTCGAGCTCACGCGGAAGGGCGGGTTGCGGTTCGGCAAACAGGATGGTCTTGGCTTTTCCCATGGACCGCTTCACATGCAGGGTGCAAGGGTGAGAACACCGGGATGCCACACTTACGCGAACTCCTACCGGCAAGGAGCGTGCCGAATCGCCTTACAAAAGAAACCCATGGATTTCAGAGAATTGGCAGGTGTGCCAAAAAGGGTGGGGCAAAACGTCACGCGGCGTTTTGCCCCATTAAAGGCTAGAGAAATGGATGAACCTATTGGAATAGAAAAGGAAATATGAGAAACGAGTAAAAATGCCCCACTTGAGGCGGTCTTACCCGTTTAGAAAAAATGATGACGAGGACAACTTTTTTTCTTGACTTCTTTTTCTTCATAAAGATACTACACTTTAACACATTTAATGTTTCTATAGCATATAAGTAGATAACATTTTAACCAAGCGAGGGAACCATGTCCCGAGCAACCTGAGACCCTGCTTCTCGAAAAGAGAGGTGGGGTTTTGTGTTTTTAAGTTCTGGGAGATTTCTGCCTTTCAGGAAAACATAGTCCGGCGGTTTAGGGCTTGTAGGATCAAAATATTGAACCGAGTAACTTGCCAAGGTGCAACACGACTCATGGTTGATCCCGTTAAGGGTTTTCTTTCAAGATAATAGGTTGCCTTGATAACATGAAAAAAATGAACTTATCAGGGTAGATAATCGAAAGCTCTAATTAATAACCTTTTCGCTAAGCTATTCGCACGGAGTTATCCGGAAACTATATACTTACTGGTTCTTCGGGACTTTATCAGCAAATGGCTTGCAATATAAGCAAAAGTATGCTACTGCAACTGCATGAGCAGTTGCTTAACCTGCGTTAAAGGCAAGCTGCTCAGCCTGTTGCAGTTACATATCAGAGTTTTCCTTATAATCCAGCCCTGAGTTGCTACCAAAGCCACAAGAACCAAAATATCCACCCGACTCCGTTTCACTCCGCGGGTGATCTTTTCGTTATACGGGTCTTGAAAACACGGGTCTTGCGTGGCGAGGAGAAGCAAAATGATGGTCAAGCACTCAAACAGCGCTCAGTTCGATGAGGTCTTTGCGGAGGCCGCGCAATTACTTGAGGGAAAGTTCCAGCTCTTGGAAAACATCATGGACGCGATGGGCGACGGGCTGAGCATACAGGACAGGAACATGCGGATCGTCTATCAGAACAAGTTCATGCTCGATAATTTCGGATCGCATGT
>JASFQI010000357.1:0-5063 GCA_050115555.1 Desulfobacteraceae bacterium
AGCGGAAAAAGCGCTTGAAATTGCGGATTGAAAGGGCGAGGATGGGGCCTTCGATATGGAGGTTGCTGTTTTCAAAAAGGAATTCCAGTATACCGGACCGTCTTCCTCCATACGGTCGTGAAAAGAGTTCTCCCGGCGGATCGCGTCCTTTGGGGCGGTCCGAGAATGCGTGATGGTTTTTGACGGAGTTCAAAGCAGTCGGTAAGAATAGAAGGAGTCGCAAAAAGCCGTGCGCTGGAGATCTGCCCCCAGCGCTTCCAAGGTCCTACAGCGTAGTCCACATCGGTCGAGCGGGTTTTTGCGATACCGTCAAAGAAGAGATCCGTTCTGTCATTCATTGGGTTCAACCCATTATACCCAACGCTCGAGCGGGATTTCACGAGACCTTCCGTGTTGACACCGACGGCCGTTGAGAAGGAGCCGCAACCATGGCTGGAAAGCTCTCCTTGGAAAAGTCCGAAACCCTTTACGAAGAAGCCCTGGATCTCATTCCCGGGGCGATTTTGGGTATTCGAAGGCCCTACAATTTCGTCCCAGGCGAGTACCCGATCTTCTTTGAATCCGCGCAAGGCGGCCGCGTCACGGACGTGGACGGCAACGAGTACATTGACATGCTCTGTGCGTACGGTCCGATCATCATCGGTCACCGGGAGGAAGAGATCGATCGCGTGGTGATCGATCAGATGACGAACAAGGGGTTCTGCTTTTCGTTAACGCAGCCCATGCAGAATGAACTGGCTCGAAAGATGTGCGCTCTGATCCCCTCTGCGGAGATGTGCCTTTTTGTGAAGACCGGTTCGGATGCCACGACCACGGCCGTGCGCATTGCCCGGGGATACACAGGTCGAATGAAGGTCGCCCGATGCGGGTACCACGGATGGCACGACTGGTGCGTGGAAGTCAAGGGCGGGATTCCGAAAAAACTTTATGAAGACGTGCACGAATTCCATTACAACGAGCTGGACGAGTTGGAAGACCTCATGAAACAATACGGGGATGATATGGCCGCTGTCATCGTCACCCCGGTCGGTCATCCTTTGGCCGAGAAGGTCCAGGACCCGAAGCCGGGATTCCTGGAAGGGGTGAAGGCCTTGGCGGAGAAATACGGGGCGGTGCTCGTGTTCGACGAAATTCGAAGCGGGTTTCGCTTCAGCCTCGGCGGAGCCCAGAAGGTCTACGGCGTCACGCCGGACCTCTCTGTGTTCGGCAAGGCCATGGCCAACGGCTACCCGATCAGCGCGGTTGTGGGAAAGAAGGAGGTCATGAGCGTGGCGGCCGATCGGGTCTTTATCAGCTCCACCTTTTTTCCCAACAGCCTGGAGCAGGTGGCCGCGCTGAAGACCATTGAAATCCTGGAGCGGGACCGTGTCCTGGAAAAGGTGCGGGAAAAGGGGGAGGCATTCTGCCAGCGGGTGGAGGCCATCGTGGCGGAAAGTGGGGTCGCGGCCGAATTTTCCGGTGCACCCCTGTTGCCCTTTATCACGTTTCCAAAGGAGAAGGACTCACGCTACAAGACGTTGAGGGCCGAGTTCTACACCCAACTCATTCGTCAAGGGGTGTTCCTGCAACCGTATCATCATGGGTACATCGCGTATCGCCACACGGATGAGGACCTCGATTTCGCCGCAGGCGCCATACAGGAAGCCCTGCACGGGTTGAAGGGCCTTGCATGAGGGACTGCGCCCAGAAAGCGGAAAGAAGCGGCTTTCCAGAAGAGGCATGGGAGCAAGCCGATTCCCACTGACACCCGCACGGGGGGTTGGATATTTTCGGGCGTCGTTTTCAGTGAAAATGCTTGACTTGCGCATTCCTCGCCCGCTTTCAGGGTGACGGAGGGGAGATTCAATGTCCATGGCTGCCGCGCCTCCTGCGGCTCGTGTCAGGGGGGATGGAGCGGAAAGAGGGAGGCAGCAGCCTTTCCCTTGGGGACACAGGACGTCCCGACCGGAGCATGGGATCCGAATGCCGGGATCGGGATTGTCGACGGAGAACGGGATCATGGAAACACACCAGGGAATGACGACCATCGCGTTTGACAAATCCGGGGAGCGGTTCGACGCAGCGATTCAGGACCTCTATGAAGGGGCGGCCGATTTCCTGGATCATTACACCGACCCGTGGCTCGTGGGTCGGGATTTTTGCGACCTCGTGGGAGACGGCAGCGGTAGGGAACGGTTGTCCAGTTTGATCGAGGCCACGGGATACGGCGAAGACGCCGAAGGGTTTTTCTCCGGTCTGATGGATATCATGGGCCGGCGCAACGGAACAAACCGGGAGCCCGTGGAGATCAATGGGGTGACACTCCCAAGGCTGCTGCTCCTGGCCGTCCTGGAGAAGGCCCTTCCCGGGAATGGTTTCGTTTCGGTCAAGAGCGTGGAGCAGTTGGAGAAGCTTGCCAACCTGTCCGTGGAAGAACCCGACCGAACCCGGCTCGAGGAGGTGATCGACACCTACCCGGTACGGCTCTCGAGACACGTGCTGAGGCAGGTACTGCTCTCCGGGAATGTCGCGTACCAGTACCTGCCGTTCGTGGAGGAGCTCGATCCGGCGGGGTTCGTGAACACCTGGATCGGGCAGTTTCACCAGGGCCTGCTGGAGCGGATGTACAAGAACCGGGTCATCTTTCTCCTGAACATGAGCTGCCCCGTGTACTGCCGCTTCTGCTTTCGAAAGCACAAGGACCTTCGGAACGAGCCCACACCCACGACGGGGGACGTCCAAAGGGCCGTGGACTACGTGGCCGCGTCCCCCCAGATCAAGGAGGTCGTGATCACCGGCGGGGATCCGTTCCTGCAAAAGGGCAACATGGAGTGTGCCCTGGACGGGCTGGGCGAGATTCCCCACATGCGCACCCTGAGGCTCGCCACGCGATCCGTTGCGTACTACCCGCACCTCTTTCTCGGCAAGGATAGGGCCTGGATGAGCTACCTCAAGCGAAAGAACCTGGAGCTGGAGGAAAAGGGAAAGCGCATCGAGGTGGCCACCCACCTGATCCACCCGGACGAAATTTCCCTGGACAGCCTGGAGATCATCACCGAGCTGGTGCGAAACGGCATTCAAGTGTACGTCCAGACGCCTTTTCTGCGGGCCTGCAACGATGAAGGCCCCGAGCTGAAGGCGCTCTTCAACGCGCTCCGAGGGGCGGGCGCGGAAATGCACTACATTTACATCCCATGCAGCCCGATTCAGGGGAACAGCGTCTACTGGAACCCGATCTCCAAGGGGGTGGCAGCGGCGACCTATCTTCGGGCCCACCTGTCCGACCGGGCCATGCCGCGTCTTTGCACCGCCACGCCCGTGGGAAAGCTCGACTGGAACAGCAGCGGATGGGCCGTGGAAAAGGACGCGGAGAACGATCATTTCATCTGGATCCGTTCGCCCTACACCCCGGACTACTTCAAGGATTTCGCCACCCTGGGAACGGAGCTCGCCAGCCTTCGCGTGAACGAGGAAGGCACGCTGGATGTCCAATACATGGTCCAGGTCGGGGATGAGTCCCTGTTTCAGGGGGCAAGGGGACCCAGGGAGGTCGCGGAACGGGAGACGGACGCCGAAGCGCTGAAGACGCTTCAGGAGGAAGCTCGAAAGGTGCAGCCCCTGGGCCCCTCCATTGTGCCCACGGGAAGATCGGATGTGTATCGGGTCCACGAAACCCGGGTGGAGCTGGATACCGGGGCCGGGCCGGATGCGATCGAATACATTCGGGAACACGAGGCGATTACCGACGTGGTGATCGGCGGGTCAGAGGACGTTCCGGATGGCCTCCAGAAGATTGCCTTCCTCATTGATCAGCTCCGCACCATCCCCCACGTGAATGCCGTTCGGCTGCGAAGCCCGGCCTTCACCTACGCACCGGCGAGATACACGCGTGGGGTGCTCCAGAGGCTCGGCGAGCTCAACCGGCTCACGGTGGTTCGTCCCCTACGCCTCGAGATCGAGGCCCTCATCCTGCATGAGACCGAGATCAGGGAGGACCAGGAGCGGCTGGCTGCGGATTTGCGACGGCAGGGCATTTCCGTGTACGTGAACACCCCCGTGCTCTCTTCGATCAACGACTCGGCCGAGGCCATGCATCGCGTGGCCTATGCCTGCCGGGATGCCGGGATGGAGTTCCACCACGTCTACGTGGCCGGCCACCCGCTCCAGAGCGCCTGGAACCTGGAGCGGCCGGTGGATGTGGACGACGTGATCGACATGGCCACCCGTGTCAGAAAGGAAGGGAGCGGCCGGGAGATCCCCGCCTACATCCTGCGAACAGATCTGGGGGAGGTGGACTTCGGTCTCACGTCCCGCTTCTTCGAGCTCGACGGGGCCTTGTGGGCCAAGCTGTTGTGCTATGATCTCGAGTACTACAAGAACATGAGCCCGAATTTTACCTGGCCCGAAGGCGTGCGGGGGGAGGAGGATGGAAGACCCTTCATCCGGGTCCCGGGGCTCAAGAGCGAGACCGGATTCATGGTCTCCTGAGTGGCCGAAAAACCGCCGACTGCAGGAATCGGCCCTTTCGAGGGCCTTTCCTTTTTTGGGCTTGAGTGGAGCGAGGGTCGCGTGTGCCAAAGGCATGCCCCGCTGTATTCTTGCTGCCCTCTTTCATGGGTCGCAATTTGAAACGCTCTATGGAGGTTTGAACCTCATCGGTTCCCTGGAGGTAGGGACCGCCGGTTTCAGAATCGGTGGGTCGCGGGAGAGGGGAGGGAGGAGGCACATGAGATCGGAAGACTACATTGCCCTGGAAAACCGGTTCGGCGCGTTCAACTACAAGCCTCTGGATGTCGTTCTCCAGCGGGGTGAGGGGATCTGGGTCTGGGATGTCGACGGGAAGCGTTACATGGACTGCCTCTCTTCCTACTCCGCGGTGAATCAGGGACACTGCCATCCCCGCATCCTGGAGGCCCTGAAGGAGCAGGCCGAAAAGCTCACACTCACATCCCGGGCTTTTCGAAACGATCAGCTCGGTCCCTTCTACGAAGACCTCTGTCGGCTCACGAACTCGCACAAGGTCCTTCCCATGAACAGCGGGGCCGAGGCCGTGGAGACCGTGATCAAGGCCGTTCGAAAGTGGG
>JASFQI010000358.1:0-4982 GCA_050115555.1 Desulfobacteraceae bacterium
GTGCCCGGAAGCGGTCATTACGGCCTTGCCCCCGAAGGCCTGGACGCAGTCAAGGATGCGGTCGTCGTCCGTGGCCACGACCACATCGCTGACCTCCTTACAAGAGTCGGCCTGTTCGCAGACGTGCTCCACCATGGGCTTCCCTGCGATTCGAGCCAGCGGCTTGCCGGGAAATCGGGTGGAACCGTAACGTGCGGGTATGATCACGACAATGCGCATGGGTTGTCTCACGCCGACAGGCTCAGGGGCTTGCATAAGAGGCGCAGGCCGTGTCCGACTCCCAGGCCGTCACACGGCTCACGATCACGCGTGCGTTGTTCAGCCTTCTGCCTAAGGATTCGAAGATGTGCCGGGCAATATTTTCCGAGGAAGGGTTCGCATGATCAAAAGGAGGGACCTCGTTCAAGTACTTGTGATCGAGGCCTTCGATCACCTCTGCTGCTGCGGCTTTCACGTCGTGAAAGTCGATGAGCAGACCGTTTTCGTCCAGGTCTTCGCCCCGGACGTAGACCTCCACCTTCCAGTTGTGGCCGTGCATCTGCTCGCACTTCCCCCCGTGTTCCCGCAGCTGGTGAGCCGCCGAGAACTGGGTCAGGATTTTCAGCTCATACATGGAGAAACTAACTCCCGGGTTCGTTGTCTTCCGCGGGCGGGTCGGCTTCGTGTTCATCCAAAGCCTTTCCGCACACGGTGCATCGGCCGTTCTCAATGATGCCGGTGCAGGTTCCATCCGGGCAAAGGATCCGGTTTTCCAGGTCCAGCCCTTCCTCGTCGTCCGAATCGTCCGGTGCGCCCTCCATCCCGAGCGCGATTCCGCAGGCGAGGCAGTAACGGCTCTCCTCAGGGATCTCCTCGCCGCAGCTCGGGCAGGTTTTCGACGGAAGGGCCTCGTGGCAGTAAGGGCATTCCATATGAAGCCTCAGCTCTTTTTAGACGTCACGGTTTGAAAGGTCGTGATTCTCTGTTTCACTCGGGTGCTCTTGCACTTGGGGCAGCGAAACTTGGTGTTCTCGTATTCGGAGATGGACATGGTCCGGCTGAACCGGTTTTTGCATTTTTCACACTTGAAATCGTACGTCGGCATGGTGGACCTCCTGTGTGAAAGCCCCTGCCTCTCCGCAGGCGGGTCGGCAGCAGGATTACTGAAAACGCTTGGCCCGTGCATCCCTCATCCGCTGTTTGAGGAACAGCGGGGAGAATCAATGTCGGTACATCGTTCGAATCATATCGTTTCTGGCGGCTTTGTCAATACAGGAGAAACGGGTATCAAGGTTAAGGAGAAAGGGCAAAGGGCAAAAGATTTTGGGAGGGCGGCGTTAGGGGACGTCATTGTGCTACCAGGCCACCATGGAGCTCAGCTGATTCCAGGTGGACACTCTTGGGAAGGGGTGGGGCTTTCGATTCCAGGGTTGCTCGAAAATGATGGGTGTAACCGGAGCCTTTTCGAGGAGGAACCCGGTCTCCAGACAATCCTCGACGAAGTATGCCACATTGTAGGCCTTCAGAACGGCGGGCTTGTTCTCCCCCGTGCCGGTCGCTTCCAGTCGGATTTTCCCCTCGGGCACGTCTTCAAGGTAGTGCAGGAGCCAGGCAAGGATCGCATCGGGTTCCGGTCTTGCCGTAACAAAGAGGAGGGGGGCCTTGCCCGCCAAGCGCGTCAGAGAGGAAACGGCTCCGGGAAGCGGTTCGATGCCGCAATGGATAGGATCCTCCAGCGCCCGTTGAATGATGGCCTCGCTGGTGGCGTCCTCGATGTCGATCACCTTCCGGAAGTCGTACTCCGTGATATCCTCGTAATCGAATGCACATCCGTATTGATTCCGCGCCGAACGCACGAAATAACGGAACGTATCGGCCACAACTCCGTCCACATCGAATGCGATTTCGTTCGGTTGGATGCTCAGGATGTCAACCACAGGTCGAACCTCTGCTCAAGAATGGGCCGCCCCCACGGGTCCCCTTGCTTTTCCTCGGTGAGTTGGAATCCCGCTTGCTCGTATAGGGTTCGTGCGGCCGCCAGACCCTGGAATGTCCAGAGGAACAGGTGATCGTGTCCCACCTCCCTGCAGAATGCCAGGGCACGATTCAGCAGGGCAGCCCCGATGCCGCGTCCATGGAAAGGGGGCGGAACGATGAACCAGCGAAGTCGTGCCCCCTCCGTGTGCGCAAGGGCCCCGTCCACGGCCACGGATCCGGCGAAATGCTTCCCGTTGCGCGCGATCCAGAGGCTGTCCCCTTTCGAGTCGTAACGATCCATGAACTCGGACATCTCCCGAGCCACTTGAGTCTCGAAGGACAGGTCGAAACCCCACTGTTGGTGATAATACACGGCGTGAGATGACGTGACGTTCCCAATGGCACCGGGTGTGTACCCTGTGTAACGGACCCTGTCATTGGATTCAACCTTCATGATTCGAGCTCCGCGTGCGCAGTGAGGTACGAAGATCCTGGAGCCTTTGGGCCCTGTAGAATCCATCCGGCAGCCCCACAGATACGGATAAGGAAGACGCGATCAAAGCCACTTCGATCCGGTATTCTGGAGGTCGAAGGCGTGTCTTGTCAAGGCCTCGTTTTCGCCCGTGTCCCTTGGGCCGAATCCGGTTTCGTTGACCCCGGCATTTGCTTTGCCCTATACTTGAACCTCGGGTCCAACAGGATGGAGTGTCACTACGTGTTCCGGGGGGGGGGGAGGCATGGAAAACGAAAAAGCCGGAGGCCTGCTGGAGCGCCTCGAGCAGGGCTATGACTTGCCTTCGCTTTCTGCGGTGGCCGTTCGCCTTGTGGAGACGGCGTCGGATGAAAGGAGCACGGCGTCCGACCTGGCCGCCATTATTGAGAAGGATCCGTCCCTGACGGTTCGGCTGCTTCGACTGGCGAACAGTGCTTTTTTCAAAGGCGAAAGTGTTGTGACCTCGCTGAATCAGGCGGTGGTCAAGGTGGGGTTTCAGCGCCTTCGAATCATGGCGCTTTCCCTGAGCCTTCGGGAGACGTTCCCTATGGGGCGCAGGGACGGCTTGGACTACGAGCGATTCTGGAGGACATCGTTCTATCGAGCCCTTTTGGCTCGCTCCCTGGCCGTGAGGACGACCTTGTGCAACCCGGAGGAAGCCTTTGTCGCAAGTCTTACCCTCGAGATCGGGATCCTCGTGTTTCATGACCTCCTGAGCCGAAAAGCGCAGGCCGATGCCTTTCCTGAGGATCCGGAGAACCTGGAAGAGGCCCTGCCCTTGGAGTGGAAAGCATACGGGGTCGATCATCGGAGGGTAGGTGAGGCAGCCTTGCGTTTCTGGCGGTTTCCAGATGCCCTGGTCGCTTGCCAGAGCGCCTATGGCGACGCGGCCCTGAATGAGGAGCGGCCCGGCATTGTCCGTATCTCGGAACTGTCCAGGCAATTGGCGCTGGACGTGGTGAGGGAGTCCCATGACGTTTGTGCGCTTTTTGAACGGGCCTATCGCGTTTTGGGGCTGGATGCGGACAGCATGGGAGAGATCCTTGTCAGCACCTTCGATTACGTTGAGGAGATCGCCCAAAGCCTTCGGCTGGAAATGGACAAGGAGCGCGATCTTCTCGAGCTCATGGAGCGTGCAAACTGTGCCTTGGGCGACATATCCAAGGACATGGACTGGATGCGGGAGGCCATAGATCGTCGGGAGCTGCCCACCTTGGACACGGTGGAACAGGGAGGGGATTCGACCCGAACGCTCGAGGCCGTGGCTCACGAGATTCGAAACCCGCTCACGGCAGTCGGGGGGTTTGCGCGAAGGCTTGCCGACGTGCTGGACCCGTCCTCCCAGGGCGGGAGATATGCCCGGGTGATCCTACAGGAAGCGGCCCGCTTGGAGGAGGCCCTTTCCAGGGTGAGCAGGCGGATCGATTCCCCCGACTCCTCCACTTGACGGGCCTTCGCGTCAACGCAGCATGGCCACGGTGGCGAAGCGACCGGTCTGTCCTTCCGCGCGATAGGAAAAGAAGAGATCTGTTCGGCAGCGTGTGCACAGACCGGAAACGGCGATGTGTTCCTCTCGCAAGCCGGCCGCCAGGAGCTGGCGGGTGCTCAGGGCCCAGAGGTCAAAGGTATTCCTGCCGACCAGGAAGGCCTGAAAGGATCGCGGAAACAGCCGCTCGTACCCGATAAACTCCCCGCAGCAGGGCCCGAGAGAGGGGCCGATTCCCGCCAGGATGTGGCCGGGTTCACAGTCGAATGCCTCGGTCATGCAACGGACGGCAACCCCGAGGATGTTGGCGACGTTTCCCCGCCAGCCGCAATGGATGTTCGCAACGACCCGGCGTTTGGGGTCGTAGAGGATCACGGCCTGGCAGTCCGCCTGTTTGATGAGAAGTCCCACGCCGGGGACGTTTGTGACCATTCCGTCAGCGGGCGGCGGATTTTCAAGGTGCTCGAGGTCCGCTTCGCGGAGGGGAAGGACGGTGTTGCCGTGAACCTGGTCGAGAAAGACGAGTCTCCTCGCACGAAGAGTGTTTTGAATGCGTTCCAGATTGGCGTATACAGCGGAGGGGGAGTCCGGAGTCCGTAGACCCACGTTCAGCGAATCGCATGGAGGCTTGCTCGTACCCCCGATTCGGGTGAAGACGGCGTGGGACAGGTTTTCGTGAACTGTAAGGTGAGCGAACCGGAAACGGGGAGGGGAGGTTTCCGGGGTGACCGGTTCAACGGGGCGGAAAACGCTGTTTTCAGGAGCAGAGATATCCGCCATGCGTGTGAATCCGACTCAGGCAAAAGGTGGAAAGGTGTGATGGATACAATCGGAGAGGGAGATCCTTGGCCGTGCACCCCCTGTTCGAACCGTTCCGAAGACCTTTCACCGATGGAGCAACGAGTGTAGAAGCACCCATGACACCGACCTGCTTACTTACCGCTGCTTCCTTCCGGACCTGACGGGGTTCATAAGAGCCGGTCACATGGGGTCCACCCCACTGTCTCAATCGATCGCCGGGCCTCCCGGCGGACGGCCCTCCCAAGG
>JASFQI010000359.1:0-4939 GCA_050115555.1 Desulfobacteraceae bacterium
TGCGTCTACCTATTCCGCCACCCAGGCCAAGAAAAGCCCGGAGAAGAACGACAGGTTCTCGTCCTCCTCGGGAATCCTCAGAAAACCCTACCCAAATCGTGATCGAACAATCAAGGAAAAAGGTCCTTTCGAGCGCTCACAAGAAAGGACCAGGACCCTGTTTTATCGCAGGTAAATGGGATTTGTGAAAATCCAGGGATGCAGTCCCGAGAACCGAAGCTTCCGATCCACCTCAACACGGTACACTCCCCGCTCCCTCACCCGATAGATCGCTTCCGTCCCCTGCCAGGTCTTCTCCAGCCGCCCGTCCCGGATGAGACGAATCTCGCCCTCGTGTGGAAGGTCCACGACGAGTTCCCCGGGTTGAAAGGCCGCTTCCTCCCCCATGATGAGATCCGATCCGTCTTCCGAGAGAAAGTAGTACCGGAATCCTCTGGCCGGGCAGAGACCGTCATGAGCGATGAACAGGCGCCCCTCCTTCAGGGCCTTGTAGACTGCCCGCTTAGCTTCTTGGAAATCCTTGGGAAGGGGGCGGTTGAGGAAGACGTGCACATTGATCGTGCTCAGAAGAAAGGCGTAGGACAGGGGTCGAAAGTGCAGGAGTCCCCACCGGAAACCGGACCCATGGGCATCCGATGTCCCGATTCCAACGGTGCGCTGCTCCCTGCACAGGCGATCCCAGAAGACGAGGGTCTTGCGACTCGGCGGCAGCAGGGTTCGTCTTTTCATGGCCAGGCAGTAAAGACCCCAGAGCGGCCCCTTGATCCGCTCCTTCCAACGGGAACTGTAGTTCCAGATACTGATTCCGGAAAAACCCCGAACCGCCAGATCGTTCCAGGTGTAAGCCTTCCCCTTGTCTCGAAACGGCATCCCCCTTTCAAAGGGGTGGGCCAGAAACCCGAATCCGCCCTGTGCGTTCACTCGGTCGATCACTTCCTGAGGGCCGGCGTGATCGCTCCGAACCATGGCGTTCAAATCATAACCGAGGTAGTGATGGTAGCGCCCGCCGATCTCCAGCCCCATCAGCAGAAGGAGCTTTCCGTAAAAACCCTCCTCCTCCAGATGAAGACCGTTGGTCATGGTGTCGTGATCATTCAGGCAGATGAAGTCCAGGCCTGCCCCGAGAGCGACGCCTGCAAGCTCGGAGGGAGTCAGGGTTCCGTCCGAGTAGCTTGAATGCACGTGCAGGTTTCCGATGTACTCGTAGTCGAACACAATGAATCCAAACAGGGAGTGTTGAGGTTACTCGTATCGCTCCAGCGCCTGCCTCCCCATACCCATGGATTTGACCACGGCTACGGCGTGGATGAGCAGAACAATACCGAATGCCGATACGATGATCAGCCACTGAAGACCTGTCACAGACTTTTGCCGTACGCCGGCCATGAAGAGGATGTACACCGGTCCGGCCTCGAGCAGAATGACAAGGGCCATGAACAGGGAGTTCACCATCATGTAGAGCACACCCCCGAAACCCGTGGACACCTGGGCGATGTTCTCGTACCCGAACTTCGGGTACAGCGCCCCGAAGCCCACGCCCATGGCCACAATCGCAACCGCTGAAAAAAACATGGTCACGGCCAGGAGGCCCATCATGAAGGGAGTCACCTCCAACAGGTGATTCGTAAACACGATCAGGATTTCTCCAAGCACGAGCATGGGCAGGAGATACACGGCGAACTTACCCCAGAGAAATCGTTGAATCGACATGGGAGAGCTCTGAATGATCCAGAATGACTTTCCTTCCGCACTCACCGCCGGAAAGATGAATCGTACCGAGATGGCGGAGAGCACAAACCCGGCGAGGCCGAGGTTCAGAAACGCAATCTCGTTTTGAAGGAACTCGAGTCGAATGGGGCTCCTCTCCAGAGGCAGCACGCTGAAATTGAACAAATAGACCACCACCAGCGCTCCCAGCAGAATGAGCTGGGACCACTGGCTGTTGTCCCGAAAAAACGTTCGAATATCCTTGTCCACCACAGCGGCCAGCTCTCGTCCCAGCGGCGCGGTGAATCCCTTTTTCAGGAGGTTCAGAAACGCACTCCCGCCGCGACGCCTCCGCTTCGCCTCCTGGGCGCGCGAAAATCCACTGTAGTAAATCGCCTCAGCGGTCCATATGTTGATCACCAGAAGAGCAAGGGCCGTACTCCACAGCAGGAGCAATTGAAAACCATACCCTCTGAAGGGCACGCCGCTCAAGTGATGCCACAGCACCTCCGTGACCCAGTGCGTGGGAAGGAAGGGACTGTCCGGGGCCTTGAGAGCCCCCAGGTACTGCACGGCACTGAAAAAGGCATCCGGATCCACGAGACGCTCGGGCCGAAGGAACCGGAACAGCAGGTAGAGGGCCACCACAAGGAGGATGACCAGGAGCATCAGGATGTCGCGTGTGCGATAGGCCGGGAATATACTCACAAGGACCATCGTGAGAAGGATTCCAATGCCCGCTGCGATGAAAACCGTGGCAACGCCCGAATGTGCCAGCGTGATGTAGAACCCGAATCCCGGATCGTACACATAGGCGTACGCCATGATTACGGGGAGCCCAAAGATGACCACCATCCAGGAGCTGTCCACGATCGTGAAAAAAACGCGGCTCAGAAAAATTTCTTCCAGGGGTGCAGGGGTGGCGTGACAGAGATCCAGGTCCCTGGAAAGGTAGAGGTTGGAAAGAGCGGTAATGATGTGGCTGAACACCAGGAGCGAAAAGAAGGTCAGCAGAACCATGCCCAGCAGGTGATGCGCCAGGATGTCCCCAATCATCTCCGCGGACTGGAAGTAGAGAAGAACGCGGGTGGAAAGGATGAACATCCCCGTCCAGAAAGCGATTCCGAGACCCCCCAGGATCCACGACCGCTTGCGCGCTCGGGAGTCGGCATTCCGCAGGCCGTTCAGGACCCCGAGAATTCGGGGACTAAGCAGGAGAGCCAGGTCCTTCATGAGTACTTGATGTCTCTTCGGTCAGTTTCAAAAACGTGTTCTCCAGATTGCCGTCCACACCTGCCAGAGCCCGGAGCTCGTCTGCGGTTCCGCGGGCGATGATCCGCCCGGCCTGTATGATGGCGATCTCCTCACAGACCTCCTGGGCGACCCCAAGGGAGTGTGTGGACATGAACACCGTGGTCCCGTTTTTCGCCTGGTTCCGGAAGATGTCCTTGACCAGGCGCGCCGCCCTGGGGTCCAGTCCCACCATGGGCTCGTCCACCACGATCACCTTGGGGGCATGGAGAAGAGCTGAACACATGACAAGCCGTTGCTTCATGCCATGGGAGTAGCTTTCGATCAACTCATCCCGCCAGTCCGTGAGCTCGAAAAGATCGAGAAGTTCCAGGGCCCTTCGATCCGGCGACAGATCGTGATCCAGCCTGTATAGGCCGGCGATGAACCGCAGGAATTCCATACCCGTGAGCTTTTCATAGAGATAGGGGCGATCCGGGATAAAACCCACTGTTCGCTTGGCTTCCGATGGCCGAGTGGCCAGATCATATCCGTTCAGCTCCACCCGGCCCGATGTGGGCTTCAGCACGCCCGCCATCATGCGAATGGTTGTGGTCTTTCCTGCGCCGTTCGGGCCCAGGAATCCGAACACCTGGCCCTGCGGCACGTCGAGATTCAAACCATCCACGGCTTTGAACTTCCGGTAGACCTTGGTGAGATCGATGAGCTTAATCATGACGCCACTCCAGCACTTCGATCTTGAGTCGACCAACCAGACCGATCACGTCCACCTGTTTTTCCAGGTTTCCTTCGAGCAGTTTCATATGCGTTGCGTCAACCGGCATCTGATTCAAGGTCGCGTCCAGGGAAACCCATTGCCCCACGTACACCTCATTCCACGCGTGGTAAAAAAACCTGCCCCGGAGGTAAACCAGGCCCACAGCAATTCTTGTGGGAATACCCAGCGCCCTTAAGAGAGCAGTCGTCAGCGTGGCGTGCTCGTTACAGTCCCCCACCTTGGATCGTAGGACTTCCAGCGCACTTGGGATCGTGACAACAGGGCGTTTCTCCAGGTTCTCATACACCCAGGAGAGCACGAGCTGTGCCATGCGAAGGGGATCCTGCTCCTCATCGACGATGGTGCGAGCCGCCTGAACGATTTCCTGGTGATCGCTTTCAATGTTGAAATCAGGAGCCAGCTCGTTTTCAAATGCCTTCTCCATTCCCGCATCGTTTTCGCGATCCGCTGGAATGGATTGGAGTTCCTCGCGTTCCACCACCATGACGGATTCCGAAAAGCGCTGCCGGCCCCCATTCCAGACCTCGCGTCCCATAGGCACATCCTCGATGCCGCCGAACCGCACCTTGAGATACGAGAGATCCCTCGGACGGGGAAGTTTTCGATCGGGCTTCACCGCGGAGAGATCGTAGAAGTCCGTCTCCCCGCTTCCCTGGATGTTCTCCGGCGCCACCGCGGCACTGGATCGAACCGCGGTCAGCCCCATGAAACCCGTCTCCTTGAGCGTCCCTCCGTTCTCGTCCAACCAGAAGGTCAGTATGGTACCCCAGAGCTCCGTTTCCAGACGAAACGCCTTGTAGGCGATCCCCCGGATCTCCACCTCCTCCCTGGCGACCACGCGGACCTCCGCCTTTTTTCGGCTCATGGTCGACGGATCGAATATGGGAAATTGGAACGCATCTCCCACGCGGAGCGGCCGTCCACTGAAGTAGTGAGCCAGACTCGCTGCCAGGATAGGCGGCTCTTCGATGGGAATCCGTCGGGTGCGCTTCTCCCCTTTCCTTCCGGTCTCGATGGTCAACCGGCCCTCTTCCACCCTTCCCGCGGCTTCATAACTCAGGGCACCGGACGTCATCTTGAACTGGAATCGACGCAGGCCGAAATCCTGGTCCACCCGGCAGCGGGTCATGGCGTAGACACCGCTTGCCAGCCCCATGAGGTCGATTTTGAGGAAGATTTCTTCCTGGATGATATATCCATCGG
>JASFQI010000360.1:0-4924 GCA_050115555.1 Desulfobacteraceae bacterium
GGGCTTTTGCGAGACCGTCAAATAGGATTAAGGTTATTCCTCGATTTCATATGCATCCAAAATGAGATCGAGATCCGGGCGAATAAAGAAGTGGCCGTTTACATCAATCACAGGAAGGTTGTATCTTCTGATATCTAGCCCCGCATCCTTCATTCTGGGATGCAACTCATCACAAACATCTTGATTGTCAACACTTTCATATATCAAGTCGACCTCTTCATTTTTTAGATCTTTCAAGTATTTTTGAGTCCAACCGCAGCGATCCCTGCCATACACAATCACATAGGGTTCCTCATACAAAGGCTCAACAGGATGTTCATTAAAGAATTTTTGCCAAGCGAAATATGCAATCCCTACGACAAGTATCAACGTGATTCCTTTTTTCAATGGATGCCCTCTCCAGGATTCTCATTCGATCTTTTGAGTCAAACGGTTCAATGGTGTCCTTGGTTTCACTCGTCTCGTTCAACATATAAGGAAACGATTCTCATGGCAGGCTCAAGGCGCAACCAACCCCGTGGCAACGGATGAAACGGTGAAAAGGCCTGGATGGATCGCCGTCCTATTTCGTTCCTCTTTGTAGAAGTTATCGGGTCTTTACCATGATTCCAACGACCCGTCAAATGAAACCTACTTTTTCAAAAAACTCCGAATGGTGGATGAATATCTGCAATGAATGAAAGGGGCGTGCATTTGTTTAGGGTTTTCCGGGGGGCTCCGGCGGAATCCCTGCCTGTTGCATCTCCGAGCGAACCGTGTCCAGATTGCTTTGAACCTTAGGCAGAAGGGGGGATGTGGGGAAGCGATCCACCAGGGTTTTGAGGAGGTTGTAGGCGGTGCGCAGATGCTCTTTTTTCAGGTCCGGATCAGAGCTGTTCTTTGCCATGAGGAACGCTCTTGCGGCCTCGTTCCGCTTCTTGCCGATGATGCCCGAAACAGCCCGATCACGAAGAGCCTGAAGCTCGGGGGACAGTCCTTCGGGGGGTTCCATTTGATCCAGTTGCTGGAACGCTTCCTCGTACTTTTCACTCTCCAAAAGAAGATGCACCTGTTCCAGTGACTGCTCAAGAGGGGTTGAGTCCTGGCCCTCTAAACGTTTCGCCGTCTCGTAGGCTTGCTCCTCTCGTTCCAGGCGATCCATGGCCCCGTCGATGGCCTCGGTTTGCGGACCCTCCGGCGTTCGCAAGCGATGGCGGATCAGAAGGAGCTTGGCCCGACTGAAGGCCTTTTGTGCCACCAGGGCATCCACACGTCTCAGGAGTTCGTCCAGGACTTCCGAAGAGGACCCTTCCGGAGACTCGGGAGATGTTGTCGCAGGTTCTTGGCGCGCTGGGGCCGCGTGGGCGGACTTCAGTCTTGTATCCGCCCGGTCGAGGATACGACGGTCCTCGTACACGGCGTCCACGAGCCGTTCATAGTGCTCTCTGGCCTGATCAGGCCGTCCCGATTCCAGGTACCAGGCGACCAGGCGATTGTGCAGGTCCACCCGCCCTGGACGGCCCTGGAGTTCGGGGAGGATCCGCTCGCCCACTCGAATCGCTTCGCTGACCTCACCAGTCTCCGCCAGGCTGGCGGCAAAGAGAAGCCCCATCTCTGCGGAGAGCGTTCCCGCGCCGTAGCGCTCCTCGAGACGGCGGCAGGCCAGCACTACCCCTTCATGGTCTCCGGACAGGTAGGCATCCCGAATGCGGTCCTTTTCGCGGGAGAGAATGCGAAGCGCCCCCGGGGAAGGGAAGTCTGCGGGTTTCTCCTGGAAGTAGCGCTCTTCCAGCGCCACGAGACGCTCGAAGAGGAGGGCGCTGATCCGTTGTTCGTCCTGAATGGCATCGCCGGAAGAGGTCTTCAGGGCGCCCAGAATGCGGCGGTACCCGTTCAAAAGCTCCCGGGCTGCACGGGCTTGCTCCTCCTGGATGGGGGACTCCTGGGCCAGAAAATCCTCCAGCGCCGCGATACGCTTCCTCACGCGGGCTGTGCTCAGCACGTCCGCGGCCGCAGGGCCTGTGGTCGACGGTTTTACAGACGGCTCGGTGTACAGGGGGCTCCCCGGCCAGTCCGAGACACACCCGGCCGTGCCAGCAATCAAGAAGAGGAGGAGCAGAAAGAGGAGAAGAGAAGGTCTAGTCTGTGGGTTCGTCTGCATCATGCTGAGCCGCTCCCTGGACGGGCTCGAAGCGCCGGTTCAGTCGTACGGTGCCGTCTTCCACGTCCACGTCGGAAAGAATCAGGGTGGTTTCGCGGGATTCCCCGCGACGATCCAGGCCCACGGGCTGCCCCGTGAGCGTGGATATTTGAACCGGGCGAAGGTCCGGTTGGCTCGTCATGGCGCCCGGCTTGATTTCAAAGGCAAGATCGGCAAGCTGGAGCTTGTCCTTGTAGGCCCGGCTGTTCACGATCGCATTCGAGGTCTCGATCCACACGGGCAAGGCGCCCGAAGATCCGTACACGGTCACGTGTTCTCCCTTCATGGGACGGTTGTCATCGTAACCCACGTAGGCGGCGATGACAAAGCCGGGATCGAGGTCCAGCATGCCCGATTCCTTCCCGGGCCCTGGAAGGAATCCCACGAAACTGGAGTTGGTGTACCGATTTGCGGTCCCGGTCTTGCCGAAGGCAGGGACCGGAAGCTCCACCGTCTCGCCGCTCACGTCCACGGAGAGACGTATGGCATCCTCTGCGCGCCTGCCCGTGCCGCTTGACACGACCAGGCGGAGGATTTCCGAGACCATGCCGGAGACCCGCTTGCTCAAAACCTGCTTCGGCCGCGATTCATACTTCCAGATCGTCTGCCCGTCGCGGTCCTCGATCCGCTCGATGATCGGGATCATGTGGACCGAAAGATCTTCGCCAATAGGGTAAGCATTCCCGTTCATTATGGTCTGGTATGCCCGAGCCGATTCTGCAATGCTGATGGCGTTGGCCCCGAGCGGGAACGAAAGCACCGGGTCCAGCGGCGTGGAAATCCCCATTTGCCGCGCGACCTCGCGCACGTAATGAAGGTTCACGAGGATACGAAAGTCCCGAATCCGGTAAAGGAGATCGAGCTCGTAGCGTTTGCGTGTGAGAAGCTCACGGTAGATGCGAACGGTGGTGCGCTGCAAGAGATCCAATACGCGCGAAGGGATCAGGCCGTCCACCCAGACCTCGCCGGGACGAATGAGATCGGGACGGACCAGCAGGTCCTCCGGGGTGAGCGGTCTGAATGCGGGATCATCGTCCGGATGAAAGGGCCCCGGAAAGACCACACGCCAGCGCCCACGTGCATCGCGCCCGATGCGAAACCGCTCCAGTGCGGAGAAGGGAAGGGCTTCAGGACCCTGTTCTTCCAGCGAAGCGCGGATCTGCTCCGCACCTCGGGTCATTTCCCGGTCGAGCACGCGAAGCCTCTCGAAATTCAACCTGTAGATGCGCCGCTCTTCGGGTTCGGACGGATCCACGGCTTCCTCGCTCACCTTGAAGTGCAGGGAGCGCAGGTTGTGAAGGGCGGCCTCGTACCCTTCAAAGATCACATCCGATTCGATGGTCTTTTTGGATGCCTCGAAAGCCGCCTGCATCAAGGCATCCTCGTCCACCAGCACACCGTGGCGATCCCGAATACGGCGCACGTAGTCCTCGTAGGATTCGTAGTCCCTGCGGTGCAGGCCGACTCTTCGGACCACCTCCCGGAACTCGGTCAGGTTCAAGTGATCCGTGAGGTGGTAGAGCAGCCAGACCGTGGCCAGGTTTTCGGACTTGACGCCCGCCCAGGCCATGGACACCTCTTCGGAGCGGGGTTCGTGGTCCGGCTTTGGAACGTAGGAAGTTCCCTCGAATTGAAAGAGCCCCCGCCGATTGAGGAGCGTGTCCAGGCTGTTCCACTTGAGCTGAAGGGCCGCAGTGTAGACAATCGGCTTAAAGGTGGAACCGAGCTGTCGTTTTGCGTCCACGGTGCGATTGAAGTAGCGGTTGTAAAAACCGCCCGCCATGGCGCGCAACCGCCCGTTCTGGAGCACCACCACGCCCCCTTCCATCTCAGGAATATGGGCAAGGCAAAGATGCATCCCTTCTTCATCTTCCCCCTGTCTCTCTCCCTTTGTAAAGCGCACGGGCACCCAGTCGCCTTCGCGGAAGAGCTCCAGGAACCGGGGGATGTCTACGGAATCAAACCCGGCCCAAACACCCCGCCTGGACTGGGCCCATGCTTCTCCGATCTCCTGCATGCCCTGAAGATCGATGACGCCTCCGCCCCCTTCCCAGGAGACGACCATCGAGGGGGCCGCCGGGTTTCGGTCCACATGAGTGATTCGGGCCAGAAAGGGCAGGTCGGAGTTCCGGCCGGGCAGGGTGGCCATCAGGTCGCGGTACCGCTCCTGGAGTTCCGGGACCGGGTACCCCTGCAGGCGCACGTCAATGCGCGGGAGGTGTTTTCGAAGGCTTTGAATCGCCCCTTCCTGCATCTCCCGGTTGATGAAGGTGTAGACACGAATCCCGGAGGTGGCGATGTTCTCGATGCCCTCCTCCGCAAGAATTTCCTGAAATAAGGGCGACTGGAGCTGCTCACGGACAAAGTCGAGAATGACGTTGAGCCGGTAGGTGACCTGTCCTTCCTGAAACGGCACGGCCCTGGCCTCTGCCCACTCGAATTGATCCCGAGTGACAAAATGCAGCTCCAGCATTCTGCGCAGGACATAGTCCTTGCGGGCTTCAGCCGCCTTCAGGGCCTTGTTGCGTTCCGCCTCCGTGCTCTTGGTGAACGGGTTGTACCGGTTAGGTCCCTTGACGGATCCGGCGATGAATGCACACTCCACGAGGTCGAGGTCTGAAGCGCTCTTGTCGAAAAAGTAACGGGCCGCGATCTCGAGCCCGCGGCCGAAACCGCTCACGAAGAACTGGTTGGCATAGAGCTCCAGGATCTCTTCCTTCGAGTAGTTCCTCTCCAGAAGAAGCG
>JASFQI010000361.1:0-4890 GCA_050115555.1 Desulfobacteraceae bacterium
GAGGTTTGGGTTTTTTATCCATTTCTCCAGCAAGAGATGCGGTCACCTTGCACTGGACTCTGATGAATGCCCCGGGAGAATTTCCTCTTGCACGTTCTTGCGGAGCAAGGATGAGTGTAACCGTTCCGGGGGGAGTTCTTTTTGTCTGAGCTTCCCATTGGAGCATTTTGGAGTCCAGTGAGCATTGGGGCGCTTCAACATCATGAAGCTCCAACGTTCACCGACGCACAGGAAGCTTGCTATGTGGCGATCAATGTACTATCCCTTTCCCATGGTGATAGAACGCAGGAAACAGGATTCCCTTATCCGAAAGAATGCCAAGGTTTTTCCTCGTCGATGAACACTCTCCTTCCTTTTGAAAAACGCGCCACAGGGATATCACCCGCCGAAATCCTCGTACAAAGGGCCTCCAATGACAGGCCGAGGCATTGTGCGCCTTTTTTTGTGCAAGGGAAGGAAAGATGTCTCGAAAGGAGCCTTTGCGGACTGTTTCTGACAATGCCTGAGGCCGCGTAGAACGATTTCTCATGATGAACGCCTTTTCATCGAAGCAGAACCAAGCATGGATTACGGATGTGGCCGCGGTGACCGCGCTGGGAGATCACATCGACGAAACGTGGGGGCAGCTTCTCCATGCAAGGACAGCCATCCGCCCGGTTGACCGGTTCGACGTGGAGGGTTACACGAGCGGTGTTGCGGCCTGTATCGACGATCTGAGGCCCAGGGGACATGGCTCTATGGTGCATTCCCTGTTATTGCGGTTGGCACGCGGATTGGGGCCTGTGCCAGAGGACGCATTGCTTGTGACCGCCACCGCCAAGGCGGGAATCGATATGCTGGAGAAATATAAGCGGGGCAACCCTTACCACGCCGAAGACATGTTCCCCGCATCCTTCCCTCAGCTCGTGTCCGAAACCTTTGGGCTGAAAATGCAGGGAATCAACATCAGCGCAGCCTGTGCCTCTTCAATCCTTGCCGTTTCTCAGGCTTGCGTATGGATTTATTCCGGTACGGCCGAATCGGTACTCGTGTGCAGTGCAGATCTTGTGAGCGAATTTGTTTTCTCCGGGTTTTCCGCCTTAGGCGCCCTGTCCTCGACACCCTGCCGGCCTTTTGACCGCGAGCGCAGCGGATTGAGTCTGGGGGAAGGCGCAGTCGCCTTGCTCCTGATGAGCGCAAAGCGGGCCGAAGCCGAGGGAAAAGCGCCCCTCGGCAGGGTCTGCGGATGGGGTGCGGCCAATGACGCCTTTCATGTAACCGCTCCGGATCCTGATGGAATCGGGTTGACCCAAGCCATCTACCAGTCCCTGAAACACGCCGGCCTGGGAAAGGAAGCCGTGTGTGCCGTCAGTGCACACGGCACGGGAACCGTCTCCAATGACGCCATGGAGCTGAGAGCCCTTCGCGACTGTTTCGGGAATCACGTCGGCACGCGGCTCCCTGTGTTCTCGGTCAAAGGGGCCATCGGGCATACCCTGGGTGCTGCAGGGGGCCTTGAAATCGCCCTGGGTCTGAAAGCCCTATCCCAACAGGTTGTGCCTCCCACGGTAGGCTTTTCCTCTCCTGCGGATGGGGCTCAGGGCTGGGTGTCTTCAGAAGCCGTTGCCATACAGGGCGATTATCTGTTGAGCTCCAATTCGGGATTCGGGGGTATAAACGCCGCCCTCGTTCTGGGAAAAGGAGCCTGAACGTTATGCCGTTTGTTACCGGGCTGGGCTGGGTTACGGCAGGGAATATGGGGTGTGGTCGGGAACGCCACAGTTTTCATATGACGTGCGGCAGCCTGCCTTCCCTGACCCGGAAATCGGTCACCGACAAACCCTTTCCTCATTTCGGCCGCATGGACGGGTTTTCAAAGCTGGGTCTCGCCGGGATCGCATTCGCGCTCAAGGACGCAGGGCTCCATGAATGGACCGAAAGACGCCCCATCGGCATTATCGCTTCCACAGTGTATGGGTGTCTTCAGACCGATGTAGATTATTATGGGACGGTGATGCAAGATAACGGGCTTCCGCCAAGCCCGACCCTGTTCTCATACACGCTTCCGAATTGTTTCCTGGGAGAGACCGCCAGTCACTTCGGGACCACAGGGTTATCCTATGTGATCCATGACTCCGACTTCGCCTCTCTCTCCAGCCTGAAAGCGCTTCTCCTGAACATGCGGTTGCATGCGTTTGAAAAGGCCCTGGCAGGAATCGTGGATGAGCCCTGTCCACTGGACTCCCCATACCTGTCAAGGACGGAGCCCGGAGCGGCCTTCGTCATGGTCGAGAAGACACCCCATTCCGCGCAAAGCCCTTACGGACACGTGACCCTCAAAGAAAGCGGGGAGGTCCTGTTGAACGGCAAAAAGCAGGACACGCTGATTCATCTCATTCAGGCGTGCCTGGCCGATCTCCGCGGCGGACGCTCCCGGGATTGCTGATGTCACGGTTTCCAAAAACAGGGATTACGTTCGCTTGTTGATCTCGAAACGGGGTTCCCGGTGACTGCCGGAAGGGGCTGCAGCGGGTTGAACCCCCGATTGAAGGGCTTTTGCGGTCAACGAATCAAGTATTCCCAGAGTGGGCCTGTATGTCCCCGGCTGTATAACCGGGCGATCACTTTGGCTGCGGTTTCACCGCCCGTACCGGTCACCCAGTTGAATCGCCCGTCAGCCCGCTCCGCCACCCGCCGGACGATTTCATCGCTTCCGATCTGCTCGGGTTCGTAGAAAACCGGGCCCAAGAGGCTCTGGTCCCTTGATATCTGTCCCTCTTCCACCGCCACATCGTACAGCGCCGTGTGAGGATAAATACGCACTGCGCAAAAAAAGATGAACACGCTCTTCTCGAGCCTGGAAATATTCGAGAGGGTCTCCTCGATGGTTTCTGCATTCTCCCCGGGTCCTCCAAGGAGGAAATAGTGCGCAACATACAACCCGGCCTCACGTGCGCGCTCATGGGCTTGGATTGCGTGATCCACTCGAAACGGTTTTCTGTAAGTCGCCAACATCCTGTCAGACAACGATTCCGTGCCGAACTCCACATGGGTGAGCCCGGCACGGGCCAACGTCTGGAAGTATCCTTCAGGGGGGGGGGTCGGCGCAAAAAAGGCCCCCCAGGGGATCGAAACCCCTGCATCCATGAAGGCCTCGGCCACCTGGGAGCTGTGTGCGCAGTCGGCATTGAACGCAGAGTCTGTCACAAAGAAGTATCGTGCGCCTGCTTCCTGAAGACGCAATGCCCGCTCTGCGGCCGCCTCAGGCGGAATGCGCCGTAACCGTTCCCCCTCGATACGGGGGTAGGTACAGTAGATGCATTTGAAGGGACACCCTCGTTTGGTCTGAAGGTTCAGCATTCCGCCGTTTTTGAGATAATACTCGAGCTGGGAAGGTTCGGGCGGGTTCCTCAGAGTGAACGTCCGGTCAAGGGGTGTGCATGCCCCCTCCTTCATGTCCCGGGTCAGGATGCCTGGAGTGTGGGCAGGATCCTCTCCTTTTTCCACGGCCCTGAGGAGTGCGGCCAGACGCTCTCCTTCTCCAAGGACGCCATACTCCGCTTTCAATTCCTTCATGATCTGTTCGGGAAAGAGAGTAAACCCGCTTCCTCCCAACACGACCGGGGCCTGGGTGTGCTTCCGAACGGTCTTCAAGCACGCCTGATAATCCTCCATGAAACCGTAGACGTCCGTTTTGTCGGTGTTGTCAATGTTTCGTATCGAGAGCCCGACCATGTCGGGGCCGTTTTCCCGAACAGCTCGCCCCAAGGCCTCGAGTCCACCTTCCACATTGATATCCAGAATTTTCACTTCATGCTCGGATCGGATGGCATCGGCTACGTAGTCGAGGCCCAGGGGGTACACCGGGTAGGGGGTGGTGAGGGCATTGGGTGAGATGAGCAGCACCTTCATAGAATAAACCTGCTCTTTGCTTGGTGCATTTCGAATAAAGGGTCCGGATGGCCGTGTTCAGAGGATCTCCACCGCAGTGATGAATTTTCCGAAACCCAGCATCAAGATCCCCTTTCCCTTCAGCTCGAAATCCGATGAGCCCACAAACCCACCGGGAATGATGCCATCCCTGACGAGAGCCACCCCGATCGAGGCCGCCACAGCAGACGCCGAGGCAAACTCACCTGTAAACCGCCGGTATCGGATCACAGGACCCTCGAAAGCCGCTTTCGAGCAAAAGGTGTCGAGCTGTCCACGGCCAAGGTCTGCATAGGCACCGGGGATTCCTGCAAAGAGAGCTCCATAGGACGTGCGGATTCTCTCCACCCCTCCCAGGCTGCCGATAAGGGAGTCCATGACCCACGTGTTGTTTTTCGCATTCTCATAGAACAGAGTGGCGATTCCTGTGTCCGATGGGCCTTGGGATCTCGTGACCAGGAGGGCCCCGCCCCCGTCGGCCGGTTTTTCACAGCCGGCCACAGAACGATCCAAGTTCCTGGAGAGGTTTTCCTGGAACTCATCAGCACCTACCACCAGTGCGGGGAAATGGCTCTTTTTCAGTACAAGACCGGCCGTCATCAGAGCCTGCTCAAAGGAGTAATCCCCGCTCGTGGTCGTGATATTGGGGCCGGTCGCCTGGAAGTGGACGGCAATGTGACCGGCCGGGGCATTGTGAACCGAGTTCACAAACACGGTGGGGCTTGAAAACGCCTCTTCAGAGGATTTGAGCCGGGCCAGAAATGCGTACGTCTCCGAGAGAGGCCCCCAGCCGCTGGAGAAAAAGACCGAGGCCGGATTGTCGGGAAGCCGAGCATTTTCCTGGGCCGTAACGGACAGAGACAGGGCCATTCGAGACAACCGTCTGAACCGCCGGATGGATCGGGAAGGGAGATGAGAGCAAAAATCTTTCTCCTGGAGGGTTCCACTGCAATCCCCCTTGTCCGAGATCGCCTGTATTGT
>JASFQI010000362.1:0-4883 GCA_050115555.1 Desulfobacteraceae bacterium
GCAGGGTCATGATGGCGCAGTTACATGCCTCGGCGGAAAACTTCAGCCGAACTATTTGAAATGCCGTAGGATATCATGCTGATGGTTTGAAAGACCTCAGGCCTTGTTTTGAAATTCAAAGGGGCTGAAGCGGTTTGAAGGGCTTGGTCTCGAAGAGGTTCTGCGGGGTTTCTTGGAGAGTGGGGTGGGGGAGGGAGGGAAAGGGTGGATCTCGTCGCCGAGCCATGTTATAGTCTGCCTTTAACATGGGAGGCGGTGGGGGTTATGAAATCAGCTGCGAATAACAAGAACAGGGCCGGTCGCTATGTTCGTCAACCATCGGGCTATCGGGCCTTTCTTCCGGAACCCTTGCCTCCGGATCCTCCTGTTGAGTTCATCGGAGATTTGCAGCCTCTGCTTTCCGAGGCTGATTTGGCCCTTGGTCGCTTGGATGGTTCCGTGACCACCCTGCCCAATCCTGATCTTTTCGTATTTATGTATGTCCGCAAAGAGGCGGTGCTGTCGAGTCAGATCGAGGGCACCCAGAGCTCCCTGCAGGACGTGCTCGCGGCCGAGGCGCGCATTTTTGATCGAAATCGCCCGTCCGATGTTGTCGAGGTCCTGAACTACATCGATGCTCTGCATTACGGGTTCGAGCGTCTCAGGACCCTGCCCGTGTCGGTCCGCCTATTTCGAGAGATCCACATGCGCCTGCTCCAGGGGGTAAGGGGAGGTCGCCGTGAGCCTGGAGAGCTTCGCCGGTCACAGAACTGGATCGGTCCGGCAGGGTGCACCCTGAACGAGGCGACGTTTGTACCGCCGCCTCCGGAAGAGGTGCCTCGGGCCTTATCCGACCTCGAGCGCTTTTTACACAATGATTGCCCTCTGCCCCTGCTTGCGAAGATTGGCCTTGCCCACGCCCAGTTCGAGACGATCCATCCCTTTCTCGACGGAAACGGCCGCATCGGCCGTCTTTTGATTGTTTTTCTTCTCTGTGAAGCTGACGTTCTTCACAAGCCGGTGCTCTACCTTTCTCATTTCTTCAAACGCCATCGCCAGGAATATTACGAGCATCTTCAAGCGGTCCGTGAAAGCGGAGACTGGGAGGCCTGGCTTCGCTTCTTCCTCCGGGGCGTCGCTGAGGTCAGCAGAGAAGCCACTGAAACGGCTCGTCAGATTTTGAGCTTGAGGGAGGATCACCGCAATCTCCTCACCCAGAATCTCGGATACTCGGCGGCCAGCGGTCACCGCGTGCTGGAGGCCATGTATGATCGGCCCATCCTGTCGGTCAAGGAGGTGCAGGGGGTGACCGGTAATAGCTATGCTGCGGCGAATAATCTGGTTGCGAAACTCGTGAAGCTCGGGTTGCTGAAAGAGATTACCGGCCAGTCGCGTAACCGGCGCTTCAGGTACGAGCCATACGTTCGGCTGTTCGAAAGCGACGACGAATGAAGGAGCCGCATCCCGCCTCTCGGCACGAATCTTGTTCTACTTATACGGATTGGGGCGTCCATTAGGAAAAATCAAGGGGGGAACAGGGGGACTCGATCAGGAGTTTCATTTATCGGCAGCGGAGCTCAAGTTATCTGATTGAAATATTTATGGTATTAGGCTTGCTGTCTGTAAGACCCCGCTCGCTGTTTTGGCGTTCAAATGGGCTGGTGAAGCCTACGTGGTCGTGGCCGGTATCCTTGCGGAGCGAAAGGAAGAAGGACAGATGGGGTGCCGTGGGGATTGAAACGTTTGTTATGGATGGCAATAACCAGAGTTGATTGTTGACATTGGAAACTTTCAAGTGCCCGAAAACATTTCCGGACGGGCACTAGCTGGAAAAGCTGGGCGCATTGGGGGGCGTTTTCCCCTTGAGGTGCTCGTGATAATATTTGTACGTCAGGGGGTTACCCTCGTTCATTACCTCGGAATTCACGACATCCCCGATGAAAATGGTGTGGGTTCCAAGGTCGATGTCATGAACAACCTCGGCCTCGATCATCGACAGGGTGTATTCTGTCAGGATGGGGCATCCTGTGCTTCCGATCGTATACGTAACCTTTTCGAATTTATCGATCTCTCTTCCCGAGCGAAACCCGAAAGGGCCGAGAAAAACCATGGGTACGTTCTCATTCAGGATCATGGCGGCGAAAACCTTGCTGCTCATGATCAGCTCGTGCGTCATGTTCTTTTTGTTGATAATCACGGCCACCCGAGGAGGGTCGGAGGTCACCTGGATTACGGTGTTCACAACCTGCCCGTTGATCTTGCCGTCATTTTTCGATGTCACGATATACAGTCCATAACTGAGATCTCTAAACACTTTTCGCTCTATTCGTGCCATTTTAAGGCCTCTTTCATCCATTTTTCTTGTGGGATGCCCGATGACGATTCTGCGCCGTCTTTTTGCCCGCCACCTTGAAAAACCCGCGCTTCTCAAAAAAATGTTAGCATGACCTGCTGAAGATTCCAATCGTTCCTTCCGGATCTTTCCTCCCCCTGTTCCACAAAAAGAATGCCTCCGCCATCGACCGGCGCTCGGAGTCATTCCACCCCTTCAGCCTCACAGGCGTATGGCGCGAAAGAGGGGGCAAGATCAGGGAAAGGTGGCATCCGACGTTTTGCCGCGATAGAATGGATTCTTTCGGAAAGAGCCACGCGTTTGGCGTCGGAAGCGTGGCCGAAAGGGTGGTGAGACACTCTCCGGTCCCGGTGATCACGGTTCCGGGGTAGGCTGCGCGTCCGCCCGGTCCTGCCGGCAGGGCCGGCGGAGGTAGGGCCACACGCGGTGAAAGGTTTTTTCTTTGCATCGGTTCCGCATCATCAGGCGACGGCTCTTTGCGTGGACGTTCCCGGTCCTGTTCCTGCTTCACGCGGTGCCCTCATGGGCCCTGCAGGTGGATCATCGGCTCCGTGTGGCCTTGGATCCATCGCGCGCGCGGCTGGAGGGGGTGGACCGTGTCCGGGTGCGACCCGAAGGCGCACGAACCCTGCGCCTGACCCTCTCGGAAACCCTCGAAACCCTTCAGGTGGAGATCGAGAATCGACCGGTGGACGTGCAACGCTCGGGATCCTCGTTTCGCGTCACGCTCCCGCCGGATCCGGCCGCTGTCTCGCTGACGATCCGGTATGCAGGCGTTTTCAATGACGACGCGCCGACCCTGCCGGCAAACACCGACAACCCCGGCTACGGGGTGACAGGGACCATCGGGAACCGGGGGACGCTTCTTCTGCCCGGCTCCGGGTGGTATCCTCACGCGTCCGCGGACAAGGCGTCCTATCGCATCGCCATCGAGGCGCCTTCCGGCACGGTCGGTGTCACCGCGGGGCGTTCCCTCGGTGTGCGCACCGTGGAGGGGAAAACGGTTTCGACCTGGCAGGTCGAGCACCCTGTGCGGGGTCTCTCCCTGTCCGCGGGTCGCTACCGGGTCCGCGAGACCCGAATCGGGGGCGTGACCGTCGCCACCTACTTCACCGAGAAAACCCGGGATCTCGAGGAGGCCTACCTGGAAGCCTCGGCGCGATACATTGCGCAGTACCAGGCGTTGTTCGGGCCCTACCCCTTTGCAAAGTTTGCCGTGGTGGAGAACTTCTTCCCCACCGGGTACGGGTTCCCTTCGTACACGTTGCTGGGGACCCGGGTGCTGCGTCTTCCGTTCATCCTTCGGACGAGCCTGGGGCACGAGATCGCGCACTGCTGGTGGGGGAACGGCGTGTGGGTGGATGCCGGCGGAGGAAACTGGTCGGAGGGGCTGACCTCGTACGTGGCCGACTACCTGTACCGGGAGCAGGAATCCGAGGACGCGGCCCGGGAGCATCGACGGCAGTGGTTGAGGAACTACGCCTCCCTGGTGCGGGCCTCCGAGGATTTTCCGCTGGACCGCTTTCAGAGCCGCTACGACCCGGTTACCAAGACGATCGGCTACGACAAGGCCGCCATGGTCTTTCACATGCTCCGGCAGGAGATCCGGGACGCCGCGTTCTGGGGGGGCCTGCGGGACGTCTATTGCGATGCCCTGTTTGAGCGCGTCTCCTGGGACGACCTTCAGCGGGCGTTCGAAGCGCGCAGCCGCCGCGACCTGAACCCGTTTTTTCGCCAGTGGGTTCAGCGCGCGGGCGCCCCTCGGGTCATGCTCCGCGACGTGCAGCGGCGGGCCACCGAGGCTGGGTGGGAGACGACCGGCCGGATCGCGCAGGAGGCCCCGTTCTATGCCTTTTCCGCGCGCCTCGCGGTCGAGACCCCTGGAGGAACGTTCGCGTCCACGGTCCAGGTTTCCGAAAGGGACACGGTGTTTCGCATTTTCAGCCCCCAGGCCCCTGGCACGCTGCGATTCGATCCGGACTGGAACCTCTTCCGACGGCTCCACCCATCGGAGGTCCCCCAATCCATCAACGACCTTCGAGGAAAGGACGGGGTACACATCCGGGTGGCGGGTGATGCCGGTCCCGGTCTGAGACAGGCGGCGGACACGCTCACCGTTGCCCTGGGCCTCCAAAACGCCCGGAAGGTCGCCGCAACCCCGAACGAAGCGCAGATCATGGAGGACCGGGACTGGATCCTGGTGGGACGGCCCGCGTCGTTTTCGTTTCTCGGGGGCCTGTTGGATCCCATCGCGATTGAGGCGGATCACGTACGCGTGGAGGGGAACGCGCTTTCCGATCCACAGGACCTCTTCTTCGGCGTGTTCGAACACCCGCGCAGCCCGGACCGGATCGTGGCCCTTTTTCTGGGGAACACGGAGACCGCCGCAGGATCCGTGGCCCGAAAGATCCCGCACTACGGGAACTACAGCTACCTGGTCTTCCGGGGCGACCGAAACCGCGAAAAAGGCGTGTGGCCGGTGGTGTCGTCGCCCCTGATCGTGCAATGGCCCGAAGAGGGGGCCGGCACCGCGAAGAAGGAAAAGGAGACC
>JASFQI010000363.1:0-4880 GCA_050115555.1 Desulfobacteraceae bacterium
AGTAAGGGGCCATGAGGGACGTGATGATCAGGAACTTGTCTAGCTCGGACTCTTCCCGGGCCACGATCAGGGTTCCCAGATCCTGGAACAGGGCCTCTGCTGCAGGATCCCCTGGATAGAGGGCAATGGGGCCCACATGTTTTTCCGCGGAAGGCAGAGGAACCGCTCGAATCGTGCGGTCCGCAGGGGCCACGAGTGCATGAATCTGTGGAAGAGGGGTGCCGGCCAGCAGGGTGACCACGCACTGGTCGGCCCGGAATCGGAGCGGCTCCAGGATGGTCTTCGCGTCCTGAGGCAGCACGGCCAGGACCACGACATCTGCGTGGTCCAGGACGTCTTGGTTGTCGGCGCCGATTCGGACTGCATTGAATGCAGTTTCGAGTTTTGCCGCCTTTTGAGCATTTCGCTGGGAGACCCAGATCGAGGCCGGAGGATGCGGGGATGTGCACAACCCGGTGACCAGGGCGGATGTGATGGTGCCCGTTCCAATGAAACCCGGTGTCATGATGTTCTCCGAAGGTTTTTGGTGGCGTCAGGAACGACGCTCCAAAAGGGTTTTGAGATCCCGTTCCACGGACGGTGGAAGCAAAGGGGGCTCCGAGGAGGCCAGGATCTCCTCGCACTTACGGTGCGCTTCCGCCAGGGCGGACGGTTTGCCGGCGTCCCTCCAGGCCGTGAAGCTTTGCTTTTTCGTGAGATGCGGGAAGAACAGCTCGTTTCGGAAATGGAGAAACGTGTGCGCGGCATTCAGGAAGGTGCCTCCCGGCCCCACCTCTTGGATGGCCTCCTGGGCCAGGGTTTCCGCGTCCACTCTCACCCCCTTGTGCACGTGCTTCACCATGGCCACTGCCTCCTCGTCCAGGAGGAACTTCTCGTACGAGATGCTGTTGATGGTCTCCAGGGCTCCTGCGGCGTGGAGGACCACGTGGATACCGCTCTGCACCGCAGAGAAGAGGTTCATCATGGACTCGTACCCGGCCTGGGCGTCCGGAAGCACGGCGTCCGTAAGGGCCCCGGCCCCCCGCGAGGGAATGCGGTAGTAGCGGGCCATCTGGGCGGCCAGGGCGTTGTTCATGGTCATCTCCGGGGAGCCCACGCAGAACGCGCCGCTTCGCATGTCCACGTTGCTCGAACCGCTGGCATAGACCACGGGCGTCCCTTCCCGGCAGAGCTGGGCAATCACGATCCCGGCCAGGATCTCGGCGTTTTGAAGTGTAAGAGCACCGGCCAGGGTCACGGGTGCGGTGGCGCCTGCAATGGCGATGGAGTTGATCATGACTGGCTGGCCTGCCTCGGCATAGGTCATCAAGGCGCCGAGCATCCGTTCGTCATAGCCCAGGGGAGTGAGGGAGCAGGGGATGCTCAGGACTCTCGGCCGGTCTGCGAGGTCGTCCATGTCCCCGAAGACCGCGGCCATCATTTGAAGGACGTCCCTGGCTGCCTCGGCACCCAGGCAGGACCCCATGAAGCACTTCTCCGTGTGGGTAAGACAGGCATAGGTCATGTGGAGGTGACGGACGGGCTCCGGAATGTCCGTGGGTTCCACCGGGATGTTGCTGCAGAGATCCAGATGGGGGCTCTGATCGGTCAGGATCGTGAACCGCTCGTAGTCCTTCAGGGTCCCGTAGCGCCGGTTCCCGTCCATGTCCACGACAAAGGCCGGGCAGTTGGCCGGGACGAATACGGGCCGGTCTCCTCCGATGATCACATCATGCTTCGGGTCGCGGGCGTACAGGGTGAAGCGGCTGGGGGGCTTGGTGCGCTGCTCCTCCACCAGGCCGGGCGGGAAGAACACCCGGTGCCCGTCCACGCGGGCGCCGGCCCGGGCCAGCAGGTCCCGGGCCGGTTCGTAGAGGAGGTCCACGCCGATTCGGTTCAGAATGTCCAGGGAGGCCTCGTGGACCGCCTCGACCTGGTCCGGGGTGAAGAGTTCATACGGCTGCATGGTTCGTTCGGTCCTTCAAAGGGGTTATTACTGGCAGGTGTACCCACCGTCCACGGGGAGCAGCGCCCCGGTGACGTATCCGGCATCGGACGAGGCCAGAAACAGGATCACCTGAACGACTTCTTCGGGCCGGGCCATGCGCTGCATGGGCACGGTGAGTTTCTGTACCTCGTCCATCTCGGCACGGCTGGGCCTCACCTTGTGGGCCGAGAAGAGCATGGGCGTGTCCGTGGCCCCGGGGCAGACCGCATTTACGCGGATGCCGTCCAATGCGCAGTCCAGGGCCATGGCCTGGGTCATGAGGGACACGGCCCCCTTGCTGGCACAGTATGCGGTCAAACCCTGGCTCCCCACGAGGCCGCAGGTGGACGAAAGGTTGACGATGGCGCCGCTTCCCTGCGCCCGCATGACCTTGAGGGCTTCACGGCTCATGTAGAAGACCGCGTTCACATTGATGGCCATGGTCTCCTGCCACTGGGCATCCGTGGTGTCGGCGGTGTCCTCCCGCACGATGGTTCCGGCATTGTTCACGAGCACATCCAGCCGACCCTCACGCAGAGCGGTTTTCTTCACGTACTCTCGGCAGTAGTCCGGATCGCAGATGTCCCCAAGACCGAAGTCCACGGCGCCCACCTCCCGGGCCACGGCCTCGGTGCGCTCCGGGTCCCGCCCGGTGATACAGACGCGCGCGCCTTCCCGGGCGAACGCCGCGGCCGTACCCGCCCCGATCCCCGAGGAACCTCCTGTGACGATGACCACCTGATCCTGAAACCTCATGTCGCTCTCTCCATGGCTTCGAAGTCGGCCAGGGGCAGGCGGCAGAGCCGGCCGCCGTCCACCACGATCTCCTGTCCCGTGATGAACCCGCTCTCGTCCGAGACCAGCCAGCACACCGTGTTGGCCACGTCTTCGGGGAGCCCCATGCGACCCACCGGGTGCAGCCCGATGATCGCCCGCCTTCCCGCGTCCTGGTCTTTCAGGGTCTCGAAAAAGGAGTCGTTGAACGGTGTGTTGATCCACCCCGGGCAGACGGCGTTGCACCGGATGTTGTCCGGCCCGTGGTCCAGGGCCACGGCCCGGGTCAGAGCGTGCACCCCGCCTTTGGAGGCGGCATACGCGGTCCTTCGAGGGTTGGCAGCCAAGCCTTCCAGGGAGCCGATGTTCACGATGGCCCCACCGCCGGTCCTTCGCATGAGCGGGACGGCGTATTTGGTGCAAAGGAAAACCCCTTTCAGGTTCACGTTCATCATGAGGTCCCACTCCGCCTCGGTGGTCTCCTCGATGGGTTTGTCAAAGGCGATGCCCGCGTTGTTCACCAGGATGTCCAGCCGGCCGTGGATGGCAAAGACGTCCTGAAAGACCTGCCCGACAACGTTTTCGTCTGTCACATCCATGTACCGGTAGGAGAGGGTGGGCCCTTGACCTGCCGTGGCCGTCTCCTCGAGAAACTCGCAGGGACCTGCATCGGCAATGATCACATGGGCGCCCTCGGCATAAAGCTTTTCCACGACGGCCCGGCCGATTCCCCGGGCCCCTCCGGTGGTGACCGCCACCTTTCCATCCAGTCGATTCATGGCTTTCCTTTCCTGTCTCGTTCCCTGTCGGTTATCCGCCGATTCGAACGGAAAGGCCACGGGAGGAAAAGACCAATGCCACGGCCTGAAGAAGTTCGCTCGACGGCGGTCTGAGATTCTTCAAGGAATACTCCCGGCCCAGGCGCTCGTACGTGGCCACCCCGTAACGGTGGTAGGGCAGGAGCTCCACGCGAGATACACGGTCCAGCGCTTGAACAACGGTGGCGGTTTCCTGAAGGTTCTTCGGGTCGTCATTGAGACCCGGAACCACCGGGATCCGCACCACCAGGTCGGTTTCGGTCCAGAGCCCGGCCATGCGTTGAATGTTCTCCAGAATGCTCTCGTTCCTCACGCCGGTGAGGGCCTCGTGGCGGGCCGGGTCTGCATGCTTGATGTCCACGTACACGAGGTCCAGATGCCGTCCAACTCCTTTACAGTTGTCCCATGAGAAATGCCCGCAGGTCTCCATGGCCGTAGAAATGCCCCGCATCCTGGCCGCTGCGAGCACGGCTTCTGCAAAGGCGGGCTGAAGCAAGGGTTCCCCGCCGCTCAGGGTGATGCCCCCTCCAGAGCGGTGATAGAAGATCTCGTCCTTTTCGATCTCCGCCATGACCTGGTCCAGTGTGATCGCATCCCCCACCCATTTTCGGGCCTCGTAGGGGCAGGCCTCCACGCAGAAACCCAAGCCGGTACAGAGGGAGCGATCCGTGTGAACGGAGCCGACCGGGGAGAGGCTCAGGGCCCCTTTGGGGCAGGCGTTCACGCAGCTCCCGCAGGCCGTGCACTGCTCGACCTTGTATAGGGTTTCAGGCAGGGCGGTCTGAGACTCCGGGGTGGAGCACCACTTGCAGCGCAAGGGGCACCCCTTGAAAAAAAGGACCGTTCGAATCCCTGGCCCGTCGTGCACGGCCAGCCGTTCGATGCGAAAGAGGTTTGCTGAAAGCGTACAGGATTCTTCATCGCAGACGGCTGCCGCATCTGGAGAAAGGCAAGCCTGTGTGCTGCCTGAGTACGGGAGGGCGTGCAAGGACGCCCTTTCGCCGAAACGGCTCCCCATCAGCTGAGGGCCCCATTGCAGAGGGAATCACTGGCAGACCGGAACTGGACGGATCGGCCGAGAATCTCGTTCTGCACGTCACGGCCGAGCTCCACGAAGTAGGCTGTGTACCCTGCCACCCGGACCAGGAGGTGCCGGTAGCTCTCCGGGTCCTCCTGGGCGGCGAGCAGGGTTTCCCTGGAGATCACATTGAACTGCACGTGGTAGATGTCCAGGTCGCACAGGCCCTTGAGAAAGGCCATCATGTTGCGGATACCCTTTTCGTCCTGAAAGAGCTCAGGGTCGAGCTTCATGTTCAAAAGCG
>JASFQI010000364.1:0-4871 GCA_050115555.1 Desulfobacteraceae bacterium
CCACCATCATGGACTACAAGGCGGGTGAGTTCATCTTCAAAGAAGGGGAGTATGCCGAGCGCCTGTACGCCATCCTGGATGGAGAGGTCGGCCTGGAAACCGAGAAGAACCCTTCCAAGCTCATCCTCGTCACCAAGCTTTCCTGCGGCAGAACCCTGGGCTTCTCTGCTGTTCTGGACACGGAGCACCGCAAGTACCTCGGGTATGCCAAGGCCATGAGCGACACCAAGCTCTTCGCGTGGAAGGGAGCGGAGCTGGAGAAGCTCTTTGTGCAGGACTATGAGCTGGGTTTCCTGATCATGCGGCGCATCGCAAACACGATTCACAAGAGGTTGGATGTCACGAAAACGCAGCTCGTGGATATCTATCAGTAGGAAAAATACTTCCTCCCCCTGGGAAAAGTCGACCGCCCCCGGGCGGCACCCTCTCGTGTAACACCTCGAAATAACGTGCTGGCCACCCTGGCATCGGGATTGCATCTGCGAATGACAAACCCGCACGCCGGGGTTTTTTATTGCACAACGCAGGAAACGGATTTTTGAGGATAGAAAGATGACGCCCGCCCTTCGCTCCCTTCGTCCCCTTATCATGATTGTCGGCTTCCTTGCCGTTTGCCTGACCTCCGGACTGTCAGAGGCCAGGGATATTCCCATGGCCGATGTCCGACGCCTCATGGAACTCCCGGTCTCCTCTATTCTTCAAAACAGCCCGGTCTCCCACCTGAACGCGTCGGCCTCTCTGGAAGCCGTTCGGGCATCGAGTCGACCCGCTGTCCTCCTGGTCTATCGGTCCCATGACCAACGCTCCCGGGAGTTGGCCACCCTGATTCGCTACCTGGCACTGGAGTTCCGCCATCGCGTCGATTTCTTCGCCCTGGAAATTCCGGAAGCGACGTCCACGGAGGAGGACTTCGCCGCAAAGACGCAACAAGCACTCTGCCTGGAAAAGGTCCCGGCCACCCTGTTTTACCGCAACGAGGAAACCGCGGAGGGCAGTAAAAGCCTTGCATCCCCCAGCTTAAAGGAATACCGCTCTCCGGGTCGCCTGTTATGGAAAACGTGCTATGCAGCGGCGGTGCGCTACTTGGATCAGTGCTTCTAGCTTGTTTCCATCCAGAAATGGGTATTCTACGTGCACTTCGTTTGCTTCGTGGCGAAGAATCACGCCTTTTCCCACATTCGAAGGACGGAAATTGAACGAGTCAAACCTTGTCAAGGGAATCCGGTTTGCCCCTGCCTCTGAACTGCGATATCCTCCTATGGAACGTATTTTCCGTTCCCCCTTTCATTTTTCGACCATGAAGGAAGGATGCCGGACATGGAAAGCCGAATCGCAGAGGCCCTTCGCCTGAAACATCCGCCGGTGGCTCTGATCTGGGCCGATGAGAAGCCCGAAGGTGCAAAGGGATTCAAGGAGGGCAAGTGGGGCTGCGTCATGTGGCTCGTGGCCACTGCTGCCAAGGGGCGGCCGGCCGTGGCCAGCCGAAAAACATTCGGCTGCTTCGGAGGCGGCGTGGGGCTGGGGTTCGGGAATCAGTACCGAAACTTCCCCGGAGGCGAGGAGGGCTTCTGTCGTTTCCTTTCCTCTGGAAACGCCCAGACCGAGGAGGGGCGTCGCGCGGCCGAGGAGATGAAACCATACATGCGGGCGGAGGCCCACGAGGAGTTCCTCAACGGAGAGCGCTACGTCCAGAGCCCGGACAAGGTCAGGCGATTCATAGACTGCCTGCCCATTCGGGACATCCCGGCAACGTATGTGGTGTTCAAGTCCCTGGAGCAGGTGGAACGGGAAGAGGAACAACCCCGAAGCATCATCTTTTTTGCGGATGCGGACCAGATCTCGGCCCTCGTCGTCCTGGCCAACTACGGGCGGGGGGACAATGAAAACGTATTCATTCCTTACGCTGCGGGCTGCCAGACCCTGGGCATCTACCCTTACCGGGAAGCCGAAGCCAGGCCCCAGCGGGCCGTGCTGGGCCTCACGGACCTCTCCGCCCGTGTAGCTGTTCGCCGGCAGCTGGGAGACGGACTCCTGACCTTCACCGTGCCCCTTGGCATGTTCGACGAGATGGAGGGGAATGCGGACGGCTCTTTCCTTGAGCGCCCTACCTGGCAGGCCCTGGTCGCGCAGAAGTAGGAAGGCCCGGCGGGGAGGAAGGAAACCCCGATTCACGACGCCGGAACAAAGGCCACCACATCGGCGATCCCGGCCTGATCGGTCAGAACCATGGCCAGTCGGTCCAGCCCCAGGGCTATGCCGGCGGACTCGGGCATGCGACTCAGGATCCGAAGGAACTCCTCCGGCAAGGGGAAGGTGGGGGCGCCGGAGCGCTCTCTGGCCGCGAGATCCCTTTCAAAGCGTCGCCTCTGCTCCTTCGGGTCGTTGAGCTCACTGAACCCATTGGCGATTTCCAGACCGGCCAGATATAGTTCCACACGTTCGCACACCGAGTCATCGCCTGCCCGAAGCCGGGAGAGAGAGGCCATGGAAGCCGGATAGTCGTGAAGGAACGTCGGACGGGGGTGACCCAGGTGCGGCTCGATTTCACCCACCAGGATCTCCTCGAATCGACCGGAAGCGAGTGCGGAGTCGAGGGAAACAGAGGCATACCGGCCAAAGGCCTCACGCACCGTCACCCGGTCCCAGGGGGAATCCAGACCGATCTCCTTTCCCTGGTACATTATGGATGATCCGAGTCCCAGCTTTCCGGCCACAAAACGAATCATGGCCTCACACTCCTTCATCAACCCGCGATAGTCCGTCCCTGCGCAGTACCACTCCAGAAGCGTGAACTCCGGGAGGTGGCGACCCCCCCGCTCCCCTGCGCGAAAGCACCGGGAGATCTGGTAAATGCGTTCGTAGCCCGATGCAAGGAGCTGTTTCATGTAAAGCTCTGGAGAAGGGTGAAGCACGCCCCGGGGGGTTTCGATATAGGCGATGTGCAGCTCCGGAATCGGAGCGGAGAGGATGTGCGGGGTCTCGACCTCCAGGTAGCCCCGGTCGTCAAAAAACCTCCGGACAGCCCGCATCATGTTCGCGCGCAGCCGGAGGTTCTGCTGTTTCGCTTCGATATTCACTCCGCTGTTGGCGGATCTATTCCTTGACCCGGGTGACATACTCCCCGGTCCTGGTATCGAGAGTGATTCGAGTCCCTCCCTCGATGAAAGGCGGGACCCGCAGCGTGTATCCGGTCTCCAGGGTCACAGGCTTGCTGTCGCCGGACACGGAATCCCCCTTCACCCACGGATCCGCCTGGGTCACGGTGAGATCCACGAAGTTGGGCAGGGTGATGCCGATAGGCGTAGTCTCGAAAAAGAGGATGTCCACCTCCAGATTGTCGGTCAGGTAGTTCTTCGCCTCCCCCACCTGCTCCGACGTGAGCATGGACTGCTCATAGGTCTCCACATCCATGAAGTAGTACTCTTCGTCCTGGTTGTAGAGGTACTGCATCCTCCGCTCTTCCAGGTTGGCCTGCTCAAAGGAGTCCCCGGAGCGATACGTGCGGTCGATGACCAACCCCGTGATCATGTTCTTTAGCTTGCACCGGTACAGGGACTGACCCTTTCCCGGCTTGCTGAACTGAAAGTCGGTAATCACATACGGCTCGTTGTCGAGCTGAATTTTGAGATTCTTTCTTAAATCGCTTGCATTGTACATACATCCATTCCTTCCGTATCCGTTCCGGCTCAAGGCGTTTGAGTCGGATGATAGGGGACGCCTCGACTCCTGTCAAGGCCCTCCTGCACCCCGCAAGCCCTATCCGTGATCCGTGCCGCAAATCGCGTCCCGGCCCTGAACGGACACGATGCGAATGGAGAGCGCGGATCCGGGGAAACCAGGAAACGCATACCAGGAATTGACACGCGCTTTTAAGCTCGACTATCATGCCTTCCCAACCGCACGTCCCAAGCCCTGCGGTATGTGCCCTTTTCCACGCCTTCGAGCCTTGCACGGCCGAAGCGCCCCACACGAGGATTCCATGGCATTGCTGAACCGCCGGGCGGACCTCCTCCTTGCAGGTGGAACCGTCCTGAATGTGTATACCGGAGAGCTCCTTCCTCAGAATGTAGCCGTTACAGGCGGGCGGATCTCCTATGTGGGCGACGACAGCCTGGGGCTCACGCCCGAAACCCGCGTCCTGGACGTCTCCGGCAAATGGCTGGTACCCGGTTACGTGGACCCCCACTTTCACCCCTGGTTCGTCTACAACCCGGTCTCTTTCGGGGAGGCCGCTTCCGCCCGTGGAATCACCACCCTATTTTGTGACAATCTGGTCTTTTACATGCTCATGGGTGTCGAGCGCTTCGAGACGTTCATGGAGCGTCTCCAGGGCTTGCCCATTACCTATTACTGGTGGGCCCGGGCAATCCCGCAGACCCCCATGGAGGAGGAAGACGTCCTTTTTTCCAAAGAAAATATTCGGCGCCTCCTGTCGCACCCGAACGTTCAGTCCGTAGGGGAGATCACCCGCTGGCAGGATCTGGTCCGCGGGAATGCGAAGCTTCAGGAGATCATTCGATACGCTAAGACCTTGAAGAAGCGGGTGGACGGCCACACCGCCGGGGCCCGATGGGATCACCTGGTGTCCCTGGCCGGGGCGGGCGTGGAATCCTGCCACGAGAGCATCCGAGGGGACGAGGTGGTGGAGCGCCTCCGCCTGGGCATGTACGCCATGTTGCGAGAAAGCTCTCTGCGACAGGATCTGCACGAGTTGCTGGAAAAGGTGCGGCAGGAGGGCCTGCGAACAGACCGCATCATGCTGACCACCGACTGCTCGTCCCCTGCCTTCTACAAAGAGCACGGCATCAATGACCGCCTGATTCGCATCGCCCTGGAGGAGGGGTTCGACCCGGTCACAGCCTATCGCATGT
>JASFQI010000365.1:0-4871 GCA_050115555.1 Desulfobacteraceae bacterium
TAAGGCACTCCATGCATTCTTCCAGGCAGCGGATGGGAAAAACGGCCGATCCTCCTCCGCCGGAATCGCCCTTGAGTACGAAGGGAAGGGGGATGGGGGAGGGTTTGTTTTTCAATTCGGTTGCCGCGTCCCCGGGGGTCTGGTAGATTACCGTCCTCGGGTGGGGGATGGCGAGTGCACGGAAAAGGGCGGTTTGCCTGGCCTTGCCGCGATAGGCATACCGGGCCGCAAGTCTTGGAAAGTGGCTCCTGGCCATCCTCGCCACCTGACGGTACCGTGTGGGAGAGCCGTACTTCGGCATGAGGACGCCGGCTGCACCGGAGATCAGAGCGGCGGCGTCCGCGTCAATCGGGCCCAATGCCGGTAGATTTTCGTCCAGCCGGATTTGATGGTGGAGCGAGACAAAGTAGGGTTGCTTGCTCATCTCAATTGTTACGTATGGTGTTTGACGTTCGAATTCAAGAAAAAAAGCAGAGCGGTCGATGAGCCGAGGTGTTCGCAACTGAGGAATGTGCGAGCAAAGCCTTTTCAGCCGCCGGCTTTTCTGTGGTCGGAAGAGGGGGAATGAAAGAAAAAGCGTGGAAAGACCGGTTGAAGCGACTCGGTTTCAGCCTGACCGCAATCGTCTTGGGCCTGGTCTTGGCCTTGCTGGTTGCAGAGGGGGTCCTGCGAGTCACTCAAACGACGCCCTACCATAGAAATGCCCTGAACGCTTTTCACGTGGCTGACCCTTACCTTGGGTGGAGGGGACTGGCCGGCTTCCAGGGTATCTTTGTTCGTGAGGATTTTAAGGCGCACATCACCCTGGACGATCGGGGCTACCGGAAGAAGGCTTCACACATTGAACCACTCTCCAATGCACGGAAGGTCGTATTTCTGGGGGACTCTTTTGCGTGGGGCTGGGGCGTGAGCGAGGGAGAGCTGTTCAGCGACATCCTTCAGGACATGCTGGGTCCCCGATACAATGTGATCAATCTCGGGATCAACACCTTCGGCACGGTGCAGGAGCGGATTCAGCTTGAGAGGGAGGTCCTCCCCATGAGGCCCGACATGGTCGGTTTGTTGATGTACAGCAACGACTTCGAGGACAACCTCAACGGCCGCGAGGACACCCGTCCCTATTGCAGTCAGGACGAGAGCGGGAGGATCGTGCTGAAAAACTACCCCATCACCAACCCGATCGGGGGCGGTTATCGATCCTTCAGCCGCATGTCTTATGCCCTGACGTACCTGAGGTACTACCACGGCTGCTTTCGGGAATACGTGGATGCGATCGAACGGCGGCTGAAGAGGCGCTTTCGAGACCGCGGGGAGAAAACCACTCGAACCCGGTCCGGAGAGCTTGAAAAGAAGCCCCATCCCTTTACGGAGGAAGAGGTCGCGGTCTTTGACTCCATGCTGACCGAGATGAAACGCCTTTGCGAGGAAAACGGGATTCGGTTCTTTCTCGTCTATGTGCCCACGGCGGACAACATCGCGGACGAAGTCCCGGAACATGATTACGTCAGCGTGGTGGAGGAGGTGTGCCGTCGCAGGGGAGTTCGATGGGTGAACCTGATTCCGTCCCTCAAGCCGCAGATTCGGGGGACCGAGGGAGAACCCGTCTATTTTCACGGAGACTTACATTGGACCCCTCTGGGGCACCGTCTTGCGGCGGAAGCCCTGAGGGACCGGATCTTCAAGGGAACCTCGGTGGTGTGGAAGGAGCACCAGGGACCCTCTCACCTTATTGGGGTTCCTTGACGAGGAACCAGGTCTGGGTCCGGTACAGGAAAGCGATGTACCCCCGCACTTTCAACGTGTCTCCCTCACGCCAGATCTTGCATCGGTATTCTTTGCCGTTGTCGGGGTCCATAATTTTTCCGCCGGAATAAGCGTTCCCGTTCTCTTCCTTTTTGAGCCCCCACATGATTTCCATCCCCACGATGGGCTGGTCTTTTTTGTCCCCGGTGCATTGATCACACAAGGTGTCCTGAGGTTTCTGAAGGAGACGGATCACCTTGCCTGACAGGGTCCCGTCTTTCTCTGTGATTTGGACGTATGATTTTTCGGTTTTTCCGTCATCGTCGATGGTTTTCCACAGGCCCATAGGCGAGTCGTCTGCATAGGCAGGGGCGGCCAAGACGAGGAGAAACGCCAACAGCGTCCATCCGAGGGTCGTTTTCTTCATGAGGGATTCCTTTCCGTTTCGGTGGGGACGGGGGGCCTTCCTGACCGCACGAGCTGCGGCCAAAGAAGCCGCTGCATTACTCCACTCGCTGAAATCTTCCGGGTACGGCCCCGCAGATCGGGCAGTTCTTCGGGATAGATCCGAAGTGTATGTGCCCGCAGATCTGGCAAACAAAGCACGCAGTATCCGCGCCCGGGCCTTTGCCCTCCGACGCTTGCTGTAAAAGGGTCTTCATCTCTTCTACGGTTTTTCTGGATTGGATGAATCCTTTACGCACGGCCTCGCTCGGTCCCTCCGCCCGAATGTCCTCTAGCATGGCGGCATAGCTCCCCTCGCGGTCCGCTGCGGCCTCCGCCGCCTCTGCCAGATTTTCTTCGGTGGTTCCTATTTTTCCACGCATCAGATGTCCGAATCTCCTGGCGCGGACGCCCTGGGCGTTTGCGATCGTTCGAAAGAGCAAAGCCAGGGCGGATCGACCGTCCTTCTCAGCTTGAAGGGCAAAGGCCTCAGCTCGAGATGCGCCTCTGGACTCCTCGGCAAAGCACCTGGCGATGTATTCAGAAACGGGCCGCATATTCCTTACTCCTGCTCAGTGAATTTCCTGGTGGCGGGGCTCTCCACTCCTGACGCTTTTCGACGGATTACTCGGATGGGTCCTTGAGCGGATCCCCTACAATGGCGAGCCCTACGAGATAGTGACCTTTAAACTGGCCTTCTTTCTTCCAGGTGATGTGACGGATCTCCGCCTTCAAGGACTGGGGGGTCGTGGTATCTCTTGGACCATAGAAGGTCATGTCGAACACGGCCCCCACCTCGAGGCTTTCCAGAATCTTCGAGTCCTTTTTAACAAGGAAGCACAGCCCCTGGGAAGAGAGGTCCCAGAGCCTGAACTGGTAGGCAAAGGCATGGCGTCCAGGGAAGAACTCCACGCTGTGGTAATTGCTTGCAGGTGTTCGGGCGACGGCCCTTTTTTCCTCGGGGGTTTTGTCCATGCCCCCTCCTGGGCATTCGAGCCATTCGGAAAAGGCGTTCGCTTTCCGGGAACCGTTTATAAAAGGAACGGTGAATCCCTTTCCCATCGACGTAGGGGAAAAGGATGGATGATTTTCGACCGCAGGTCAAGACATGATCGGCATTCCAGGGAGCATGGACGGGCTTGTACCCCCTCGGGTGTTCTTCCCCTTTCACTCAGAAAGAAAAGAGAGGTGTTCGGCAGGACGGCGGGAAGATTCCATTCGGCCTACTCGAGCACCTCAACGATGATTTCCGACAGCTCCATCACAGGTAGATTCTTTTCAGTAGCCGGGTCCTCCAGCGTCATGACACAAAAAGGACAGCTCGTTGCCAGGACGTCGGCGCCTTTTTCCACGGCTTCCAGGACCCGTTTTTCGCTGTTTCGCTGATAGGATTTCTCGGTCTCGTAAAACATCCTTCCCCCCCCGCCTTCACAGCAGAGAGAGTTCTCCCGGCATCCGGAAAATTCGAGGAGTTCGAGACCTTCAACGGCCTTCAGGGTATCCCTAGGCGCGTCAAAGACCTTGTTCTGTTTTCCCAGAAAGCACGGGTCGTGATAGATCACCTTTTTTTCGAACGCCGAGTTGAACCGGAGTGCCCCCTCACGGACGAGTTCGGCCAGGAGTTCCGTGTAATGGATCACTTTGATTCCGTGATCCCCATACTCGTTTTTTAGGGCGTTCATGCAGTGCGGCGAAAGAGCGATGATTTCCTTGACGCCGTGTTTTTCAAAGGTCGCGAGGTTTTCTTCCTGGAGTTCCTCAAAAAGACCGGATTCTCCCATCCTTCGAATCTCGTTCCCGCAGCAGGCTTCGTCCTTGCCGAGAATGCCGATTTCCACGCCGGCCTTCTTCAGGATCCGCGCCACGTTTGCCGGGATGACCATGCACCGGGGATCATAGGCCTGGCTGCAACAGGTGAAGAGGAGTCGTTTCGAGTCCGTCTCGCTCACATGAGGAATTTCCACACCCATTTCACCCATCCAGTCTCCCCGTTTGGTGCGGGGGCGCCCCCAGGGATTCTTCTGGACGAAGGTGTACTCCAGAGCCTTCTGGATGGAGACGGGGATCTGTCCTTCCTCGACAAAGTGGGACCTCAGGTCGATGATCATTTCCATGGGCTTGACATCCCTGGGGCACCGGAGAAGGCATTCGCCGCACGAAGTGCAATACCAGGGAATCGACTTGTCGACATTCTTTTGCAGCAGGCTTTTTCTCACCAGGGTGCGGATGTTGAAGTCGGTGATTCCGGCTTCGGGGCAACTCCCCGTGCACATTCCGCACTGCATACACATGGAGACTCTGCTCTGAAATTGGCTGTTTTCCATCCTATCCTCTCCTCATTCGACCACGGGGATCGATTCTCGTTCATGCAGGCTGTGAAAAAAGCCCGTTTCCTCTCCTGCGCTTCCTTCCTCATCCCTGAGAACTCGGTACGTGTGCCTCGTTCCTCGGGATTTGCGCGGGTTGGGCTTGTGCTTTTGCTTTGCCATCACGAATCAGAAGCTGAACGAGTCTGCCATGATTGGCTTCGCGTGTCCGCGAGGTCGTGCTCATGCCTGGAGCGCAGACCTCGGTACGGGTATGGAGAACCGAGTCCCACTCTATTCCCCATGGAAGGCGTTTTGGAAAGCCGAAAGGAACGGTCGGCCGGAGAAACCCTCTTGGAGAAGCAGGAACCGGAAACC
>JASFQI010000366.1:0-4834 GCA_050115555.1 Desulfobacteraceae bacterium
AGCATAGAGAAGAAGGGATAGATAAAAACCCAAAATTTTTATGTTACAAAGGATACCGCGCCTGTACAAGCTTTTCCGGCGAGACCTGCACCGGGATCCTACATACCGCAGGGCTTTGTCCTTCTGGAACGCTCAGGAGTCCTGTGAAGCGAGCATCCCCTGTTTGTGGAGCATCCATTGGACCGCGGCTTCGAGGTCCGGGGCCACGTGCGCCGGCTGGTGCTCCTTGTCGGGCAGCACGTACTGAACCTCCCCTCGGCCGTACCCCGTTTCCACCAAAACGGCCTCCGTGCCGCATCGATGAGCCAGCTCCACGTCTGAAAAGCGGTCCCCTACCACGAAGGATCGCGTCATGTCAATATCGAAACGCTCCCGTGCAGAATCGACCATGCCTGTTCCCGGTTTTCTGCACTCGCACGCGCGGGTGTACTCCGGGACCGTACCCTGCGGGTGATGAGGACAGAAGAGCACGTCGTCCAGCACGGCGCCATGGAGGACGAGTTCCTCCCGCATGATGTCGTGCACCTCGTGGACCAGCTCCAGGGGAAAGTAACCCCGGGCCACACCGGACTGGTTGGACACCACGATGGCAAGCACGTCGTTCTCGTTCAGCAGGCGAATGGCCCGGGCCACGCCCGGAAGAAGAACGAACCGGCTGGGGTGGTTGATGTACCCCATCTGCTCGTTGATCGTTCCGTCCCGGTCCAGGAACACGGCGGGTCGTTTCACGGAATGCCTCCCAAAAAAAGAGCAGGATTGAAGGGGTATGGGGTAAGGGGACACCGACTCCTGCGGCGGTATGGTAAATGCCGCCCTACTCCCTCACCCGTTCTCGGAGACTGCCTGATGCCACCCAAACACAACGGGCTCAGAGCTTGCCCATACCATCAGGCTATCCAACATGTTTCCACTGCCCTTTCCCTGAACACCTCAATCCCTTTTCACCTTATCCGTCCAAAAGCTTCACAGCTCAACAGCTTAACAGCTCAACAGCTCAATAGCTGTCTCGCTTCCTCCCACACCCTTTCCGGCGAGATGTCGAGCATGCATTGAAAGTCGGTCGGGCACACTGTCCGAAAGCAGGGAGCGCAGGGTACGGGATTTCGAACCACCCGGGCCCTGGGGCTTCGCGGTCCGGTGGCCACCGGGTCCGTGGAGCCGAAGATCGCCACGGTGGGGACGTTCAACGCCGAGGCCACATGCATGAGGCCCGAGTCGTTCGTGAGAAAAAGGCCGCACGATTCGATCAGGGCCACGGCTTGTCCCAGCTCTGTGCGGCCGCAAAGGTTGACGGCGCCATGGTTCATGGCGCCTGCCACGGCTTCGCAGGCCTCTGCGTCGCCCTTGCTTCCCAGAATCAGGACCGGCGCGTTCCATGCGTCTGCAGCCCGGTCTGCGACCCGGGCGAAGCGTTCCGGCGGCCACCTCTTGGCCGGACCGTAGGCGGCACCCGGGGCCACGCCGATCCTCATGCCGCTCGAGGAAAGGCCTTTTGCAGCCAGGATCTCCAACGCTTCGACGCGGTCCGCCTCAAGGGTAAAAAGACGCGGCTCGCGTGCGGTCCCGTTCCAACCCAGGGCACGGACAAGATCCAGATAGTACTCCACCTGGTGCCGATGCACACGGGTCCGTTTTCTGGAAAGCGGATGCGTGAGCAGGAAACGCCTGGCATCCGTGTCGTACCCCACCCGCACCGGCACGTGAGCGGCCCAGGCGATGAAGGCCGCCTCGAACGCGTTTTGAAAGAGCACGGCCATGTGGAAGTGCGTGCTCCGGACCCGGCCTGTGGTGCGCAGAACCTCCATGACATTGCGCACACGGCCCTTCCCCTTGGCGAGCTCGAGGACCCCGTCCACGGCTGGATGCGCTTCCAGAAGTGGGGCCACCCAGGGTCGCGCGAGAACCGTGATCCGGCTCTGTGGAAACCGCTCCCGAAGGGCTTCCAGGGCCGGCAGGGTCATGACCACGTCGCCGATCCAGTTCGTGGACCGTACCAGGATCCGTTCCGGTTCCGGGACGCATACAGCCGCCCCTGTTCCAGGACTGCTTTTCTCCGTCGACCGCTCCGGAGCGCTCATTCCGTTCCCCCGTGAGGAGGTGCAGGCAGGGGACAGAAATTCCGGGTCTTCCAGCGCCTGTGGAACCAGAACCAGTGGTCCGGGTGCGCCTGAATGACCCTGGACAGGACCGCCGCGTAGCGGGCCGTGGTGTCCTCCACGTCCCGTTGAGGGTCCCCGGTGCGTTGGGGTTCCACCGGCGGGAAGAACACCACGCGGTAGCCTCCTTGCGGCCGGCGGATGGTCAATGTCGGCACCACCGGCACACCGGTCTTCAGGGCGATCAGGGCCAGTCCCTTGTTCGTACACGCGGTCCGTCCAAGGAAATCCACAAAGATGCCCTCGTACCAATCCACGTTCTGGTCCAGCAGGATCCCCACCGCCTTTCCATTACGAAGTGCGGCCAGAATGCGCCGGGCCCCTTTCTGCTTTGGAATGATCTCGCTGTTGAACCGGGACCGAAGCTCCTCCAGGATCCGATCGGCGGGCGGAAAATCCAGGGGCCTCACCACAATCGATCCCCCGCCGCATCGAAGGGAAACCACCGCAGACATGAGCTCCCAGTTGCCGAAGTGGGCCGTGAGCACGATGACCCCCTTGCCTTGCGCAAGGGCCCTGAAGAAGTGCTTCTCGTTCTCCAGGATGGCATAACGCTCCACGTTGTCCGGCGTGATGCGAAGGATGTGCGGGACCTCGAAGAACATCCGGCCGAAGTGGCGGAACATGCGCCGGTACAGCCACCTCAGATCCGCCTCGCTCCTCTCTGCTCCCAGGCATGCGCGCATGTTCTCCAGCGCCACCCTCAACCGTGGAACCGGAAGGAAAGATGCGGCTGTGCCCAGCATCCCTCCCAGGAGCTGACCCACCGGATACGGAATCCAGGACATTCCCCGCAGAAGGAGACGAAGAACTCGAACCATGTGCTCCTCGGAATTGCGCATTGTGGACAGGAATATCCTTTCATCTCACGCTCACGCTAAGGCGTGAAAACCAACAGAAAAAATCATTGCTTCATTTCTCTCGAAGACGCAAAGTCGCAAAGAGAGCGAAAAAACCGGCCCAGGCGCGGTGAGGCGTCAGGCAAATGGATTTTCAATGGTCAGGCCTTGGATGACCTGACCGTCCTGCAAGTCTTCGGAAAGGAGGCGTTCCGCTCCTCCGGCCAGCGCCGTTTCAATGATCAGGGCATCCCAGAAAGAGAGCCGGTATCGACGGCTCCTTCCAATAGCGGAAAGAATCCGTTCCGTGTCAACGGGAACCACCGGCAGGATAGAAAGGTTGCGGACGACATCTTCGGCTTCTTTCGGTTCCAGGGGCACGGCGAGCTTGCGGGTCACTGCGACATAGAACTCCTGAAGGACCTGGGTACTCAAGATCAAACGACCCGCGGAGGCCTCTTTTTCAAAGAGCTCACATGCACGCTCTTTCTTTTCGACCGCGTCCGCGTCGTAGAGATAGACAAGGATGTTCGTATCAAAAAATACCCGCATCATTCGCGCTCGTGGAGATCGTCCCGCGACCAACGCGCCCTCCCCCGTCGGGATTGCGAACGCCGGGACAGGGCCACGATTTCTCGAACCGCTTCCTGCTGCAATCGAGACGTGCCGGCATAGGATTCGAGGAAATTCCTCAGCAAGGCATTGACCGAGGTCCCCTCCTCCAGTGCCCGAATGCGTGCCTTTTTCAATGATCCTTCATCTACGGTGATAGTGAGATTTGCCATGGCCTGCCTCCTGTGCTACACGGAAACAGTGTAGCACAGGCTTTCCTTCTGTCAAGGGGGACGCCCTTCATTTGAGAAAAGACTTCCGCCCCACCAACGCGAAACAGAGACGATAACAATATTTTTATGCACGAAAAGCTCATGCGTTAGGGCTATCCCCTGTCCACGATCTCCGGCGTCACACCCTTTTGCGCGGCCCGTTCCTGAATCATTCGAAACAGCGCTTCCCGCCCCGGACCGATCTCCAGCGACACACGCAGAAACGCCGATTGAGCAACCGACTCCAGGATCGGCATGGAGCGAACCCAGTCCTTTTCCGTGGTGACCAGGAGATCGGCCCCCTGCTCGTTTCGGAGCGCTTCCAGCGCCTCCACCTCCCTGCGGTTGTAGGCGTGGTGGTCCCGAAACCCTCGAAAGGCCCTTACGTTTGCACCAAGTCCTTCCAGGGTCTCTTGAAACGCCCCGGGCTTCGCAATGCCGCAGAAGGCCACCACCGGCATACCCTTCAAAGAGGAGGCCGGTTGGGTTTTCCCGGTCGAGAAGACCAGAGGGCCGGGTTGGTGAACACTCCGAAAGCAGGGCCCATGATCAAACCGGGAGAGCCACTCCTCTGCCGGACTTTGCCCCGGGGCCCATCCCTGCGTTCGGGTGAGCAGTACGGCGTTCGCCCGGCCCACCTGGTGCGCGGGCTCGCGAAGCGGACCCCACGGCAGAAGGCGACCATTGCCCACCGGGTCCCGGGCGTCCACCAGGACGAGATCCAGGTCTCGTGCCAGGGCACGGTGTTGGAACCCGTCGTCCAGGATGTAGAAGTCCGTGTCGAATTCCTCGTGCGCCCTCTTTCCTGCCTGGTAGCGGGTCTTCGACACCACCACCGGCACGCCCGAAAGGGCGCGCGCCAGAAGGACCGGCTCGTCCCCGGCCTCGTCCGGACCCGCGCACACCCCACGCCCATCCGAGACCACCAGGACACGGTCCTTCCGGGAACCCCCATAACCTCTGGAAAGCACGGCAACGCGGTATCCGGTTTTCCGGGCCCACTGTGCCAGGGTGC
>JASFQI010000367.1:0-4776 GCA_050115555.1 Desulfobacteraceae bacterium
CTGCGACCCCTGGGCATCCTGACTACCCCGAAGCCCTGAAACCCTTGAGCAGAGTCTTGACCTTGACGTCATGCTCTTTTATGAAGTATTGTTTAAAAAACATGGACGTTTTCTAAAACCGTTGCGCCGTGAACGGAGTCCGGGGTGTATGAATCCGAATGATGACCCCAAAACATCCGGGCGCAAGGAGATCCTATGGCGGATATTCTCATTGAATGCACGTGCGGACGGAAATGCCGGGTGGATGCCTCGGACGGGTCCACCCTGCGGTGCCCGGCGTGTGGAAGGATCGTCAGCGTCCCGAGCAAGGAGCGGGATCCATCCCGCAGGGACAGCATGGACAGCTTCATCGATGCAACCTTCGAACTCCTGGACGAGGTGGATGGGGCCTTTCCCACATCCGGGGCGCGGTGATCTCCCGGTGTAGTCTTTCAAGGGATACCCTCCTCTCGCGCAAACTTGTACTGGATTGCAACGTGAAACATCGCCTGTCATACGTCTTGCTGGTTGCGGTCCTCGGAGCCGTACTCGTCTTCGCCCCTGCTGCGTTGGCCAAGCTAGATGTCAGCCTCGAGGTCAACAAGGTGGCCGAACACGCCAAACTCGTGACGCTCACCTGGAAGGCCACGATCGAATCGGACCGGGACTGGGATGGGTGCGAGCTACTCATCTTTTTTCGTGATGCAAAGGACCGTGAGATTCATCAAATCAGGTCCATGCTTTCCCTCCGCACCGGTAAAAACGAGGTCACGGGCCACGAGATCTGCGAGATCTCCGTCTGGGAACGCACCCACAAGTTCTCCGGAAAGCTGAACTGCGGCTTTTAACACGTCCCCTCCCCCCTGCGACAAGCCCCTCAAAATGGCACGAGAATTGCTGCTTTATGAAGGAAACGATGTTTCCCCCATCCAGGTATGGCTGCACCCGCATTCAGCCAACCCATCAAAACCAATCCTTAAATTGGGGGGACGAGCAGGGAGAGGCTTATGCCGTACGAGGTCCAGCAGGGCGACACCATCGCCAAGGTGACGTCGCTCATGAATACGAATTGGCAGACCCTGAAAAACATGAACCCTCACGCCGTGGGGCGCTCGAAGACGAGCGGGAACTGGTTTCTGCGAGAAGGGGCCGTCCTGAAAGGCCCGGAGTCGTTTGAGGCCCGTTTTGACAAAGCGCTGGCCGAATCCTCCAATGAATCCAAAGGGCCGGGAAATGCGCCTGTAACGGACCCCTTTGCCTTGCCCGAGTCCTTGAAGAGCGCCGATGGTTTTACCACGTATACGATTCAACCCGGGGACACCCTGTGGAAGCTGGCGGTCCGCCGGTTTCGGATTCCGGTTTCTGAATTGATCGAGGCAAATGGCATTGATGATCCCCGGCGGATTCATCCCGGGCAGGTGATCCGGGTGCCCCCGGCCCGTGACTTCCCGGAAGAAGCCGATGTGGTGGCGAGCTGGTACGGGCGGGATTACCACGGAAGACCCATGGCCAACGGGGAGTTTTACAACATGTACGCGAACTCTATCGCGCACAGGGAACTGCCGTTCGGGACGCGGGTGGAGCTCAGGAATCCTCAGACCGGAGAGACCGCAACGGCTGTGGTAAAGGATCGGGGGCCTTTTGTAGAGGGACGCGACGTGGACCTCTCCTATGGTCTCGCCCGGCGGCTTTCCCTCCTGGAATGCGGCGTGGGAAGTCTGCGCATGCGAATCCTGACGGAGTCGTAAGATGCCTGGACGGAAGAGATTTGCCTTCAATTTTCACTTCTTTGGTTCCGGCAATGGACGCCTTCAAAATGCTTTACTCACGTAGTCCTCATCCCGCCAAGGCGGGAAAGCGGGGAGATTCAAAGGAGAAAGGGCATGCGGAATTTCCAAAGGTGGCAAAACTTGTTGAGTATGCTGAGGAAGTACGCCGAGAGACTGAAGGATCGCGGGTTCTCGGGAGGAGTGATTCACCCGGGTGGGCTTTACGTGGTCGTTGAAACGCGCCCCGTGTCCCCGGCATCGGTCCGCAGACCTCGGCACTGATTCCATCCTTTCATCATGTATGTTCCGCCTTTTCGGGTGCGAACTGCACCCATGGCGTTCTCTACTCCTCTTCCTTTCCCCGCTTCCGGCTTGACTTGCGCCGGCCTGGTGCATAGATTCCTTTCCATGAATTTTATACGTGTGAACGAAGAGGTGATCGAGATCATTCCGGAGGACCGATTGCCCGAGGAGGTCCTGGAGGCTGTGGCACGGCTTTCCTACGAGCTGGCGGAAAGCCCTGCGCCTTTTTTTATGCAGCCGTTCGATGTGCCGGCCGAGTCCGTGGACTTCGCCTCCATGGTGCAGGAGGGGGAGCTTCGCATGGACTACCTCAACGGCAGGCTCTGCAGCACGCATGTGAGCCGAGTTGAGGACCGCCTCTACTTTGATGCGGCCCGGTTTCTGGAAGATCGGGGCTCACCGGAGGCATTTCTGACCATGGTCCGGGTCCGGCTGGGACAAGGCGGCGAAGCGGGTATCTGACATTCCCCGCTCGTTCGGCCCGGGTCGGACTTATGCATGGGAGGATCCGAGTAAGCGCACCCATTCGCAGGTTTTTTGAGCCATGCGCTGGTAGACGTCCTCCTGGGAAAGTCCGGCGGACTTGGGGACCTTGAACGAATGATCCCCCCCTTCGACGATTTCAAGGGTCCAGGCGGTCTCGATCCGGCCCAGGACTCCCCGAAGCAGCCCCAGGTCGCAAAGGGGGTCGCGCGTGCCTGCAAAGAAAAACATGGGAATGTGGATGGCGTAAAAATGGGCGTCCCGGAGGCGGTCCTTTTTTCCGGGAGGGTGCAGCGGGTAGCCGAGAAAAAGGAGCCCGTCCGCCCGGAAGAGCCACTCAGCGACCATCTGGGACGCCACGCGTCCACCCATGGATTTGCCTCCGGCCACGAGCCTGTCCACGCGTCGCCCGCTCTCCTCACGCATGAACCGTTCGGCCGATCGCCATGTGCGTACGAGGGTTGCGAGGGCATCCGGGGCCTTTTTCCCTGCTTCCTTGTAAGGGAAGTTGAAGCGAAGCGCCGGGAAGCCGTTCTCGGCCAGTTTGCGGCACACGGCGACGAGGAGCGGATTGGTCATATCGTTTCCGGCGCCGTGGGCGAGAATGACGGCTGTTTCGGTTCCTGTGGTCCCGGCGTCGGGTTCGTGCAGAGTGCCCGAGACGGACAGCACCCCTTCTTCCACCGGGATCCGCACAACCGATTCCATATCAGAAGGCCTCCTTCATTTCGGTCAGAAGTCGATCCATGTCTTCGGGCCGACCAATGGTGATCCGCACGAAGTCGCGAATTCCCTCCACGTCGAAGTGCCGCACCAGGATACCGCGTTCCTTGAGGCGGCGGTAGACCTCGCCACCCGCCACTCCCGGCCTGGAAGCAAAGACGAAGTTCGCCTTGGAAGGCAGGACCTGCCACCCGTGGTCCGCGGCCTGGGCGATGAAGCGTTCGCGTGTCTCGAGGATTTTCCTTGTGATGTCGGCATAGTAGGCTGTGTCCGAGACGGCGATCGCTCCGATTTTCTGGCTCAAGGTGTCCGTGGGGTAGGAGTTGAAAGAATCCTTGACCGTGAACAGGGCCTCTACCAGCGGGGCACGGGCGATCACGAAACCGAGCCGGAGACCGGCCAGGGAAAAGCTTTTGGAAAAGGTCTGCACGATCACCAGGTTCGGGAACTCCCGGATCAGCCCCACAGCGCTCTCACCTCCGAAGTCGACATACGCCTCATCCACAATCACGACCCGGTCGGCCGGGTACCGTTGCAGCCAGTCTCGGATTCGATCCAATGGAAGACCGTGCCCGGTGGGGGCGTTGGGGTTGGCGAAGATCACACCGCACGAGGGCCGCTCGAGAAATCCCTCCAAATGGACGCCGTAATCCCCGTCCAGGGGGATCCGTTCGTACGAGATGTGATAAAAGTCGCAGTACACCGGGTAGAAGCTGTAAGTGAATTCAGGAAAGAGAAGAGGGTCTTGTTCGGAGTCGAAAAAAGCGTAAAAGCAGAAAGACAGGGCCTCGTCCGATCCGTTGCTCACGAATACCTCTTCCTCCGCGACCTGATACCGGGAGGCAATGCATTCCCGAAGGTCCCTGGAGAGCGGGTCCGAGTAGAGCCGCAGGGTGTCGATGTCGAACTCCTCCAGAAACGCCTTGATCTTCGGGGAGGGCGGGTAAGGGTTCTCGTTCGTGTTGAGCTTCAGGTACTGCCGGTCCCGCGGCTGTTCTCCGGGCACATAAGGCCTGAGTTCTTTCATCCGTGCTGAGAGCATGCTGTTTTCGCTTTCCATTGGGAAGTCAGGAGGATCCATACAGTGCTTCCATCAACCACGCCATGTTTTTCCCAAGCTGCCGCATGGTCTGAATCCCCTCGTCGTCTTTTTCTGCATCCCCCTTCTCCAGGCCGAAGCCGAGGTTCCAGTAGGAGGATCCCGGAACGATCATCTGGCTGATGAAGAAAAAATGGTTGATGGAGTCAAAGGCGTGTATGGCGCCTGCACGTCGTGCCGCAACCACGGCTGCCCCGACTTTGCGTTTGAACATGTCATCGTTGGCGCGGGCCACGTATCCTGCTCGGTCGATCAGGGCTTTGGTTTCCGTGGAAAGGTCCGCAAAGTAGGTCGGCGAGGCCAGAATGACACCCTCCGCGCCGAGCATCTTTTCGATGCACTCGTTCACGGCATCGTCCCGGCCCGAGCATGTCCTGTCCTTTTTTTCAAAGCACTTGCGGCAGGCTGTGCAGCCGTGAA
>JASFQI010000368.1:0-4748 GCA_050115555.1 Desulfobacteraceae bacterium
TTTGGTTCGCGCCCGAGGCGGCGGGGTACATTCAAGAGAAGGTGTGGCACGAGACCCAGGAGATCCTGGAGCAGGGGGACGGGGCCATCGTGTTCGAGGCCGAGGTGGCGGGGCTGGACGAGATCCGGTTCTGGGTGCTAGGGTGGGGGTTCCTGGCCGAGGTGCTGGAGCCCGAGGCGCTGCGGGAGGCGGTGCGGAGCGAGGCGGAGCGGCTGGTGGCGCGGTACGAGGGGCGGGGAGAAGGGGTGGAGAAGAGATCCGAACCTGGACAGGGAGGTGAACGATGAGCACGGGGAAACCTGAAGACCCACAACAAACCGCCGAGCTGCTGCGGTTGATCCGGCCGGAAGGGGCGGGCACGACCTGGCTGGGGCACTCCGTGAACCAGCAGTCGGGCTGCATCGATATGTTGCTCCTGACCGGGGATTTCACGCGGGAGGAGATGGCAGGGGTGCTCTCCCGCCGGTACGGGGAGCGGCCGCTGAAAGAGTGGCGGCGGCGAATCAACGCGCACTTTGCCCATCTGCAGGCCGGGGAACGTGGAAACCGCTCCTCCTCCATGAAGCCGCACGGGCTGAAGCTGAAGAAGGACCCGGAAAGCGGCAAGTGGACCTTTGACCTCGGCCATTGAGAAGAGGCGGGCGGCGGCGAGGGACGAGGGGAGGGGACGGCAGAGAAATCCCTTTGGGCAATGCCCTGCTTGAACAGGTTTCCATCGAGGTTGAACGGGTCGGTCAAGCGACGTGATCTCATCCGATACCTGGATCAGCGTCGTTTCTATCACCTGGGAGAAGGAGCCAACCACGCCATCTGCACCAACGGAACGAGGATCGTCCCTGTCAAACGCCACAAGCAATTCGATATCAGAAATAATGCAATCCCAGAAATATTCACCAATTCCTTTTTCTTTCCTCCAAGATGTCGTCATGCCATTTTGCGTCTCGATCTCCTCATTCCCATACAACAAGGAACTCCTAAGGGCTTCCATCGCCCGAATCCGATCCATTCTGCTCATTTTTTAATTCTTGGAACTTCATTTTTTGACTCCTCTGCCATTCCAGATGGACGCGTTCGGCGGTGTGAAAAACTCCCCTGCCCGGGCTAATGAAGCGTGTTGCATCCCACGCTCAAGCTGGCCATCCATAGCCAGGGTTTGTATGATCTCGTCGAGACGGTTTCATCATACCGCGGAAGGTGCGAAAAAGGAACTGTGCGCGCAGCAATAATCGGGCAGGGGGACGCCCTTCTCTTATGAACTTACCAACTCCCCTCGCTCTTTTCTTCTTGCAAATCTGCATTTGAAATGCATCATTTCAGCTGCTTTTCCCTGGGGCCGGACGCGTCTGCCCTGCCCTTCATCAGGTTTTGAAAGGCGGAGAGGTCGTGCCCCCTCTTTTCTCGAAGACCTTGACAAAAGGATCAAATGATACCAAACTCAAAGGGTAGACCCACTTACAAGGAGCTGACCGGGAAGATTCGGGCCGCTCGGGATGCCGTGGAACGGTCGGCGGTCTTTCTGCTCCACCAGGAAGTGCTGATCGCAGAGGCCCTCGACCTGGGGTATCTCATCGAGGAAGAGCTCGAAGAGGTGCTTCTGTCGCTCCTCGATGAAGCCGATCCGTCCCGGTATGCGGGGACCCATCCGCCTCAGCGCTCCTACGAGCAGGAGATCTCCGGGATGGAGCTCTTTGCCTTTGTAGTCGACTGCTCCCGGCTTGCGTGTCGCGTCTATTTCAAGTTTGCCCTTCGTGGAGATGCGCTCTGGGTGGTGTCTCTTCACCGGGATCGGGGAGGAACCTCATGAAGACCATACCCTGCGCTCACTGCAAGCACGCCATGGAACCGGTCGAGCGCGAAAAAACCGTTTCCTTTCGGGGGGAGGACGTCGCCGTGCAGGCGCTCTGCTACGTGTGTCCGGACTGCGGGCTCGAGGCCGGCACGCCGGCTTCGGCCGGTGCGATGCAACGGGCGGTCTCCGATGCCTACCGCCGAAAGGCCGGTCTCCTGTGCGGGGAGGAGATCCGAGCGCTCCGAAAGGCCCGGGGGTTCAGCCAGCAGGAGCTTGCCGACGCCATGGGGGTCGGTGTCGCCAGCATCAAGCGCTGGGAGAGGGGGTTGATCCAGAACCGTGCCATGGATCGAGCGCTGAGAACCCTTCTCAAGGCGGAGGACGGGGACGTCTCCCACACGGGCGGGAGATCGCTTTCCATCCCCCGGATCAAGCGGGTCCTGACGGAGTTGGAGAAAAGGCTCGGAAAACGCCTGCTCAAAAAGGACGACCGCATGCTGTATGCGGCCACGTATCTCTGGTACGCGGACATGCTCGCATTCGCCCATCTGAAGCGCGGGATGACCGGCGCCACGTATGCGGCCCTTCCCCACGGCCCTCACCTGAACAATTACCGGGACCTCATCGAGCCGATCCGCGAAGCCGACCTGGCCCAGGCCGAGCCCCTGAGCGAGGAGGAAGAACGCATCCTTCAGCACATCGCCGATGCGTTCCCCAGGGAACCCATGGCGTACGAGGCGGCACACCGGGAGCGTGTCTGGGAGGAGACCCCGATCGGTGCTTCGATCTCTTACCTCCGTGCACGGGAGTTGGAGGGGATCAGGTATTAAGTTGGGGACGCTGGTGAGAAACGCAAGTTTCTCTTTTAGAAACTTGCGTTTCTCACCAGCGTCCCCTATTCCGTCCCCGATTCCCTATAGCCCCAAAAGCTCCCGGACCCGCTGCATGCCCTTGCGGTTGGTCTCGGCCGTCAGGGGGTCCGAGCAGCGGTCCCGTTCCATTTCCAGGACGAGAGCCTCCACGGCCTCGCGGCCGTCCGGGGTCTTCACGGCCTCTTTCGGGGTCATGCCTCCGAGGGCCGGCAGGCTCTCGTGGATCCAGCTCTCCCAGTGGGCGGCGAGCATGTCCAGGATCTGCTTCTGAACCTCGGGCTCCTGCATGAGCTCGTCGTGCTCGCGGGTCGCCTTTCCGGAAGGCGGGCCCTGCTGCCTCATCTGCTCGAGCATGGAGGCGGTGCTCTGAATCGTGTCGGCCCGGAGCCGGGCGCCCTCGCCCAGCCGGGTCGTGATCTCCTCCTGGATGGTCCGGGACCGCTCGGCCGAGTTGACCTCCACGGTCATCCGGCGGTCGCGAATCCGAAGGGTCCCCAGGAGCGTATTGGGCAGGCTTTTGCTCTGCTTGTGCCCCTCCCGGTCCCAGATGATCTCCGCCCGGGTGACACGGCCCTGTGCGTCCTTCTTGGCCTCGTCGCGCAGCTCCTCGTATCCACGTGTCACGCAGAGGTCCCAAAGCCTCTCGAACGCCTCGTCGGCCGAGACAATCTCGTAGTCCAGCCGGTGAAACTCCAGCAGGTCGCCGTCCGTGTTGCAGATCTGCGGCAGGGTGTGAAGCGCCTCCTCGAAGCGAAGGTAGAACTCCCGGATCTCCCCCTGCAGGTCCCAGAGCATGTCCCCCGTGACGACCGGCGCCTCCTCTCTGAGCCTTTTCCTGAACTGAATGACCCTCGGCTTTTGCGACGGCGGGATGAGGGTGGTCCCAGCCCCCACCAGCATGCCCACGTCGTTCACCTCCTCCGCGATCCCATACATGAGGTCGCCGGCCTGCACGTACTCCGTGGCCGATCGCTCCCTCACCTCCGTGTCGGCGCCCGTGAGCACGTCTCTCACCTTCAGGCCGCGGCCCGGGTCCACCCTCAGGATCTCCAGGAAGGTGAACGGCTTGCGGTTCAACGACGCGATGAGGCTGCGCTCCAGCGGGTCGAGCCGGTCGCCCTTTTCCTCGGCGTAGAGCTCGGCCACGGTCCGCCCCTCGGGCCCGGGGAGCGGTTCGTCCGCGATGCCGAGGCGGTTCTCCCAGTGGAACAACAGCCAGGGGGTGAACACGGGGCTGTTCCGTTCGACGGTCTCATCGGAGGGCTCGTCGCCGAGGTCGGGCCAGAGAAAAAACTCGTCCAGGGCCACGCTTATGGCGTCCGGGCCGAAGATCCGGGGCATCAGGCCGATCAGACGGTCCACCAGGTGGTTATAGGCCTTGGAGAGCCTGCGGTAGTCGAGATCCCGGAAGTCCGGGGTCTCTTTCTGCAGGCAGCACTTCTTGTACTTTTTTCCACTGCCGCAGGGGCATGGGTCATTGCGTCCGACCTTCACCGGGAACGCCTCCTTACTCCCATCGCGGTTCGTAAAGGATGTGCTTGATTTTCTTTTTTAGTCGAGAAGAGAACCGCTTTTCCTGAAGCATCCTTTCCAGCGGTTCCCGCGTGAACTCTATGGACGTGCGTTCCAGGAAGCAGAACACAGCCGTGATCCACTGCCTCGTGGTATTGTTCGAGCGGGTGCGGAAGATATCCCGGATCAGGATCGGGACAAGGTCCTGCCGTGTGTGGGAGCGCTCCAGAAGGCGTAGGACCTTGATCTTGAAGTGGACCTCGGAGAGGGTCCCAGGCGGCGGCAGGGATTCGAGAAACCGGACCAAGGCATCCCGAGCTCTCGTGTTCCCGAAAGACATCTTCCCGGCGAGGGTATCGAGGGCGGCGTCCCGTTTTTCCGGTGACGCGCTCTGAAGCTGCGCTTCCTCTTCATCTACGGGTTCGTCAGCCCAATCAACGGCTGCAAGTCGCTCTGCAAGCAGGCCTCTTTCCAGCTTCTCCCGGTCGAGCTCGCCCGTTTCTGTCAAACGCGGCAGCTCCAGGCCCAGGAGGCTGTCATCTTCGATCTCTATGGTTTTCGCGGGCTCGAACCGC
>JASFQI010000369.1:0-4747 GCA_050115555.1 Desulfobacteraceae bacterium
CCGTTCCCTTTTTGAACCCATCGCCTCCCTCCTCATCACAGGGACCTTTTCTACATGAAAACCCCGCGGATGAAAAGATTTGTTTGTCACTGAGGTTTTTGGGGTCGATTTTTGGGCATGCAAGAGGGTTTTTATCTCTCACGCCGGTCTGAAAAAATGCTTATAAAGCACAACATATAGTGCTTGGTCCTATTAGTATATCCCATATACGCATAAATTATATAAATTTAAATTAATTTATAAAAAAGTACTTGACATAGAGCACCACATATGTATGATATCAAATCATGGGACAGGCAAGACTTGTGGTTTCTTAGGATCCGGAGGGGGAAATTGGGGCGCAATCTAGTGAAAGGGATTCGAGAGACGCTGCTCATGAGCAAAGCCGAACTCGCAAGAAAGGCTGGTGTATCGCCCCTGACGATCGACAGGGTCGAAAAAGGTAAGAACTGCCGCATGGAGACCAAACGCAAGATCATTCTAGCACTCGGATACGACTTGTCCGAGAAAACCAAACTGTTCCCCGAGGAATAAGCGAGAAGAGAAGAGACGATGCCCATTGCCAAGAAGAATCAACTCGTCGGTCTGGATATCGGGTCTCATTCCATAAAGGTCGTGGAGATCAACGACACGAAGAAGGGACGGGTCCTGGAGAGCTTCGGCGTGATCGGCTTGCCTCAAAATGCCATTGTCGAGGGCTCGGTCAAGGAGATGGAAATCGTTGCTTCCGCGATCAAGAATCTATTCCGCAATTTGAAAATCAAGAATAAGAATGTGGCCACGTCCATTTCCGGCTACTCCGTCATTGTCAAGAAAATCAGTATTGATCGGCGCCCGGACGCCGAGCTCGAGTCCAGCATCCACGATGAAGCGGAGCAGTACATCCCCTTTGACATCAGCGACGTGAACCTTGACTTTGAGGTCCTGGAGCCTTCGTCGAGCGAGGTTGAGGAACAAGTGGGAGAAGAAAAGGGGGACTCCGACAAGGAGGAGGGTGCAGGGCTCATGGATGTCATGCTTGTTGCGGCCAAAAAAGACATGGTGGAGGACTATGTGAGCCTCCTGCAACTGGCCGGCCTCAATCCCATGATTCTCGACGTAGACGCCTTCGCCCTTCAGAACGCTTTTGAAGTCAGTCTGGAGGCAACCGACGGATGCTTCGCCCTCGTGAATGTCGGGGCGGAGGAGTTGGGCATCAACGCTGTCAAGAACGGAGTATCCATATTCACTCGAGATTCCTCCTATGGCGGTTCCCAGGTCACGGAAGCGATCATGAGCAAGTTCAACATCTCGTTCGAAGAGGCGGAAAAGATCAAGCTCACAGGTGCCGTCACAGAGGAGCAGAAGCCCGAGCTGGAAGAGATCTTTACGAATGTCATTTCCGGGTGGGGGCAGGAAATCAAACGGGCCCTCGACTTTCTGGCTTCCACCTATCCGGATGAGACCATCGAGAAGATATTTGTCAGCGGGGGCTCTACACGCATACCAGGCTTCCGGAAGTACTTGGAGTTGGAGACCGAGCTTCCTGTGGAAGAGCTCAACCCGTTCTCCAACCTGCAGGTCAACGAAAAGGTGTTCGATCCCAGATACCTCAGCTACATGGGGCAGCAGGCGTCCGTGGCTGTAGGTCTGGCTTTGAGAAGCATCGGAGACAAATGATACGCATCAATCTCCTGCCCTTCCGGGCCGCAAGAAAACGGGAAAACATCAAGAGGCAGATCTCGGTGTACGTACTCTGCATGATTCTCCTCTTGGTGGGCATGCTCTACACGTTTCTCCAGCTCAACGGCAAGCTCAACGATGCCAGGGATACCCAGGTGAGCTTGAAAAAGGAGCTTGGGAACTATGAAAAGACCATCCAGCGGATCGATGAGTTGGATAAGAGAATTCAGTTGATCGAAAAGAAGCTCGATGTCATCAAGAAACTCGAGGAGGGGAAGGCGGGCCCCGTACGCCTCCTGGATGAACTGGCACAGGCCGTTCCCAGGGACAGGCTGTGGCTCGAAGCCCTGGCGGAATCCGGCGGGAGCCTGACCCTGCGCGGGTCGGCCAAGGACAACGAGACCGTTGCGGACTTCATGGTGAACCTGGAGAAGGCAAAGCACATCAAGGCCGTGGACCTGCAGAGCATCCAGGCTACGGAGCAGGAAGGCGTGATGCTGGCCAAGTTCACATTGAACTGCAAGACCTACGCCTTTCAACCCGAGGAACCCGTAACCAAGGGCAAGAAGGGCAGAAGAAAGAAGTAGGAAGCACCGTGTGAAAAGGCGGTGGGAACCCCGGAGTCTCGAATCCTGATCCCCGGGAACGATCCGGCAAAGCGAAAGGGATGCACTAGGCATGGAAGAGCGCAAGGACTCCTTTTTCGAGAAAGTCGAAAAGATCAAGATGCCCATTCGTATCTTGATCCTGGTGGGTACCATTGTGGTGCTTGCAGGAGCATTTATATGGTTGTACTACATCCCGAGGACTGCAGATATCGCCGACGTGGAAAATAAGAACCGGAAGCTCGCCAAAGAGCTCGCCGAGGTCAAGAAGCGGGCCAAGAACCTGGAGGAGTTCGAACGGAAGTTCGAGCGGGTGAACCTCCAGCTCGAAGAAGCCCTGAAGATCCTCCCGGACTCTAAGGAGATCCCCAGTCTGCTCACGAACATCACCCGGCTCGGAAGAGAGTCAGGCCTCGAGTTCATGCTTTTCAATCCTCAGGCCGAACGCAGCCAGGGGTTTTACATCGAGATCCCGGTGTCCATCCGTGTCTCCGGTACCTATCACCGCGTGGCACAGTTTTTTGACAAGGTCGGGCGCATGGATCGTATCGTGAACATCCTGAATGTGTCCATGAAGCCGGAAGAGGCGCTTTCCACGCAGCTCATCACGAGCTGCGAGGCGGTGACCTTCCAGTTCAAGCCCGAAGAAGAAGTAGAAGCAGAGGAAAAGGACGACAAAAAGGCAAAGAAAAAGGGAAGGAGGAAAAAGAAGTGATCGGTATCCATAGAACCCTCATCCCATTCCTTGCCGCCGTCCTCATGGTGTGGGGAGCCGGAGCCACAGTCGATGCGGCGCCTAAAACGCCTGCAAAGACCCCTCCCGTCCAGGAGGCGCAGGTCGCCGAAAAAGGGGATGTGAAGAGCGCCACGCCTTCCGAGTTCGTGTACGATCCGCAAGGGAAGACCGATCCGTTCGAATCCTTCATCGTGAAGAAGTCCCAGACCATTACCCAGCTCCAGAAGAGCGGCCAACGCGACGAGGAGTTGCAAAAGGTGCTGGCACAGCTCGAGGCCTTAAAACAGGCCCGGACAGAACTCCAGACCATCCCCCTTGCGGCCGTTTCCCTGACGTCCATTGTCAAGGCCGACAACCAGGTTGCAGCCATGGTCAAGGGCCCGGAAGGCGGGAAGGGCTATCTGCTCAAGAAGGGCACCTACATCGGGACGAATGGGGGTGTGGTGCAGGAAATCATCGATGAGGAACGGATGACCGACCTTGGCAAGCAGTTGGTCCGAAAGGTGGTCATCAAGGAGCCGTACCTCGACGAACAGAGGAAGATCAGTTACAGGAATGTCGAGTTGAAGATGCCCGGCTCGTTTGATTAGGAAGCGCTTCCCGGAGCGGGAACCTGAGAGATGCATTGAGGGGGAACCCATGTACGTGAAGGAGAAGAGAATGACCGTCAAAGGGAGAAGATGGATTTGGGGATCCGTGTTGGGGTTCCTCGTATGGGGCGTGTGGGTCTTCCCGGCCTTTTCCTCGCAGCTTACAGACCTCACGGTGGAAAGGGTCAAGAACGACACAAGCGTCATCATCCGAGGCAGCTACACCTCCTACCGGGCCTTTACCCTCCCAAAGCCCGCTAGGCTGGTCATTGACTTCGAAGGCACCCGGCGGGGCCCGGATCTGGCCAGGTTGCACGAGGTCAACGGTCCGGTGCTGAGCAAAATTCGGATCGGAGAAGGAACGGATCGCGTACGGGTGGTGTTAGACTCCTCACAGAAGGACGAGCCCTTTCATTTCAACATCGGCGAGGAACAAGGGGCCTTTCGGGTCCGGTGCTGGCGTCCGGACCCGTCCCGGGATTCCGCCTCCACGGTGACGACTCGCACGGCTTCCATGGGAAGTGCTTCCGTTCCCGGGTTTCCGGAAAGGGCCCTGCGGGACGTGCTCGGGCTCTCCCGGGAGGATATGATCAAGGAACCCGCCGAGGCAGCCAAGATCCCCAAGTATCCCGGAGCCAAGATCGACCACATCGATTTCTACCAGGAGGATCTGCACAACGTGTTCCGGCTTTTCGGTGAGATGTTCGGGAAAAACTTCATCGTGGATGACCGGGTGCAAGGGACCCTGACGCTCAGCCTGAAAGACGTTCCCTGGGACCTGGCCATGGACATCATCGCGGATATGAAGGGCCTGGAGGTCGTGGAGCGGGAAGACATTCTGGTGGTCCGCCCGCGGGAGGAAAAGGAAGAAGGGGAGCTTGTGGTAAAATCCGTGCCCGACGAAGCCCTCCATCCGGCCCGCATGCTCAAGAAACAGAAGGAAGAGGAGAGGCGGGCTCGGGAGCTGATCCTGAAGGGGCACAACCTGGAGCAGGAAGGCAGGCTCGAGGAGGCGATTCGGTACTACGAAAAGGCCTACACCGCCTGGAAGGACAACCTCGACCTGATCAAGAAGACGGCGTATCTCCATTACAGGATGGAGCAGTACGCACGAAGTTACTTCTTTGCCAAGGAGGGCCTGAAGCTCAATATGA
>JASFQI010000370.1:0-4745 GCA_050115555.1 Desulfobacteraceae bacterium
TCAACTACTGCAACAACCTCCTCGTGCCGCCGAACGCCGTCCTGAACCGGCCCGGGTGGGGTCCGGGGCGCTGGAAGGAACGTCTTGCAGCCCACTACACCACGGCCCGGCGCATGCTGGGGGCCAACCCCAGCCCCACGGTGGGCCGCGCCGACCGCATGCTTCAGGAGATCGGCAAGGAAATCCGGGGGGAGGACACCTTTCACGTGAACGACGTGGGGGTCTTTTTCGGGGAGCCCGGAAAGCGCGTGCCCGACCCTTACTTCGGAGGCCGAGGACCGGAGCGGACCGGATGCACCTTTTGCGGGGCGTGCATGACGGGTTGCCGCGAAGGGGGTAAGAACACCCTGGACAAAAACTACCTCTTCCTGGCCGAGGCCCTCGGGGTGACCGTAATCCCCGAGACCGAGGTCACAGGGGTGCGGCCTACAGCCGGGGGGTACGAGGTCGCGACCCGCCGGACCACGGGCCTTCGCAGGGAGGCGCGGTCCTTTCGAGCGACCCGCGTGGTCCTCTCCGGCGGGGTCATGGGCACGGTGAAGCTCCTTCTCCGGTGCAGGCGGTTCGGGCTCCTGTCGCGGCTCAGCGACCGGCTGGGAGACTTTGTACGCACGAACTCCGAGGCCCTGGTCGGGGCCGTGGCCCGGGACCGGAACGCGGACTTCTCGGACCACCTCTCCATCAACAGCGGCATCTACCCGGATGATGCCACCCACGTGGAAGTGGTGCGGTTCGCCAAAGGTTCGGACCTCATGGGTCTCATCACCACGCTCCTTACGGACGGGGGCGGTCGTGTGCCTCGGCCGGTGCGTTTCCTTGGGACAGTTGCCCGCCAACCCCTGGACTTCCTGCGGGACCTCAACCCCATGGGCTGGGGGGCTCGCACTCCGATCCTCCTGGTCATGCAGACCACGGACAGTCACATGCAGCTGGACTACCGGCCCCGGTGGTACCGGCTGGGCGGGTGCAGCATGAACTCCCGCCTCGCCCCCGGCGCAGCCCCCATTCCCTCTTACATTCCCGTGGCCAACGAGATCGCCCGACGCCTGGCAGAACGCATCCACGGCCGGCCCGTGAGCTCCTGGCCCGAGGTGCTCCTGGACGTGCCCACCACGGCCCACATCCTCGGGGGCGCGGTGATGGGCGAGACGCCTGAGCAGGGTGTGGTGGGGTTTGACGGGCAGGTCCACGGCTACCCCGGATTCTACGTGGTGGACGGTTCCAACGTGCCCGTGAATCTGGGTGTGAACCCGAGCCTCACCATCACAGCCATGGCCGAGACCGTCATGGAGCAGGTGCCGAAAAAGAGTTCGTAAGCCGGGCCGATTCACCTTCCTACTCCGGAACCTGGAAATCCGCATAAAACCTCCTCCAACCGCGCTGCTTGACAGGCGTGGGGATTGGCCTCAGAATGGTAAGGACTCGGGTGCATGGTAAGCAATGGCTTCCGTTCATTCCCTTCCAAGAGGCCTCATGAGACGCCCCCTCGTACGCATATCCGTGTGGCTCGTCTTGGTACTCTGGCTCCTGGCATTCCTGTGCGCGGACCCTCTTCAGGCCAAGGAACGCTACGCCGAGCAGACCGGCAAGGGCTGCATCTTCTGCCACGAGCAGAGCACGGGCGGGGACATCAACGCCACGGGCATCGCGTACATTCGAAACGGCTACGAGTACCCCATCCCCACTCCTGTGCTCGAACGGGCCCAGCGCCTGGATCGCCCCGTCCACCGCATCCTCCGATTCGTCCTGGGGTACCTCCACCTCCTGGCCGGGATCGTGTTCTTCGGAGCCATCTTCTACATCCACATCTTCGTGCGCCCCTCGAGGCTCACCGGGGGAATTCCCAAACACGAGCGCATGCTCGGGCTCTCATGCATGGCCACCCTGGCCGTCACGGGCGCCTACCTCACCTGGATCCGCATCGGGCGGTGGGAGCACTTCTTCGATAACACCTTCGGGCTCATGCTCTTTCTCAAAATCTGCCTGTTCCTGCTCATGGTGGCCATCGGGCTCACAGCGGTCACGGTTGTCCACCGACGCATGCGGCAGGAGTCCAAGATGCCTTCCGCAGGAAACGATGCCGACGAGATCACAGGGGCCAACCTGACCCGGTTCGACGGTTCCGGGGGAAAGCCGGCATACGTGGTGGTGGAAGGCGCGGTTTATGACGTCTCAAAGAGCCCCAAGTGGGCGGACGGGCGGCACTTCGGCAAACACGCGGCCGGGGCGGATCTCACCGAGGCCCTTGCCGGCGCGCCCCACGGTGCCGAGGTCCTGGAAAACGTCCCCCGGGTGGGAGAGGTCGCAACGGGCGGCGGCGGCGCGCGCCCGAAACCCGCGCGCCGTGCCTTCGTGATGATGGCCTATGCGAACCTCGGGATTGTGTTCCTGATCCTCGCCTGCATCAGCGTCTGGCGATGGGGATTCCCGGCGGAGATCGTGCCTGAGAAGCGGCCCGAGGCGGTTGCAGCCGCAACCTGCATGGGCTGTCACAGGGAGAAAAACCCCGGGATTCATGCGGACTGGGCCGAAAGCACCCACGCCCGGGTGGGGGTCACCTGCATCACGTGCCATCAGACCCTGGGCCGGAGCCCGCTCGTTCACAAGGCCCACCTGAAGCACGATCCCACCCCGATCCGCGTGGTGGTCTCTCCCAAGACCTGCGCCGCATGCCACCCCGAGGAAGCGGCCCAGTATGCACGAAGCAAGCACGCGAACACGCGGGAAATCATGTGGGCCGTGGACCCTTGGCTCAACTTCGGGATGAACAACGCCCTGGAGCGGACCACCGGCTGCTACGCCTGCCATGGCACGCAGGTCCAGCTCGTGGACGGGGAGCCCCTTCCCGGCACCTGGCCCAACGTGGGCGTGGGCCGCCTGAACCCGGACGGTTCCCTGGGGAGCTGCTCGAGCTGTCACACCCGACACCGCTTCTCCGTGGAGGAGGCCCGCAGGCCCGAGGCGTGCGACCAGTGTCATCTGGGTCCGGACCACCCCCAGATCGAGATCTACAACGAGAGCAAGCACGGGACCCTGTACCACGCCGAAGGCGCCTCATGGACCTGGATCCCGGAGCACGGCCCGTGGCAGGCGGGCCGGGACTTCCGCGCCCCGACGTGCGCGGCCTGCCACATGTCCGCAGCCGGAACGGTCCTCCGGACCCACGACGTGACCGAGCGGCTCTCATGGGAAATCCAGGCGCCGTTGACGGTTCGGCCGTCCGATTTCAAGCCCTTTCCTGCGAAGACCGACTGGCAGACCGAGCGGGAGAAAATGCGTTCCGTGTGCCTCCAGTGTCATGCGAAGGGGTGGGTCGACAAGCACTTTGACGCCTTAGACCGCGTTGTGGACCATTACAACCGCACGTACTTCCTCCCCGCCCGGCAGGCCATGGACAGGCTATACGAGGCCGGGATCCTCTCTCGCGAGCGGCTCTTTGACGAGGCCCCGGAGTGGGAGTTCTATGAGCTGTGGCACCACGAAGGCCGGCGAGCGCGCATGGGCACGGCCATGATGGCACCGGACTATGCCTGGTGGCACGGGTTCTACGAGCTCAAGCACCGGTTCAGCCACCTTATGGACCGAGTGGATGCCCTTCAAAGCGGAGTGACCCCCACGCGCTTCCGTGCCTTCCCCGGCATGTATGGGGCCCCATAGCGCCACCCTTCGAAAAAGGGACCTTCCATGTGCCGAATTGGCGTGAAAATGCCCTGCTCCAATAGGCGGTTCTACGAAACAAGAAAAAACATGAACGGGTAACACTTTGATAAAACATCTTTTTTTGCCCGGCGTGCTCGGAGGTCTTTGAACATTCTTTGCAAGAAACGAGAAACCGTGAGACCATTATCGTATATTCACACGTATACACACCCGGTGAGTTGAGCGCCGGGATTCACCTCGACGCGCAAGTAACGGCGCGAAAACGCGCTGGACCACGCTGAATCCAGCGCAGGGAGGAGAATCCCATGAAACGCTGGATAAAGGCCGCCCTGTTGATCACGGTCGGGATCATCCTAGCGTTCCCCCTCTTCAGCATCACTTACTACACCATGGCACGCACCTCCACACCGCAGTTCTGCGCTTCCTGCCATGAAATCCGCTTTGCGTTCAATACCTGGAAGACCTCCACCCATGCGAACAACGCCCAGGGATTCGTGGCGGACTGCATGGACTGCCACCTGCCTGCGCCTCACGACACCTTCAACTTCTTTTACGCCAAGACCGCCCACGGGATCAAAGACGTTGTGATCCACTTCCTTCAGGACGAGTACGACCACGAGGAGAACCGCCAGGCCGCCTACGCGTCTTTCAAAAACGAGCAGTGCCAGAAATGCCACCGCAATCTCCTTCACATTCCGGACAAGCGGGGCGCCATGCTCGCTCATCGCGCCGTGGTGTACGCCCGCCCGGGGTATGAGAAGCAGTGCGTGGACTGTCACCGGGACCTCGTCCACAACAAACGCTCTCTTTACGAGTACAAGCAGTACAAAGCGACCTACCGCGGACTGGGTCTTTAGAGGGCCTGGGACTCAAGGGGCGGGACGACTGCGATTACTCATCCTACACAATGCGTCCTTTTAGAATGCATTGAGAATGACCGGAAGCCTGTTCGGCCGGCTCCCGGCACCATCCTTTTTCACCATGGAGGTGCTCCCATGAAGAGGCAATCCATCCCTATCAGTACCCTGGCTCTTTTGGTCCTGGTCCTCGCATGGGCCAACGGGCGGCTCTTCGCCCAGGAGGAA
>JASFQI010000371.1:0-4702 GCA_050115555.1 Desulfobacteraceae bacterium
GATCGAGACGAAGTCATTCAGCCCGGGCAAACCCTCGTAATCCAGGGGGGCGGCTAGACGATTCCCCTTCCTCCGCTCCTTTTCGGACATGTCCACATGAATATCGCTCGCTGCTATCCCGTCACGCGGATAAGGGGAGTACACGAGCGAAGCGTTTTCAAAGGCATTCTTCCGTGGTCATATGAACATCGAGGCCTGGAATGGAAAGGAGATCGTGATGCTCGAAGAGATCAAAAGGGGCCTTTTTGCCGGCATCGGAGCCGTGCTGCTCACGCGGGACAAGGTGGAAAGCGTTGTCGAACGCCTTGTGAACGAGAAAAAGTTGAGCAGGGAGGAGGGGCAGCGCCTCGTTGACGAACTGGTCCAGACCGGTGAAAAACAGTGGTCGAGCCTGGAAGACAGGGTGATGGAGACGATTCGAAGCGGCATCGATCACCTGGATATCGGCCGAAGGACGGAGCTGGAAGCGCTTCAGGACCGGGTGGAGAATGTGGAGAAACGAATCACTCTCCTGGAGGAGTCCTCCCCCACGGAGGGGATGGAGTAAGTGGACTTTTCTACCATCACCAGCCTGGGGCGTTTTCGAGATCTCGTGTTCGTTTTGCTCCGGTACGGTTTCGACGATCTGGTGGAGCGACTGGATATACCGGGCATGGGCTTTGTCCGGAAAATCCACCGCGCGGATCCCTACCTGACCCCGTACGAGCGGATTCGTCACGCCCTGGAAGAGCTCGGGCCCACGTTCGTCAAGTTCGGCCAAATCATGAGCCTCCGGCCGGACCTTCTGCCCAAGGAGCTGATTCTCGAGCTCCAAAACCTTCAGGACAACGTCACCCCGCTCCCCTTTGAAGAAATACGGCCGGTGGTGGAAGAGAGCATGGGCAAGCCCCTGGAAGAGGCCTTCTCCCGTTTCGAGGAGAAGCCCAGGGCTTCGGCCTCCTTGTCCCAGGTGCACTGCGCCGTGCTCAAGCCGAGCGGAATCGTGGTGGCGGCCAAGGTGCAACGGCCGGACATCCGCAGCGTCATCGAATCGGACCTCAACATCCTCGAGGCCTTTATTCGACGCCTCCACGAGCGCATGGAACGTGTACAGGTCTATGACCTGCCGAACATCGTCCGTGTGACCCGGCGCACCCTGCTTCGCGAGCTGGATTTCACCCTGGAGGCTCGTAACCTTCGGATTGCCCGATCCTATCTCAAGCAGGGCTCCGGAATCACCATTCCCAAGGTGTACCTGGACCTGTGCACGGAAAAGGTTCTGCTCATGGAGTATGTCATGGGCACCCGTCTTCGGGATGTGGACCCCGCCTCTCTCGAGCACCCGGAGCGGATCGCCGGAAACGGGTTGCGCGCCGCTATTCAGCAAATTCTCGAGGACGGGTTCTTCCACGCGGACCCTCACCCGGGCAACCTCCTTCTCATAGAAGGCAACCGGCTCTCCCTGATCGACTGGGGAATGGTGGGCCGGCTGACCGAACGGGATCGGTTTCAGCTCATCGACCTCATTGAAACCGTCGTGGAACGCGACACCCGGCGCATGGCCGAGGTCCTTCTGGCCATGGCCGTGAAAAAGGAAGAGGTGCGTCGCTCGGCCATGGAAAGGGATCTCCTGGACATCCTGGACGGCTTTTATGCGGTTCCCCTCAAACAGATCAATCTGGGTCACCTCCTTCTGGGCATTACATCCATGCTTCGGGAGCACCGGCTTCGCATGCCACCGGACCTGATCATCATGATCAAGGCCCTGGTCACAGCCGAAGGCACGGCTCGGGGGATCTATCCGGACCTGGACGTGATTTCCGAAGCAGAGTCCCACGTCCGCCGGCTCTCCACAAAGCGATACCACCCGCGGGTCCTGATGCGGGACGCGCGCCTGACCGCGTCGCGGTTTCAGAGCCTGGCTTCCGAGCTGCCGGGGCATGCCACGAAAATCCTGGAGAAGATGGAGCGGGGTGAGCTTCGCATCCAGTTCGAGCACGAGAATCTCGGCCCGCTGAGGCGGACCCTGGACAACCTCTCCAACCGTTTGACCCTGGGGATCATCATCGGGGCCATGATCATCGGCTCGTCCATGATCATTACCACCGGGATCGGCCCTTTCCTCTTCGGGTTTCCCATGCTCGGAATCATCGGGTTCCTGATCTCCGGAGTTCTCGGGCTCTGGCTCGTATTCAACATCCTGAGAAGCCGACGTTACTGACCCGGGGATTCCGTCATTCGAAATACGGCACGGCCCTGGAAGTCGCTGTCGAACGTTTCATCCTTTCATTCATCCTCAAGAAAAGGAGGCACATCATGGGTTCTGACAAGGAGACTCTGAAACAGAAACTTCTGGAGATCTACCCTGAAATTTCCAAGTTCGGACTTACCTTGGAGCTTTCATTTGACGAGGCGAAAAACGCCTGGGTGGTCACCTTTCAAAAGGGCCCCCACCAACGCCATGCATTCCTGGACAAGGGTGATGCGGACGCCTGCATGAAAGGCACCTCCTGCATCTACCTCGGCATGCTGATCAGCCAGTACATCAAGGACATGGAAATGATCGTCTCCTGAAATCCCTCGCGCATACGAGAACGGCTCCTTACGTGTGAAGCCCGGGCATTGCAAAGTTGCCATGCTTGGTCTATGCTGCTGCCAATCGTGGTGGGTTGTGCCCGTCATGAAGACATCGTGGGCATGCGAATCACATCGAGGAGGGGCGTATGTTCATTCGATGCCATGGAGCGCGAGGCTCCATTCCCGTCTCCGGAAAGGGGTACCTGAGATACGGGGGGGATACCACCTGTCTGGAAATCCTGAGCCGGAGCGGCGAGATCATCATCGTGGATGCGGGATCGGGCATTCGTCGTCTGGGAAACCGCCTCTTGAAGGAGGAACGTTTCAACTACAACATTCTGTTCACACACTCCCACTGGGACCACATCCTCGGGTTCCCCTTCTTCAAACCGATCTACGACGAGCGCTGCACGATCTCTCTCATGGGATGCTCCACCACCCAGGGGGACATTCACAAGCTCCTCTCCAAGACCATGAGTGCTCCTTATTTCCCGTACCCCTTTGAAAAGCTCAAGGCCACGATCCTTTATGCCAATGAGTGCAAGGAGGTGTTCTCCATCGATTCGATCGAGATCGATTCCATTCCCCTCAGCCACCCCAATGTCGGCATGGGTTTCCGATTCACGGAGCAGGGGAAACGCTTTGTGTTTCTTACGGACAACGAGCTGGGGTATCGTCATCGGGGGGGAATGGCCTTCGAGGATTACCTGGCGTTCTCACGCGGGGCCGACCTTCTCATCCACGATGCAGAGTTCACCCCGGAGGAATACGAACAGAAACGGTCCTGGGGGCACTCCTGTTACACCGACGCCCTGGAGCTTGCTCTGGCCGCAGGGGTTTCTCGGTTCGGGCTTTTTCATCACAACCAGGACCGTGAGGACGAGGCGCAGGATGAGATCGTGGAGCGATGCCGTGAGATCGTGCGGGAGCGCGGCGCATCCCTGGACTGCTTCGGCATCTGTCAGGAGGACGAAATCACGCTTTAAGCTGCAGCGCTCTTGGTCCTGTGGGTGAATCCAAGCCAGGGTACGAAGAGAGGAAATGATGGTCAAGGAATACTGGACGACTACGGAAGTTATGGAACGCTTTGAAGTGGAAATGCACTTCCTCACGGAATTGGAGGAGGAAGAAATCATCTGCCCCGTGTGCCGGGAAGGAGATCCTTCCAAGTTGTTTTCTGAGATGGATCTCGAAAACCTTCGACTGGCCAAGTTGCTCGTGGATGATATGGGGGTGAACCTGGCCGGCGTGGAGATCATTCTCCGCATGCGGCAAACCCTTTTCGAAATGCGCGCCCAGTTCGATGCGGTGCTGGAGAATGTGGCTGAAGAGGTCCGGCGCCTGCTTCAGAGTCGGGTCTGACGCACGGGCTTCCTCTCCGGTTCTTTCACTTCCTTTCCCTTCTGTTCTAAAGCCGCAGGTCTTTCCGAACGTCTTCTTTGTACTGCCCATCCATGGCGGCTGCCGCCTCCAGGGCCGACGGGTCCTCCGTCCTGGGTACCTTGACGGTCAACTTCACCAGGAGATCTCCCCGGTTCCCGGTCTTTGTGTTGAAAGCCCCCTTCCCCTTCAGCCGAAGGGTCTGGCCGCTTTGGCTCTTAGGCGGTATCTTTAACTGGATCGGCCCCTCCACCGCGGGAATGGTGACGGTACCCCCGGCCATGGCCTCGCGCACGGTCACGGGAACCTCCATGCGCAGGTTGTCCCCATCCCGCTTCAGCAACGGATGTGGATTCACGTGGATCACCAGGTAGAGATCCCCGGGGGGACCTCCGCTTTGTCCGGGTTCGCCCTTTCCGGCCACACGCACCCGCGATCCATCCTTTACACCCTTGGGAATGGTGACGCGAATCCGCTCCGTGCCGAGAACCTGGCCGGCACCTCCGCACGCCGCGCAGGGAGTCCCGACCGTCCCATGCCCGCCGCACTGCGGGCAGGCGCGTGTGAACTGCATGGGGCCCTCTGCCACATTCTGCCGACCGGACCCGCCGCAGGCGGAGCACGTCGTCATCTTTGAACCGGGCGCCTGACCGCTTCCCCGGCACGTGGAACAGGTCTGGGGCTTCTGCATGGTCAGCTCGGTCTCGAACCCCCGCAACGCACTCAGGAGATCGATCGTCAGGGCGTGCTCCATGTCACGTCCGCG
>JASFQI010000372.1:0-4694 GCA_050115555.1 Desulfobacteraceae bacterium
GTTGGATGGATTGGGGTTCGACTTACGGCACTGCGGACAACGCAAGCGATCGGCCTCCCTTGATTTTGACGGTCTCTCAAAAACCCGCTCAACCGCCTGTTGGATACACTTAAGTCACTGGAATAGTCAGGGGAATATCTCCAGGTCTCGGCTTTTTACAACTCTATCCATTTTCAGTCATCCGGAAGGCAAAATCAGGGTCCCCTCCAGGCACGTCACGGCGTGGCCCGCCACGGTCACGCGATCGCCCCGGTGCTCACAGAAAAGCTCGCCCCCTCGCGCCGATACCTGATAGGCGTGAAGGGCCGTCTTGCCCAGGCGTTGCGCCCAATATGGAATCAGGGTGCAGTGCGCGGAACCGGTCACCGGATCCTCAGGCACTCCGGCCCGGGGTGCGAAGAACCGGGACACGAAATCCACCTTATCTCCGGGCGCGGACACGATTATGCCCAGGCTTTCCAGGCGGCTCAGCGCTTCCAGATTAGGCACGAGATCTCGTACCCGGGCCTCGGAAGGCACCACGGCAAGATAGTCCCGGGACAAAAGGACCTCCTCCGGATCCAGGCCGAGGCCCTCTCGGAGTGCTTCAGGAACCGGGCACGTCCGACCGGGCCGGGCCGGAAAATCCATGACCCGCTGCGCCCCGTCCTTTTTCACCGTGAGTGTACCGCTTCGCGTAGAGAAGGACACCGTATCGAGACCGGGGTCCAGGACTTCGAAAATCACGTGCGCCGATGCCAGCGTGGCATGCCCGCAGAGGTCTACCTCCAGGGCCGGAGTGAACCAGCGAAGATCGTACCTCCCGTCAGCCCCCACGAAAAACGCGGTTTCGGAGAGGTTGTTTTCTGCAGCCACGGCCTGGAGTGTGACGTCGTCCAGCCAGGTCTCGAGTGGGCAGACCGCCGCGGGATTTCCGCCGAACACTCGGCTGGTGAAGGCATCCACCTGGTAGATCGGGACTCTCATGATTCTCCTCCGTCTTCACATTCACGCTGGAACTATACCTGCCTCGACCTTCCAGCACAAGCCATTCCCAGATTCACCTCACCGGACAAACGCATTGATCCGTAAGGTCCCTTGGGGCTAAAATGAGAACGTTTGTCTTGAAAATGCTTCGCTTGCGCATTCCCCGTCCCGCTTTCAGCGGGACTGCGGGCTTAGCAAGCGATATTCACGTGAGCAAGATGCCTTATCATTTGGGATTCCTCATGCTTGCTGCGGGGAGATTCAATCCCTGAACAAAAGGAGCAACCGCATGGATGTATCGGAAACCATTCGCGACCGGAGAAGCACCCGGGTATTCCTGGACCGGCTCGTGGACCGTAAAACTCTGGAGACCCTGTTTTCATTGGCAGCCGAAGCCCCTTCGGCCATCAACCTTCAACCCTGGGAGTTCGTCGTGGTCACGGGGGAGGAACGCAAGCGGCTGAGCCGGCTTCTCATCAAGCGCATGCGCGAGCGGCAGATCTCCTGCGCCCCCGGGGCCAAGCGTAAGCTGCCCGAGCACTTTGTGGACCGGGAACGGGGTCTCATGAACGTGATGTCCCCCCACCTTCCAAAGGATATCCCGTTCGGCGACTTCATCAACGAGGGATCGTGCGACTTCTACGGAGCCCCTGCCGCGATCATCGTGACCATCGACGACGTGTTCTCTCGCGCGCGCCTCGTGGATGTGGGGATTGCTGTGGGCTACCTGGTGCTCGCCGCCCACGGTCTCGGTCTGGCCACATGCCCCATCGGACTGATCACCGCGTTCGAGGACGAGATCAGGGAGTACCTGAACCTGTCGGATGATAAACACGTGCTGGTCGGAATCGCAGTGGGATACAGGGACCCCCAGGCCCCATTGAACCTGGCCCGTTCGAACCGCGCGCCCCTGAGCGAGCTGGTCCGATGGCGCGAGGGATGAGCGAGAGCCCGAAGGAACGAAGAGGAACCGGCGTGGTCTTCTCGTCCGGCTTCTTTGGTTTTTTTGCTCATGCAGGCGTGCTCTCCGCCGTCCGTGACAGCGGGATCCATCCAACCGGTTTTGCCGGGTCCAGCTCCGGGGCCATTGTCGCGGCCATGGCCGCCTGCGGCATGCCCGATGAGAAAATTCAACGGGTTCTCTTCGACCTGCGCAAAGGAGACTTCTGGGATCCCGATCCCCCGGGCACCCTGCTGCGGTACGCCTTGCGGGGATTTCGAGGCTACACGGGGTACCTGAAGGGAAAAGGCTTTGAAAGGCTTCTGGAAACCCTGCCCGTGCGACGCATCGAGGAGTGTTCCGTTCCGCTGCTCATCGCAGCAACGGATCTCACCCTGAAGCGGGAAGCCGTGCTCACGAGGGGAGAGCTGATCCCTGCGCTCCACGCCTCAGGTGCCGTGCCCGGCCTGTTCAAGCCGGCCCGCGTGGGGTCGAGCTGGTGCGTGGACGGCGGCATTGTAGACAAGGCCCCGGTCCGGGCCCTGGCCGAGCACATTCAGCCCGCCCGCATCCTGGTCCACTTCCTTCCTTCCGGGAACGTCTCCGGGGATACCGATGGTTTCCTCAGCAAGCGGTTCACCCCATGGCATGTGCAGCATCTGGGTGTCAGCATTGCACGCCAGGCAGCGTACGATCACCAGGTCGCACTCGCTGAGAGCCGGGGGATCGAAATCGTGGAAATCCGCACATCCCCCCCGTCCGTGAGCCCCAACCGCCTGCACGCGGGTCCGAATGCCTATGCACAAGCCCGGCAAGCCGCTCTGGAGGCCCTTTCCAGAGTCTAGCCGTCGTAGAGAATCTCCCACCGCTCCTCAAAGGCCCGTCCCCCGGAGGTGTAGGGCTCGGTCTGTGTCCTTCCCCTTCCCAGGGCCGGGGCGTCGCCCTCGCTCCAGAACCGCACATGGATCACAGGCTCAGGCCCGGCCTTTCCTTCTCGCCAGGATTCCCGCTCGCCGATCACCTTCCATACCGTATCGTCCTCTTTGCAGCGAACCCGTTCCCCCACCCGGGGCAGGCCCTGGGCTTCGCGGATCCCTCGAAAACGACGCACGGACCGATCCTCACGATCCAGGATCCGCTCCCCAAGCACCTGAATTCCTGCGGCCCCAAGGGGTGCGGTGAGCAGGATGGACAGCACGGCCACTGCCAGAATGACCTCTCCTGAGGGCACGCCTGCCGCAAGAGGTACAGCCCCGATGGCCGCTTGAACCGTGGCCTTGGGCAGATAAGCCACCACGCAAAAGGCCTTTTCCTTCCGTGTCAGGTCCGTTCCCAGGAGTGAGAGCCACGTGCCGATGCTTCGAAAAACAAGTCCTGCCGCAATCACCCCTGCACCGGCCAGCCCCGCCTTCCAGGCCACATGAATGTTCACCTGGGCCCCTACCAGAACGAAGAGGAGGAGCTCGGCAAACACCCAGAGCCGCTTGAGCTTCCGGCTGATGATATGGGCGATGGCCTCGGACTTCTCCAGAATGATGAAACCGATGGCCATGACACCCAGAAGAGCGGCCACCGGGACCCACGGTTCGCACCATGCCTCGAGCTGGGTCAAGAGGATGGCGACACCGAGCACCACCATGGTCCTGCGCGGGGGGCGCCAGTCGAACCGTCGGAACAGCCGGTACAGGACGTACCCCGGCACCAGACCGGCCACGATTCCGAGCACGATGGACACGGGAATATGCGCCAATCCGGCCAGGAGGTGGGTCTCCCCTCCCCCGTGCATGCCCAGGAACACCGTGAAGAGAACGATGACAAACACGTCGTCGATGGATGAGGCCCCGAGCAACAGGGTTGGAATCCCTTTGCGCGTTCCGCGGCCCCGGTCCATAAAGTCTATCATAAGGGGAACGACCACGGCCGGGGATACCGCAGCCAGGATCGTCCCCAGGATGAGCGCCTCAAGCACGGTGAGTCCCAGCAGGGGAGGCGCTGCCAGAACGACCCCGCCGATCTCCAATACAGCCGGCAGGCAGCTCATGATCAGGGCGGGACGTCCCACGCGGTTCAGGGTGTCCCGCTGAAGCTCGAATCCTGCGCGCAGCAGGATTACAATGAGCGCGATCCTCCGAAAATCACCCGAAACCGTCATCATTTCCGGCGACATGAGATTCAGCACGTAGGGTCCGGCCAGGACCCCGACCAGCAGCATGCCCACCAGCCCCGGCAACCGCAGACGGCGAAAAAGAAAATCCCCACTCAGTCCCAGAAGGATGATCAAAGCCACAGAAAACGCCATGGTTCGTCCTCGTAACGCACGGCCTTTTGCCGTTTTGCATCACACGCTCAGACCGGGGTCGGATGCCCCATTCATTCTACTGCCTGAACGAAGCGTTTTAGCGCGGGGCGGCACGATCGGTTGCACGACGGCATTCAAAAAAATGGGGTGAAGGTCAAATCCCCTCCACCCCCCGGCAAGAATCGGGCATTCGGGCCAGCCGCAGAAAAAATGCACACACCCTGCAGTTCCCGTCTCACAGCAAAAGGACAGGCCCTGCTTTCTTCGGCGCCTCGTAAGGGACGCCCGCCCCTGAAAGCAAGCAAGTTGACAATCTCACCGGCCACAAAGGTGGTAGAAGAAAGGCGCAGAGCCCGTCCGTACCAAATATTTTACCCATCCGGGAAACATAAGGAAAGTGAAAATCCGTGGTCCGCCCCCTGAACCTCACTCCTCCCCGGGCACCTCCCGAACCAGGGCCTGTCGTTCCGCCGGCGTCACTTCCGTAGA
>JASFQI010000373.1:0-4684 GCA_050115555.1 Desulfobacteraceae bacterium
GAGCGCCGCGCCAGGTCCTCGAAATCCTCGTCCCGGAGCCCCAGTTCCCGAATCCCCGGAAGCTTTACGTCCATTGCCAGCTGACGAACGTACGTAACGGCCTCTTTCGCGCCGTGGTCCGTGTCGGAAAACGAAAGGCCCATAGCCGCTGCGATCTCCGCATACCGCTCAGGGCACGCCGAACGATTGTGGTGCATCACCTCGGGAAGGATCACGGCGTTGCAGGCGCCGTGGGGCGCATCGTACAACCCGCCCATGGACTCGGCAAGGCAGTGTACCGCAGCCACATCCGAATGGCTGAATGCAATGCCTGCCAACACGCTCCCTAAAAGCATCCCTGCGCGGGCTTCCAGGTCGTCCCCGTGGTACACCGCCTGAACGAGATGATCCGTGATGAGCGAAACGGCCTGAATCGCCGCGGCATTGGAAATCACATTGGCCGACGTGGCTGTGTAGCCTTCAATGGCATGGGTCAACGCATCCATCCCAGTGGCCGCTGTGAGGCCCGGCGGCATGCTCAACGTCATCTCGGGGTCCACCAGGGCGACACGGGGAGCGATTCGAGGGCTTTTCACAGAAAACTTGTCGTGACTGCGGGCGTCCGTTATCACCGCCCCGAACGTCACCTCACTTCCTGACCCGGCGGTCGTGGGTACCGCCACCATGGGAAGGACGTCCGCGCCGATCCGTGTCCTGTCCTCGTACTCCCTCGTTTTCCCCCCCTGCACGATGAGGATGCTCGCGGCCTTTGCGCAATCGAGCACACTCCCGCCTCCTACGGCAAGAAGACCATCCGCGCCAAAGGCGTGTGCAGCCTCGGAAGCCCGTTTCACCTCCTCGTCCCTGGGATTGGGAGACACCGCATCGAACACGGTCCAGGCCCGCTTTTCACGGGCGAGCGACTCCTCCACGGGGGCCAGCAGCCCCGCTTGCCGAATACCGGTATCCGTGACGATTAATACACGTGTGATTCCCAGCTCATCCAGAAAGCGACCCGGCTCATACCCGCACTTCGGGCCGTACTCGATTCGCGTGGGCAGGGCAAAATCAAACGGCATCATGAGGTCCATATGAAAACTCCTTTTGCTCCAGGGCCGGTCTCCCAACTGTACGTTACCATGAAAAAATCCATTGTGTCTCTCGCCAAGACGCGAAGGCGTCAAGAACAGCTAAGCCCTTGAATCTTCTCGCACACCCGCTGATGCGCTACGGGGATCCATCCGTGATCACGGCCTTGTCATGGAAATAGCCTCGGAGGACGGTGCAATGCTCCCTGCCACACCGTCCTCGTGAAGGTGCTCCACCCGCACCGGAAGCGGCTCGCTTCCGGGGGCTTCGCCGGACGGGAAGACCACGGGCAGGTAGTTGTCCGCCAGTCCCCGGGCCCACCCTCGGGGAGGACCTTCCCAGGCCTCCGCAATCACCGGGTAGACCCCGCCCAGACATGAACGGTAAAAGGCCTCCCTCTTGGCCCGGCCCAGCTCACGCAACACGGCGGCACGCTCCTTGGCCACACCGGCCGGCACCGGGTGCGGGAACCCGGCGGCAGGCGTACCCGGCCTCGGCGAGTACCGGAACACGTGAAGGTAGGAAATGGGGAGGGCCTCAATCCGTGACCTCGTGTTCTCGAATGCCGCATCCGTCTCCCCGGGGAACCCCACGAGGACGTCCGCACCGATTCCGGCACTTGGAATCCTATGATGCAAAGTCTCCACGGTCTTGGCAAACGCCTCCGACGTATACTTGCGGTTCATTCGCTCCAGGACCCCATTGTCTCCGCTCTGCATGGGCATGTGAAAATGACGACAGATCCAAGGCTCCGACGCCGCAATGCTGATCAGTTCCCCGTCGATCTCCTCCGGCTCCAGTGAGCTGATCCGGACCCGCAGGGGCAGATTCGCACGCCCGATTCGGCGCAAAAGCGCCTTGAGATGGGTGGGAGGATCCTGATCCACACCGTACTTTCCCAAATGGATCCCCGTGAGCACGACCTCTCGATACCCTTCCCGGTAAAATCTGCGCAGTGCCTCCAGCACACCCTCGGGATCCAGGCTTCGCAGCCCGCCCCGTGCATACGGTACAATGCAGTAGGTACAAAAAGAACGGCACCCGTCCTGGATCTTGAGAAACGCACGGGTCCGGCCCGGATGACCCCGCACCGGTAGCACCTCGAATCGGGGCTTGGATGGGAACGGGTCTCGACGGATCCGCTGCTTCGCAGGGTTCTCCTCATCAAAAATCACCTGAGGAAGCCGCCCTTTCCAGGTGTTCCCGGCGATGATGTCCAAGCCCTGGATTTCCGCCAGCGCCTCCGGATCGACCTGCGCGTAACAGCCCGTGGCCACGACCCGGGCCCCGGGGTTCTCGCGAATCGCCTTTCGAATCGCTTGGCGGGACTGGTACGAAGCCCGGCTTGTGACCACACAGGTGTTGATCAGCACCACGTCAGCAAAGGCGTTCCTTTTCACTCGTTCCCAACCCTGCTCCCGAAACGCCTCTTCGAGGTACGCGGACTCATACTGGTTCACCTTGCAGCCCAGAGTCACGATTCTGAAGGTCTTTTTCGTCATGAATACCCGCTTTCGGCGTTCGTTTTCACCGCCCTATCGATAGGTAGACCCGAGCAGTCATCCTTTTACGCGGCCCCCGGCTGTCCCGCCGGGGAGACGATCGTCTGCGCGGTTCCCAGGCCCGGGCCAAAACCCCCCGGTGCGGTCACGACACGATCCATCCGCCCCCCAGGACCCGCTCCCCTTGGTACAGGACAAGGGCCTGCCCAGGTGTGACCGCGGGCTGCGCATGATCGAATACGAATCGAACGCGATGCGGGGACAGGATCTCGAGGAGACCTTCTGCGGCGGCATGACGATATCGGATCTGGGCCTCTGCACGAGACTTCTCATCACCCGGCTGCCCTGCGACCCATACCACATCCTCGGCCTCCACATCGCTGCGCAGGAGATCCTCCCTCCGGCCCACCACCACCTGGTTCAACCGGGGGTGAAGTGCCAGCACGTAGTAAGGGTGGCTCGAAGCCACCCCTAGGCCACGCCGCTGCCCGATGGTGTAACGATGCGTCCCTTTGTGCGTTCCGAGCTTTCGCCCGTCTCGATCGACGATATCGCCGGGGCTTTCGATCTCCTCCCCTCTTCTTGATCTGAGAAAAGACCGATAATCTCCGCCCGAAAGAAAGCAGATCTCCTGGCTCTCCGGCTCCGCACGCGAGGGGAGCCCTCGGGTATGGGCCTCGATCCTGGCCTCTTCCTTGGTCCACTCCCCCAGGGGAAAAACCACGCGTCGGAGGTGGCGAGGTTCAAGGCGATGCAGGAAGTAGGACTGCTCCTTTGCCCGATCCTTTCCTCGAAAAAGGGCCGCTTCCTCGTGCCCGACCGGCTTCACCCTCGCGTAGTGCCCTGTGGCAACGCACGACATTCCCGATGTGTCTGCAAGATCCAGGAGGGCATCGAGCTTGACCTCCGGATTGCAGACCACACACGGGTTCGGCGTACGGCCTTCCAGGTAGGCTGTTTCAAAGGGAGCGATGACACGTTTTTCGAAGCGTTCCTGCAGGTCCAGGACCTGAAAGCGAACTTCCAGGTGATCAGCGACTCGTGCAGCCGTCTCCAGCTTTCGCTCCCGAATTCTCTCTGTTCCCGGAAGGAGGAAGTGGACCGCCTTCACCGCCCATCCCTGATCCTTGAGGAACGCAGCGGCCAGGGAGCTGTCCACACCCCCGCTCAGGGCGACGATAACGGATGACGATCTGGTGGGTGTCATGGGAGAGGATGGGATGGCATGCTTCCTGAAGGCGCTCGACCCGCCTGAACGAAAACGGAAAGGCCGCAGCTCCGATCAGTAGAGCAGGCTTCGATTGAACTTCACCTCCATGGCCCGGGCCGGGCAGGCCACAACGCACAGTTCGCATGCGCTGCACTTGTCCTTGTCAAAAACCACTTCCATCTCCGGGCGCTTGATGTGCAGCGCTCCGGTGATACAAACGGCCGTGCACGCGCCGCACTGGTAACAGCGATTCTCGTCGCGGCGGATGTCGTTGCCGATGCTCTCCACCTTGATTCCGATACTCTTCAGGTACCGTACGCCCCTCTGGAAATTCGTCTTGTGCCCACTCAGCTCCAGGACCATGAAGCCTTCTTTCCTGGGATAGATCGTCGCCTTGAGGATATTGAAGGAGAGATCGAACTTCTTCACCAGGGTCACGGCAATGGGTTCATTGACGATCTTCTCCGGGAACCGAAGGCTGAGCATCTTGGAATACATGGGACTTATCCTCCCTTTGGGTGGGCCTCTTTGGAGCGCCGACGCCACACTCACCGACCCTCGTCCCAGCCCAACGGGATGCGCCAGGCTGGCATTTTCTACTGGATCACACGTTATCGACTAAGGAGATTTTTGTAAAGGACTCTTCGAACGGGGATGAAGGGGGATGGGAATGTGTAGGTGGAGGTGTAGGTGAAAGGATAAGGCATCCGGACTTCGGGGTGGGCAGGGGGATCGTTCCTCAGCTCCAGGGCCGGTCTTCGCATCGGACTTGCCCGCGAGGGAATCCGCCCCCTCCCTGTTCCATCCCCGCCGCTCACCGTATTCCACTCGCAAAAAGCCTTTGTTGTTCGTAACGCTTTCTCCTCCAGCTTTTCAGCGGTTCGGCGGGGACTGGCCAGGGGGT
>JASFQI010000374.1:0-4684 GCA_050115555.1 Desulfobacteraceae bacterium
ATGCAATATAAAATATCAATATAGATAATATTTTCTGTATTTCTGCTTCGATTAATAGTCAGTTAGGAGTCATTTTCCCCAAACTTGCTGTACTCTGCGGAGCCCGGCAAGTCCGACAAACTGCTAGGCAGAAATTGATGTTGAATAAGGTGAATCGAGCCCAGAGCCTTCCCATGGTTCAGGTTGATGAGGATTCTGTTCGCCAGTGTATATTTCGTACGGGGTTTGGTTCCCCAGGGAGGTGTGGAACCGCTCCGTGTTGTAGAACTCAAAGTATGCGGCCAGTGATTCTCGGGCTTCCCTGACCGTCCGGTAGTCATGGAGATAGGCCTCCTCATACTTGACCGTCCGCCACAGGCGCTCGATGAAGATGTTGTCAAAGACACGTCCGCGGCCGTCCATGCTGATGAGAATCCCCTCCTGCTCCAAACGGCCTGTGAATTCGGTGCTGGTGAAATGGCTCCCTTGGTCCGAGTTGAAGATCTCTGGTTGCGCGCGATCCAGGGCCCTTTCAAGCGCCTTGAAACAGAACTCCGTCTCCAGGCTGATCGAAAGCTCCCAGGGAAGGACATAACGAGAGAACCAGTCCATGATCGCCACCATGTAAGCAAAACCCCGGAGCATCCGGATGTAGGTGATATCCGTGCACCACACGTAGTCCGGCCGGTCGATGACGCGATGGCGGAGCAGATATGCATAGACCTTGTGTTCCTTTGATCCTTGGCTCAAGTTGCGCTTCGGATGAATCGCCTCGAGGCCCATCGGCCTCATCAGGCGAGACACGCGTTTAGGGTTGATCTCGTAGCCTTGCTTCCGAAGCCATGTCGTCATCCGCGGGACGCCGTAGAATGGCCTCTTGGTGTACTGCTCATCGATCAGGCGCATCAGGAGCAGGTTCAGCTCGCTTACAGGCTGGGGCTGATAGTAGTGTAAGAGCTCCTTGCAAGCCCCAGCAGCTCACACTGCCTTTGTATCGGGATCCGCGGATGTACCGGCTCGATCAGCGAGCGTTTCGCCTCAGCGGAGTTTCTGGGATTTTTTTGAGCCAGTCGAGCTCGACTTTCAGTTGTCCGATCTGGCGGTACAACTCCGAAGTCAGCTCTTCGTTCCCTTTGTCCTTGTGGCTCCTACGGTCCGAGAACAACGCAGCAGGCCTTAGAGAAGCTGTTTTCTCCACCTCCTGATCTGATTCCTATGGACTTCTGGATGACTCCAGAACCAGTCTAGTACGAGGCGCAGGAGCCAACCCTCATTGTATAGCTCAGCGGGAGGCATCACGCTGCCTTCTTCACAACGCCTCTCTATCATTGATTGTATTCGACCATCACTCGGTTCCGCAACTACTCGGAAAAAGCCGAGAAAAGCGATTGACATGGGGCTAAGCTTAAGTTATACTCAAGAAGATATATTAATATTTTGAATATCAAAACACTTTCTGTTAGCAGTTTGAGTGGTATGGGCTTTCACGGTGTTGAAATCGGCTGAACACCGGATTCATCGTATGGTGAGAACAGGTTCACTGTACGCCTGCTCCTGATCGGGTTTACAGCCGAGGAACAGATGGAGCACGATGAGAAGGTCCCTCATGAAGTCCCTGTTCGGGGTCTCGCAACGCACTAAGCCGTCGTACGAGTCCTGGACCCAGAACACAGACTCCGCCGGCATGTGGATCATTTGGGGGGCATCTGTCGGTGGAACACTTCAGCTAGACCCTATCCCAGTCCACGGAGCACGGCACGGCCTATGAGGAACTGAGGAAGAAATACACGCCGCCGTTGATGCCGGACTACGGTGATCCGGGATGGAACTTTACTTGGAAATGGAGGACCCGAGGACATGGGTGAATATGTGAATGACCTCAGCGCGGATGAAAAAATCATCATGGCCCTGGTTCGCGCAGCAGAGCAATACAAGAAGGAGTCCGGGGCCATCTTCAAGCGGTATGGCCTGACCTTTTCCCAGTACAATGCCCTGAGAGTCCTGGATGCATCCTCAGACGGCCGGAACACCATCTCCATTGTGTCCCGCACCATGCTGGTGTCCGGTGCCAACATGACGGGGGTGGCCAAGCGGCTGGAAAAAAACGGTTTTTTGTATCGAAGAAGTGACCCTAAGGACGAGCGGGTAACGTTGCTGGTCATTTCCGACAGGGGCAGAAAGACCCTGGAAGAAATCGCCCATGCAAAAAACCGCTTTGTGGAGGCCTACCTCTCCGGCTATTCCGCGGAGGAAAAGGCGGTGTTTTTTTCTATGCTCAAACGCATCATCCGAAAAAACGCCAGCTGATGGGCGCGTTTCAAGGGCAGAGGCGATCCAGTTCTGTAAGGTAGAAGGGGGGGGAGGCCTTGCTTCCCGGGGGCGTCCTCTGAGACAACCAGAATGCTACCGCCAGACAACCCACCTTCGAAGTGCATCCCCACACGCAGATTGAAGCGCTTTCTAAAAATTGACGGTCTCGAAAAATCTGCTTAAACGCTGCTTGAAAATTTTCACTTGCGCATTCCTCAAGCTTGCTGCGGGGAGATACAAACGTCATCCCATAATGAAGAGGAAGGCGCGGATCTCCAGTTTCAGGGCCTTTTGCGGCCCCACCGTGCTTTCTCGGATGATTAGAGATCTCTTGGCGTCTTTTGAAAGCGATTCAGTAGGCAAATGGGTGGAATGGAAGCTTTGCCATTGATGAATGTTACATTTGGTAACACGGGAATAACCATTTGAAATAATGGACTAATTTTGATATGTCCAGGGTGTCTCTCTGGATCTCCAGGCCGCAATGTTTCTTTTAGTAACATCAGGAAAGACTCGTAGCAAAAGATCGGCAATGAAACTGTTTCAATAAAGCAATGATCGATCAATGATCAGGACATCGGTATGCCCCTGCCGAAATAATTCATATTCCCTTGGCAAGGGGCAAAGATCCCCTCCCCGGGCCACGAAAATCGCTTGTGCCTAATAAAGTTCGGGGCAAAAGTTTTCCTTATTAAATCCAATAAGTTATAACTTTTCGTGGTGATTGAACGGGTTTTTATAAAACCGTCGTGGCTCCTTCTCTTTGCATTCCAGCCACAAGGGCGGACGGTTTTTCTTATCGAGAAGCACAAAGAGGTGAAAGGAGGTGAGAGCGTTTTTCCTGTCCATACCATGCAGGCATAATCATCAATATCCACCCATTTCAAGACATTCAAAAAGGAGACAGGTATGAGCAAAAGGAAATGTACGGCGATTGTTGCAATCATGGCGGCGTTCAGCCTCTTCCTCTGTCTTGGCCCGTCCCCCGCTTCCGCAAAATCCATCGAACTCAGTTATGCATGCATGTTCCCGCCCACGCACATTCAGTCCAAGTTGCCGGAAAGCTGGTGCAAAGAGGTTGAGAAACGAACCAACGGCGCGGTCAAGTTCACGTACTACCCCGGTGGCACGCTTCTGGGAGGAGCCAAGATTTTCACTGGGGTCATCGATGGGATTGCAGATGCAGGGACCTCTGTGATCGGTTATACGCCGGGGATTTTCCCTGCCATGCAGGCCATCGATTTGCCCATGGGATACCCGAATGCCGAGGTGGCAACCAAGGGAATCAACGATTTCTATAACGAGTTCAAACCCAAGTCCTTCGCGAATGTCAAAGTGCTCTACCTCTTCGCCCATGGGCCCGGGATCCTCCACAGCAAGAAGCCGGTTCGGAAGATGGAGGACATTAAAGGGATGAAGATCCGTTCCTACGGGTTCAGCGTGGGGATGGCGGAAGCCTTGGGTGGCGTTCCCGTGGCCATGCCGCAGAGCGGCGCGTATGAAGCGCTCCAGAAATGCGTGGCAGAAGCGACCATCGCCCCCATGGAGGTCCTGAAAGGCTGGAAACAGGCCGAGGTCATTAAGTACACGACCGAGTGCTACGATATCGGTTACACGGCCGGGTTTTTCGTGGTCATGAACCTTGACAAATGGAACTCCCTGCCCAAGGACGTCCAGCAGACGATCGAGGAGATCAACAAGGAGTGGATCCCCAAATACATAGAGGCTTGGGGCACCAGCGATCAGGAAGGGCGGGAATTCTCGCTGAGCAAAGGCAATGAGATTATCCCCCTCTCAAAAGAAGAAAGCGCAAGATGGGTTCGGGCCGTTGCTCCTGTAGTAGATGATTATGTAAAGAAAATGGAAGCAAAAGGATTGCCAGCACAGCAGTATGTAGATTTTATTCGTGCGAAAGTAAGAGAATACAGCAAATAATCTGAATCCGGACAAATGCCCGCATGTTTGCGGGTGTTTGCCCGTTCGTATGCGCTGAAGGTGGCGGGGTGACCCCTTGCGTCCATTTTTGACGGCCTCGCAAAAACCCACTCGACCGCTGTTGGCTGCGCTTTAAGGCTTTGAAATCGCTGGGGACAAATCTCTTGCTCACGGCTTTTTACGACCCCATCATTTTTTATTTTGCCATGAAAGGATAAGAGGTACGCACCATGTTTTACGAAACCAAGAAAAATGATCATGGCTTGGCTTTTGATCCTTTTAAATCCTGCGTGGTGCCGCGACCCATTGGATGGATATCCACCATAAGCCAGGATGGGATTTCCAACCTGGCGCCTTACAGCCAGTTTCAGAACCTGACCTTTGATCCTCCATACGTGATGTTTTCCGCCAATCAAAAAACGGACGGGACCCGAAAGGACTCCGTGAACAACTCCGAGCA
>JASFQI010000375.1:0-4630 GCA_050115555.1 Desulfobacteraceae bacterium
GACCCCTGCATCTGGCCCTCAACGGATGTCACGTTGATCGCAAACCCGCAGTCATGGGCATCGCACATGCTCTCCACGCGGATCTTGCCAGTCTCTTCATCTACGCTCACCTCCACCACCTGGGCACTGGGCCCGTAGGCAGGCGAGGTCCCAACGGCGGCTCCCTTGAACTTGCCGCCCAGCTCGCCGGGTTTGTATTTCCCGGTGCCCACAATGGGCCCCTTTTCCAGAAACGCGATCCGGGCCGCCTCCTTGAAGGTGAACGCATCCTCTTCTTCGGGGTTGTCTGTAAACCCCCTGTGCTCCTTGATGTAGATGGTGCGAAGGCTGCTGAAATCCGGCGTCTCTCCCTTGAACACGATCTTTCCGTCCTCCGCGTCCAGGCTCGTCACGGGGATCTTGAGCTTGTCCGCCAGCACTTCCAGGACCTGCCGTTTCGCGTCTTCTGCGGCATTTTTCACCGCATGACCCGTCATGAGCGTCTGTCTGCTGGAGTACGCCCCCAGGTCCACGCCATAGTCCGTGCTGCCTGAGCTCACCCGCATGCAGTCCAGCGGCACCCCAAGGGCCTCGGCCGCGATCATCCCAAAGGCCGTGTCCGACCCCTGACCGATTTCTGCCGAACCGCTCATCAGGTGCGCCGTGCCTCCGTCCTCGCTCAGTTTCACAACCGCCGTGGAATGCGCCGTGTCGGACCGGTAAATCGGAAACCCCGCACCCGATACAAAGAACCCGCAGGCCATGCCGATCCCTTTGCCCTTGGGCATCTTGCCTTTCTTTTCCTTCCACCCCGATCCTTCACGCACCGCCTCGATGACCTCTTTCATCCCGAAGCTGCTCACATTGAGATCATTGCACGTGATATCCCCGGAACTCATGGCGTTTTTGAGCCTCAGTTCTACAGGATCCATGCCCAGCTCGTGCGCGATGATATCCAGCTGCTGCTCCCACGCTGCACGGGCCGCCACCCCGCCATGCCCACGCTGGGCTCCGCACGCCGGCTTGTTCGTATACACACGCCACCCGTCGTACTTCATGTTCTTGAGCGTGTACGGAGGTCCCAGAAGGGAGCCGCCGTAGTACACCGTGGCGATCCCGAAGCTCGTGTACGCCCCTCCGTCCAGATAGCACTCATTGGTCAGCGCCATGAGCGTCCCGTCCTTCTTCACTCCGGTGGTCAGCGTGTGGATGAACTGATGACGACCTCTTGAAAACAGAAACACCTGCTCGCGCGAATAATTCATCTTCACGGGTTTCTGCGTCTTCATGGAAAGCAGGCACGAGGCCAGTTCCATGGTATTGGTCCCGGCCTTGGGTCCGAATCCCCCGCCCACATAGGGCTTGATCACACGGACCTTGCCCACAGGAATATTGAGGACCATGGAGACGATCCGCTGGATATAATGGGGCACCTGCGTGGAGGTGTGAAGCGTCAGGTACCCGTTCATGTCGAATTCCGCCAGCACGCCGTTGGGCTCCAGAAACGCTGCGTCCTGCCTCTTGTTGATAAACGTATCCGTCCGGATCAGATCGCTCTCCTTGAACCCGGCCTCCACATCGCCAAACTCCTGATGCACCTCGGCGCCGATGTTGTTCTGGAATTTTTCATGGATCGCGGGCGCCCCTTCCTTCATGGCGTCCTTTATGGTGAGAAGCGCCGGCAGCTCTTCGTATTCCACCTCGATGAGGGATACGGCCTCCATGGCCGTTTCAAGATCCACGGCCGCCACCGCCGCCACCTCATCCCCGATGTAACGCACCACATCGCTGCAGAACATCTGCTCGTCATACCGGGCCGGACTCACTCCGTACTTGATGTAGCCCGCGTCTTCGTGGGTCACCACCGCCTTGACCCCCGGCAGTTTCTTGGCCTTGGAGGTGTCTATGTTCAAAATCCGGCCATGCGCTATGGGGCTCTGTAGAAGGGCCCCGTGCAGCATGCCCGGCGCTTCCAGGTCATCTATGTATTGTGCGCGGCCCGTGGCCTTGGCTGGAGCATCCAGCCTGGGTACCCGCCTGTTGATCACATGATAAGAAGCCATTCGAATCCTCCCTTGATGGTACGCTCATAAAGTCAGCAACCCGTCCGCCGATAAAGTACCGCCCGGCAAACCGGGAATCATTGCATGTCCTTGCCGGCTGCCCGGATCGCCTCCACGATTTTCTGATATCCGGTGCACCTGCAGAGGTTTCCGGATATGGCGGTGCGGACCTCCAGCTCATCCGGATTCGGATTCTTCTCGAGAAGACTCATGCCGCTCAGGATCATGCCCGATGAGCAGAAGCCGCACTGAATGGCGCCGTGCTCCACAAAGGCCTTCTGCAGAGGGTGAAGGCCTTCATCGGTTTCCACGCCTTCAATGGTTGTCACGGATTTCCCATTGGCCTGTACCGCCAGCACGAGACAGGAGTTGACAGGCCGGCCGTCCATAATCACGGTACACGAGCCGCAGTCTCCCTCGTCGCACCCCTTTTTGGTGCCCGTGAGCTTGAGGTCGTATCGAAGCAGATCGGCAAGGGTGCGGTTGGGTTGAACCGCAAGGTCGTAAGGCCGATCATTGATGGTGAGACTGATAAGTTTGGTCATTTTTGTCCTCCAGTAAGGAAGGTTATCAACGTGTTCAGGCCAGGGGGCGTTCCCACACCCGGGCTATTTCGCACGATCCAGGGCCAGGGCCAACGCCTTGCGGGTCAGGGTCGAGACCATGTCCTTGCGATAGGCTGCTGAAGCACGGAAATCGTCAATCGGCTTGGCATCCCCTGCTGCCGCTTCTCCAGCTTCTCTAAAGAGCGCATCAGAGGGCTTTTCCCCCATGAGGGCCTTTTCAGCCGAAGGCGCGCGTATGGGGGTAGGGGCCACGGCGCCGAGCACGATCCGGGCATTCTTGATCACATCGTTTTCCAGGCTGAACCATGCCGCCACGTTCACGATGGAGATCTCCAGGGTCTCCCGAATCCCCAGCTTGAGATAGGCGCTGCCCGATTTTCCGGGCGGATTTTTCAGTCGGATGCATTCCACCATCTCATTCGGGTTCAGGACCGTCACGCCCGGGCCTGTAAAGAGCTCCTCCACAGGGAGGGTCCTTTCACCTTTGGCGTTTCGAATGACCAGTTCCGCATCATAGGCGATGAGGGAAGGGGGGAGATCCGCCGCAGGCCTGGCCGAGACCAGGTTGCCCGCGGCCGTGGCCAGATTTCGGATCAGGGGGGAGCCCAGTCTCGAGGCCCCTTCGGCCAGGGCCGGAAACATGTCCTGGATTTCCCCTGCCGTGGCCACATCGGCCACCTTCATGCAGGCGCCGATGCTGAGTCCGCCCTCGAGCTTGTCCACGCCCTTGATCGAGTCGATTCGATCCAGGGAGATCAGGTTTTCCGGGGCAATCAGTTTCTTTTTCATGTTCACGAGCAGGTCGGTCCCGCCGGCCAGCGGACGGGCGTTGGCGCCCATGTCCCCCAGCATCTGACAGGCCTCGTCCACGGTTTGGGGCTCGTGAAATTCAAATCGAGGCAGCAACATATTTTTCCTCCTTTTCTCCGGAGCGGTTACCCGACAGAAAAGTTTTTAACGTTTACGAATCCGATCCCCAGCGTTTGAAGAGATCGTGCTCTATGCCGATAAAATCGAAGATCTTCCCCACGGTCTGGTCGAGGATGTCTTCGATGGTCTTCGGGCCGTGGTAGAAAGATGGAACCGGCGGCAGGATGTGGGCCCCAAGGTCTGCGGCCTGCGACATCAACCGCAAATGCCCTTTGTGAAGGGGGGTTTCCCGAACCACAAGCACCAGCTTTCGCTTTTCCTTGAGATGGACGTCCGCCGCCCTGATGAGAAGGTTCGTGGTGAAGGAGTTGGCGATTCCGGAGAGCGTCTTGATGGTGCACGGAGCCACCACCATGCCCTCCGTAAGAAAGGACCCGCTTGCCAGGGCTGCGCCCACATCGCGGTTGTCATAGACCACATCGGCCATTTCCGCGACCTGGTCTGCCTCGTAAGAGGTCTCGATCTCGATATTTCTTTTGCCGGACTCAGACAGGACAAGATGCGTCTCCACATCTGTCTTTTGAAGATGTTCCAGGAGCCGCGCCCCGTAGATCACCCCGCTGGCCCCGGCAATACCCACTACGAGCCGTCTTTTCATAAAAACCTCAATGGCGTTCACTGTTTCTGCCCCCGCAGGAGTGCAAAGAAGCAGAGCAGGGGGCTTCCCCACGGCAATGCTGCAGCCCCTCGGGAGCGTATCGGTCCAGGATCAATGGGCCTGAAGGACCTCTAGAGCCTCACGGGCCACGGCCTCTGCAAACGCCGGGTCCTCCATGTTCGCATCCACCTCAAGAATGGAGATGTCCTTGTTGAGGTGCTTTGAAAGCTCGTCGATAAAAACGCGGTCCTCTACAGGATCGTGCGTGGCATTGCCCGGGGCATCCACGGAAGACCAGCCCTTGACCGGGATAACCATTTTTACAGGGCCTGTGGCCTTGTTGAGTTTCTTGGCAAACTCCCCTGCTACCTCGATAAGCTCATCGGGGCTGTGGCGGATCCAGGTCCGGTGCTTGTCCAGATCGTACTTCCGCCGCTCCGCGTATTCGGGCTTGTACTTCCGCTTCGCAGGGGTCATGTGATTCACACTGCATG
>JASFQI010000376.1:0-4624 GCA_050115555.1 Desulfobacteraceae bacterium
GCGGGTGGTCTCAAAGGCTTCCTCGTCGTCGATGTTGACGATACGGTCCGCCCGTTCCTTTTCGAAGATCCCTGGGCGATAGGACTCCTTCATATTCTTCAGCCCCTGAATCTTGTGACCCATGTAGGGCTCGACACCCACGATGCATACCGAGGGGTCCAGCTCCCTAAAACGCCGGGAGAGCCCCATGAGGGTCCCTGACGTGCCCATGGAGGCCACCACGGCGTCGAGTTTCCCGTCGGTGTCGTCCCAGATTTCCTTGGATGTGTAAAGGTAGTGTGATCGCCAGTTGGCGGGATTGTTGAATTGATCCGCGAGCCAGTATTGATCCGGCTCCTTGCGGGCGAGGCTGTAAACAAACTCGATCGCCCCATCCGTAGATAGGTGCTCAGGCGTGAACTCCAGCTCGGCACCCAGGGCGCGCAGGATCTTTTTTCGCTCCTCGCTCACGGCTTCTGACATGACGAGCAGCACGCGGTAGCCCTTCACCGCGGCCACGAGGGAGAGCCCGATACCGGTGTTCCCGCTGGTGGCTTCCAGGATGGTCCTGTCCGGGGTCAGCTCGCCACGATCCTCGGCCTCCTCGATCATACCGAGGGCTGCACGGTCCTTGACCGATCCTCCGGGGTTGAAGAACTCCAGCTTGGCCAGGATCTCCACATTCGGGTTGGAGAGGATGTGGCGGAGGGGCACCAGGGGGGTCCGACCGATTCGATCCAGGATGTTGCCTCGCCTTTTCGTCATGGAAACGTCTCCGTTTCATGCAGCACTCACGTGCCGCAGCAGGACGTCGAAAGTCCGAAAAGGCTTTATACCCCAGATGTCGAATCCCTGCAACGTTGGATTCCGGGAAAGAGTTCGCAGTCAGCGCTCAAGGATCGTCCATCGCGCCGAACCGCACCCTAGGCATCCGGAATCGGGCGCAGGCAGTCCTGGGGGAATCGGTGGGTGCCTTTCTCATCGAGGGAGACCTCGATGAGGGCATCCGGATCGTTCTTGGTTTCGTCCGGATCGGTGACAATGCCGTGCAGGCCGATGAACCGGTCCATGTATGCTTCCCAGCTTTCATCACTCGAACGGCGATACACCTCGACCCGCTGACCTCTTCGAAACGTCATGATGGAACGCCTCCTTCCTGACCGCCGGGGGGGATGCCGGGCGCTGTGATCTCAGCGTGATGCTTGGCCGAAGCGTTTCTCCCGCAGGCTGCACAGAGCCCTTCGTCCATGGCCCGTTCGGCGAGGTTTCCCACCCGTTTGCGGATGTAATCCAGATACCGGGCAGGCCCGAGCGGGGCCCCGCACATGCGGCAGGTGACCAGCTTCATCCGGTTCAGCTCGATTCCGCAAAGGCTGAGAATCCGCTCGTCTCCCTGGTCCTGAATCTGCATGGCCCCGGTGGGGCAGTTTGCCGCACACGCCCCGCAAAGAATGCAGCGCTCAGCCGTGACTCTGAAATCCGTGGCAACGGGATGGTCGAAGTCGAAGTGATCGAGCTGAAGGGCATTGATTCCCATCTGATCCCGGCACACCTCTACACACCGCCCACACCGGATACAGATATCGCAACGAAGACAGCGGCGTCCTTCGTCCCGGGCCTGGGATTCGGTGAGCCCCAGCTCCACCTGCTGGAACGTGATGCGACGTCTCTCCAGGTTGAGAAGGGGCATTTCAGGACGGCGAAGGGACATTTTAGCGGCAGCCGAGATTTCGAGGCCTTGAAGCCTCTGCCGCCTCACAGGAACGGGCGGCAGGGTCGGTTGAGGGAGCCCCTGAAGGTACCGGTCCACGGCGTGGGCGGCTCGCTTTCCCGCTCCAATGGCCTCGACCACCGTCGCCGGTCCCAGGACCGCATCCCCGCCCGCGAAGACACCGGGGATGCTCGTTTCCATGGTGGCGGTGCGTGCGGCGATGGTCTTCCGGCGGGACCACTTCAGGTCCTCCAACTCGTCCAGCCCGGTGGGATCCACCTGCTGTCCGATGGCGGTGATCACGGCATCCACATCCATCAGGTGTTCGCTTCCCTCCACGGGGACCGGGCGACAACGACCGCTCTCGTCCGGGGGACCGAGCTCGGTTCGAATACAGCTGAGCCCGGACACACAGGCATCTGTGCAGGCCACCTCGGTGGGAACGGTGAGAAAGCACAAGCGCACGCCTTCTTCCTCGGCCTGGTGGATCTCCTCCGTGTCGGCCGGCATCTCCGACCGGGTTCTGCGGTAGATCAAATGAATCACTTCGGCGCCGAGGCGAAGGGACGTGCGCGCGGCGTCAATGGCGACGTTTCCTCCTCCGATGACAGCCACGCGGCGACCGGGTCGCTGACGATCTCCCAGGGCCACCCGGCGCAGGAAACCCACTGCATCCATGACCTGCGGAGCATTCTCCTCTCCGGGAATCTGCATGCAGTATGCGCTGTGGGCGCCGATGGCCAGGAAGAACGCATCAAAGCCTTCGGCCTTGAGCTCGTCCAGGGTCACGTCCGTTCCGAACCGCGTGTTGTAACGAAACTCCACCCCCAGTTCCTCAATGGCGCCCACTTCCCGGTCAATGACCTCCCGGGGGAGGCGATAACGGGGGATGCCCACCATCATCATGCCGCCTGCGTAAGGCAGGGACTCGAGCACCGTGACCGAGTATCCTTTCAGCGCGAGGTAGTAAGCAGCGGTCAGCCCGGCCGGGCCGGCCCCCACAATGCACACCCTTCGGCCGTTCAAGGGCGCCGGCTCCGGGTTTCGATACATGCCTTCGGAAATGGCGCGCTCCGCGGCAAAGGCCTTCATTTCCTTGATGGCCACGGGCGTGTCGATACGCCCCCGCACGCACATGAACTCGCAGGGATGAGTGCACACGAGGCCGCAGACCCAGGGAAAGGGGTTGTCGCGGCGAATGAGCTCCACGGCCTCGGCTTCGCGCCCCATGGCGATCAGGGTGACGTAGCCCGGTACGTCGATGCCGGCCGGGCAGGCCATCTGGCACGGGGCCGGGGTAAGGCGCTTGCAGTCCCCTGTGGGGCAGTTCCCGGTCTCGACGTGGCTTTGAAACACCTCGCCGTGCTCGGATAATGCATCCAGCACGAGACGGCCGGCCTCTTGACAAACCTCGTCCGGACCTTCGCTGGACAGGGCCTCGGCCCGGATTCGAATGATCGGAAGGTGGTCCGGACCGCCGTTCCCCATGGAGATCTCCTCGAAGAGCTCGAGCATGTCTTCCACGCGCTGCCGGCACCGGGGGTGTACGAGGCGTCCCGATGCCAGGAGATCGGACAGGTCCCGGGTCGTTTGAAACACCTCGCAGAGGGCTTCAGTCATGAGAAGTTTCCTTTGGGTTTATTCATGCTTTGTTCACGCACGCCTCAAGCTTTCTGCGAGGCATGCCGCCCGCCAGACGCAGCCGCAATCGGGGGCAGGGCTTCGCTGTCGGCAGGTTATTGCAGTCGCAGGTTATTCAAGAGCCGCCATGGCCTGGGCATACCGTTCCCGTCTCACCGCGGGAAGCTCATTGGCCCGGCCGAAGTTCAGGCACTGGGTCGTGCAAACGGTCACGCAGACCGGTTTCAAGCCCTGGTCGATGCGGTCCATGCAGTAGTCGCATTTCACCACCTTGCCGGTCTCGGGGTTCCATTGAGGAGCGCCCCAGGGGCAGGCGGACATGCAGGTCTTGCATCCTACGCAGAGCTCGGGGTCCACGGACACGATGCCGTCCGGAGTCCTTTTCTGCATGGCACCGGTGGGGCAGGCGGCCACACACCAGGGGTTCTCACAGTGGAAGCACGGCATGAACGTGTAGGTGGCCTTTGGAAGGCCCCCCACGATCTTGGGCCCCACCGTGATGATCTGGCTGATCTTGGGCCCCTGGGGAAGGTTCTTGTAGCTCTTGCAGGCCACCACACAGGTGTGGCATCCAATGCACTTTTTCGTGTCCTGGAACAGGTAGTATTCACTCATGCCATTTTCTCCTCGGCGGGTGTGACGGTAACGAACGTATGGTGCAGTGCCGGGCTCCCTCCGATCTCGTCGGAGACGTTTTCCTGGAGCATGGCATCGCTCAGCCCTTTGCGGTGGCATCGCTCCGCGCGCTCCGCTTCGTGCCCGAACCCGTGAAGCATGAAAACCGCCTCCGGGTGAATGAGCTCCGTGACCCTGGCCTGGACCCGCCCGCTGCCCCGTGAGGAGGAAACGTCCACCCAGGCCCCGTCCTGAATCCCCAGGACCTCGGCAGGATCGGTGTGGATCCACAACACGTTCTCCGAGCACAGCTCGTTCAGGTAGGGATTGTTCTGGGTGGAGACGTGGGTGTGAAGCGCCACGCGTCCGGTGGTCAGGCGAAAATGATGTTCGGGCGGATGGGGTACGGGCTCGTACGGAGGGAACGACGGAAAGCCGGCGTCCTCGAGGAGCGAGGATACGAACTCGATTTTGCCGGAAGGCGTCTTGAATCGGAGCCCGTCCTTGCGATCCCAGAAAATCTGCTGGCTCGTGTAAGCAACGAATCCCTTGGCCTCGAAGTCATCGAGTGTGAAACCCGTGGGTTCGAGCTGCCAGCGCACCAGATCATCCATGTTCTCGTAGGGGAAATATTCTCCGATTCCCAGGCGCTCGCCGAGCTCCTTGAGGATCATGGGC
>JASFQI010000377.1:0-4611 GCA_050115555.1 Desulfobacteraceae bacterium
GGATCAAGCAGCACCTTCGGATCAAGTCTTTCTTTGGAACCACGGAAAATGCGGTCAAGACCCAGATATGGATCGCCGTATCCGTCTATGTGCTCGTGGCGATCATCAAGAAGCGGCTCCATTTGGGGCTCAGTCTCCACGCAATTCTACAGATTTTGAGTGTCACCGTTTTTGAAAGAATGCCATTAATTCAAGCGCTTAGCAAAATGCATTACAAAGAAATCGAACAGCAAATAGGCAAGCAGCTGAAATTATTCAGCTAAACGTTGGGACACTACTGATAATACTTATGAAATAATCAATTTATCGAAATCCAGGCCAATGGCGGAATTTGCATATGAAAAATCTTTTGTTTAATTAGATGAAACGCCAAAATCCATCCCTAACACTAATTTCTATCATAAACTATTTCACTGGATTGATGCCCTGAATACGTGGATTGGAAAAGAAGTAAACTTTTACTCGTGCCCCTTGTACTCATGGTATTTATTGAGGTGGTGCTGGATACATATTTAACTCGCCCACGATCTGAGCTTGGGGTAGGTGCATGCAGACTTTCGGTCCTGTCGTCATGCCATCCGATGGAATATCATATATGCAAAATGAGTATGGATGGCAATAAGTGCTTTAATGGAAAATTTTATGACAAATGTTTATTTAAATATTTAAGATAAATATTAGCCATATATCAACACGATATATTCCGAAAGGATTGGATGATGAAAAAGATAACCTTTATAATTAATGGCATCAACCGGCAATTTGTCGTCGATGAAAATCGTGTTTTGATCGATCTTCTCCGTGATGACCTTCACTTAACCGGAACGAAACAGTCATGCGATAGAAAAGGACAGTGTGGGGCGTGTACGGTGATTGTCAATGGGAAAGCGGTCAGATCTTGTATCACGAAAGTAGCCAGCCTGGAAGGGGCGGATGTCGTGACGGTGGAAGGGCTTGGCACCCCTTCCAATTCTCATTTGTTACAGGATGCCTTTGCCCTGTCGGGCGCAATCCAATGCGGTTATTGTACGCCGGGCATGATTATGTCCACCAAGGCTCTCCTGGACCAAAACCAGAACCCAAACACCGATGAAATCAAGGGGGCTTTGGCGCGCAACCTTTGCCGGTGCACTGGATATGTAAAAATCATCGATGCCGTTAAGCTCGCCGCTCGCTTTCTTCGAGGCGAAACTACGCCCGAGGAGGTGAGGCCCGATCCCAGCGCGGGGATGATCGGGGTTTCACATCCACGGCCTTCAGCTCTTCTCAAAGCCTGTGGGGTTGCCGAATTCTCGGCGGACATCAAGGTTAAGAACGCGGCAGAGTTAGCGGTGGCTCGGAGCACAGAAAGTCATGCCCTCATTCAATCCGTTGATACCTCAGCTGCTGAAATGATGCCTGGCGTGATCGGAATCATGACCGCCAAAGATATTCAGGGGACCAATCGTGACAGTATGATATCCGGCGACTATTCTATCCTATGCGACGACAAAGTACGAAGCCTTGGAGACCCTATCGCCATAGTGGCCGCAGAAACAAGAGATCAGGCCAGGGCTGCGGCAAAGGCCGTGCGCGTAGAATATGACCCTCTTCCTGTCATGATGACTCCGGCCGAGGCAGTCGCCGACGATGCCGTCAGGATCCATGCTGAGTGGCCAAATCTCTGTTATAGGCAGCCGCAGATCAAGGGGGACCCGGAAAGGGCCTTGTCAGAGGCCGCGGCAGTGGTCGAGGCCGAGTTCTCGACCCAGCTGAATCACCAGGCGCCTTTGGAACCGGAAAACTGTGCAGCATGGATCGAAGGCGAGGGCGAAACGGCTACGATCGTAGTGGCTGGTCGAAGCATCATGATCCACAGCCATATGGCGGCCCTGCAAACAGCCCTGGGTTGGAAAAATATTCGATATGAGGAAGCTTATTCCGGGGGACAATTCGGGGGCAAGGTTACCATTTCCTCAGAGGGAATCACCGGGGCTGCAGCGCTTCACTTCAAGCGCCCCATGCGATATATACCCAGCCTCCACGAATCCATGCTCATGACCACTAAACGACATCCTTTGTCCATGAAGATCAAGATTGGCGCTGACAAGGAAGGGAAGCTACTCGTTTACATCAATGAGCTTGTGGTGGCCAAAGGGGCGTACCATCGGCTGATGGGTCAGGTCATTATTATGCGCATCCTTCGTATGCTGAACGGCGCTTACCACATTCCTCACATCCGTGCAGTTGCCGAGTTGGTCTACACCAACGATGCTTCCGGCGGTGCCGCGCGTGGCGCCGGACCGCCACAGGCCATTTTTGGACTGGAGTCAGCCGTAGACATGCTGGCGGGAAAATTAGGCATCGATCCCCTTGAGTTCCGGCTCAAAAACTCGCTACAACCCGGTCAAAGTCTTTCCACAGGGGCATTGGTAGAGCAATGGCCTTTCCCGGAACTCTGTGAAGTGATCCGGCCCCATTACGACAGGGCCAGAAAGGCCGCCGAAGCTTTCAGCAACGACACGATCAAGCGCGGCGTCGGGGTGGCCTGTCATTCCTTCGGGATTGCTCAGCCCGGCGATAAAGCCATAGCAGCCGTGGAGTGTGATCCGGACGATGGGGTGACCATCTATGCAGCAGCCGCTGATCCTGGAGAGGGCAACGATTCTATGCTGTCGCAACTTGCCGCCCACCTGTTGGACCTGCCCTTGGAAAAAGTACGCCTGTGTACCCGGAGCACGGATCAAACCGTTGAAACCGGGCCTGCTGCCGGCAGCAGAATGACGTACATGGTCGGAGGCGCCCTTGTGGACGCCGTTGAAAAAATGAAAACGGCCATGGCCGAGGCGGGTGCCAGGACCTATGACGCCTTGAAAAAGGCCGGAAAACCTACCCGTTTTACAGGAACGAAGGCCGTGGAGGCGGTGAAACCGCTTGACCCGGAGACCGGTCAGGGCCCGAGTTTCGAGTCTCAGGTTCACAACATCCAGATGGCTGAGATTGAGGTGAACACGGAAACCGGACAGGTCAAGGTTATCAAGATGACGACGGCGGTCGATCCAGGAACGGTCATCAATCCCCAAAATCTGGAAGGACAGTTAGAGGGCGGAATGGACCAAGGGGTCGGTTATGCGCTAAGGGAGGTGTATACCCACGGCCAAACCAAGGACTGGGTTACTTTCAAGTTTCCCACAATGAAAACCGCTTTTGAGGTGGAAGTGATCACCCCTCGGGAAACCCCTCGAAAGCGGGGGACCTTAGGTGCCACGGGTATTGGGGAGATGACCATGGTTTCAACGGCCCCCGCGGTCTTAAACGCAATATACAACGCCTGCGGGGTCAGGATTTATGACCTGCCGGCGACACCCGAAAAGATCCGGGAAGCATTGGCAAAGAGGTCACGGAAGGAATAGCGTTCGCCTAAGGGGGCAAACATGTCGAAGACAGTATGAGAAGGCTGGCCTTCCACGAGGTGTTATAGGATCACCCTCAACGATTAACGCACTCAAAGGTGCAAAGAAGGGGGGCCAGCCATGAGGAATGATAGCACAGGGTTCTTTGTTGGGATAGACCTTGGTGACATAGAGAGTGAGGTGGCCTTTCTAGGCCGGGACAGCGAAAAGCCGGAGATGGGTTGTGTGGGGAACACGATCAGCGCGATGAACGAGTTTTTCGATCGGTTCGACGAGCCCGGCAAGGCACGGGTGGCGGTGGAGGCCGGAACCCATTCCCCCTGGCTGAGCGAAGTCCTTCGTGAGCGTGGGTTCGAGGTTCTGGTGGGCAACGCCCCCAAGCTTCGAATGATCTGGGGCCGACTAAGATGGACTGGAAAACGCAGATCACTTGGGCCGTCGGGTAACATTATTGCCGGTCTCGCAAAAACCCGCTCGAACGCCTGTTGGCTACACTTCACTCACTGGAATCGTTAGAGGCAAATCTCTAGGTCTCGGCTTTTTGCGACTCCACCATTGTTCAGATAAACTTTGTGAAAATGGAAGGACCGCAAGACATTGAAATCCTATCCAGCGATAATTTCAATCCCTAATATAACATATAGCATGCGAAATGTAATCGTTACCATGCATGGTGACCCTTTGTGTCAGCATAGTTGGCACAACCATGCTAGGTTTTGTAATGCAAACTGGGCGGGGATGGTATTTTAAACCCATGAGAAATCATCAAAAAAACTTAAGCCAAACATAATTGCCAGGATGCTGAGAAAGGAGGTGAATCGTTTACAGCAACGCAGGTTAGTTAATGGTGCGACAACACACATTGAGTTTCTTTAGTGTAATTCATCACTGAATTGAGACATTTACTCAAAAGCATTTTAAATCAAATGGATTGAGTCTGCGTTTTAATACAACCATGTATCAAAAATTTGGCCATTATGGAGGACGTAATAAATGAAAAGGTTTTTTATGATTTCCATGGTTGTAGTATGGATAAGTGGATTGATCTTGGGTGTTTGTGCTACGACTGCTTCAGCAGAAAAGCCCATAAATTTTACAATTACTATTGGGTTCGCTCCGGGAAGTCAGGAGGACATTATAGCTCGTAACTGGGCAAAAAAGATAGAGGAAGATAGCAACGGAAGAGTAAAGTTCCAGATATTTAGTGGAGGTGTCTTGG
>JASFQI010000378.1:0-4594 GCA_050115555.1 Desulfobacteraceae bacterium
TGTGCTCAGCACCACCACAATGGAGCAGAAGGCCGCGGTCTTCTTCACGCCCATGACCCCGGCGATCACCAGCATGTTCGGAAGGGAAAGGGCCGGACCCGCGAGGAGCAGGCTCAGGGCAGGCCCCTGGCCCATGCCCGCGCCCAGGAGCCCCTGAAGAATGGGCACCTCGGTCAGGGTGGCAAAGTACATGAGCGCGCCCGCGAGCGAGGCAAAGAGGTTCGCCCACAACGAGTTCCCTCCCAGGAGCGACTGAATGTGCTCCTCCGGGATCAGGGCCGGATGCCCCGGTCGCCCCAGCATGAACCCGGCCACGAGAACGCCTGCGCCCAACAGGGGGAAGATCTGCTTCATGAACCCCCAGGTGGACTGCACCCACTCGATCCGTTCGTTCCGCTGGAACCACCCCTTGAGCATGAATGCCAGGAGGACCAGGAGGCCTGCCGTGACATACCACTTGGCCGCGAACACGACCGGCCAGATCCCCGAGGACCCTTCGGCCGGCTTTGCAAAGGCGGCAAAGATCAGGATCAGCACGAGCGTCCCCATGAACAGGGCTTCCTGGCCCAACGAGCGGCCGTCCTCTTCCTCGTCCGGGAGGTAGATCTCTCCGGTCGCCCGGGCCGCGTCGTCCTTTCGGAAGAAGAAGGCCATGAGGAGACCGGTAACAATGGCAAAGACGATCGCTCCCACAGCACGGGCCAGGCCGAGCTGCCACCCGAGGATCCGGGCGGTCAGCACCACGGCAAGGACGTTGACCGCAGGTCCGGAGTAGAGAAAGGCCGTGGCCGGGCCGATCCCTGCGCCACGGGTGTAGATTCCCGCGAACAAGGGAAGCACGGTGCAGGAGCAGACCGCCAGCACGGTGCCGGAGATCGAGGCCACGGAGTAGGAGAGCACCTTGCGGGCCTGCGCACCGAAGTACTTGAGCACCGAGGCCTGGGAAACAAACACTGCAATGGCGCCCGCAATGAAAAACGCAGGAACCAGGCAGGTCAGCACGTGCTCCCTGGCGTACTCCCGAAGCATCAGGAAGGCCTCGAGTCCGGACCTTCGGATCGTGTCGCTCCCCCAAGGGACAAGGTAGGCCGCCCCAAAGGCCAGAACGATCGCCAGCAGCTTCCACCGTTCTTTCATCGAGCAGGACCTCTAAAAGATATTTATATCGCGATATAACGATATAATCAGAACAAAAAAAATTACGCCACCCGCTTACAGATGTCCTCTCTGCGGATCATAGGGAGGCGATTCGTGAGCATTCGAACCTCGGGGTCGTCCTCCAGCCAGTGCCGAAGGTTCCCCATGATCGTGGACACGTAAGGCGATTCCATACCGTCCGTGAGATGGTAGTTCACCCAGAGCCCGTCCTTGGTGTGATCCACAATGCCTGCATCCTCAAGAATTTTCAGGTGCTTGGACACGCTTGACTGCGCTATCCCCAGCGCTTCCTGGAGCTCGCACACGCACATGGATTTTCGCTGAAGCATCTTGACGATCTTGACCCGGCTCGGCTCGGACAGGGCCTTCATGACCCGAATGAACGCTTTCATTGAGGATGCTCCTAATAAATTCATTTATCTGAATATAGTTTCCCTGCGAGACACTGTCAAGCGGTTTTTCGTTGCACCCGTTTTCGGCCCGGGATCGGGACGGGTTCATTGCGCTTTTCGCATAGCATCGTCATAATGGAAAGTCCGTGACTTCGCCAGATCCACAGATCCTTCCGGGAGGCCAAGTGCATGTTTTTTGAGACCGCCGGCATTGAGGTTTCGCCCTGGGTTCCGCCCCTGGTGGCGTTTGCGATCTCGTTTTTCACCTCTATGGGAGGGGTGTCCGGGGCTTTCCTCCTTCTGCCGTTCCAGGTCTCGTTCCTCGGGTACACCGACCCCTCGGTGAGCGCCACCAACCAGCTCTTCAATGTCGTGGCCATTCCTTCCGGGGTGTACCGCTACTGCAAGGAAGGCCGCATGGTGTGGCCGCTCACCTGGGCCGTGATCGCAGGCACCCTCCCCGGGGTGTTCATCGGCGCCGTGGTCCGTGTGGCCTGGCTTCCCAACCCCGATCATTTCAAGCTGTTTGCTGCAGCCGTCCTCCTCTACATCGGGATCAGGATGGCGCGGGACGTCCTGAGGAAAGGCTCGAAAGGCGAACGCTCCATGCGTCCCGCAAAGACCCCGAGAACGGACAGCAGCAGCTCTCCCCCCGTGGTCCACGTCACCCACTTCACCTTCAGGCGCCTGGGATACACCTTTGACGACGAGGCGTTCGACGTCTCCCTCTGGGGCATCCTCCTGCTGAGCTTCCTGGTGGGGATCGTGGGCGGGATCTACGGCATCGGCGGGGGGGCCATTATCGCGCCTTTCCTGGTCACCTTCTTTGGGCTGCCGGTCTACACGGTGGCCGGGGCCGCCCTCATGGGCACCTTTGTGACGTCCGTGGCAGGCGTGGCCTTTTACCAGGCGATTGCGCCCCTCTACCCAAACCTGTCCGTGGCGCCGGACTGGCTTCTGGGGGTGCTCTTCGGCCTGGGGGGCATGGCCGGGATGTACCTGGGGGCCCGCTGCCAGAAGTTTGTCCCCTCCAGGCTGATCAAGGCCATGCTCACCGTGACCCTTTTGTTCACCGCCCTGAAGTACGCCGCAGGGTTCTTCCTCTAAAAAAAGGGCGGGGGGACGCTGGTGAAAAACCTAAGGGCAAAGAAAGGGGACGCTGTTAAGAAACGTAAGTTTCTGAAAAAGAAACTTACGTTTCTTAACAGCGTCCCCCCCCCCTCGCTCCTCCTACGTCATCATGGCGTTCGCCACCATAAACCCCGCGGCCAGCCAGTTCGTGTACGCAAAGAGCTGCTTGAGCCGCTTTGGCTTGGTCTTGAGCGCAAACCGACCGCCCAGGAGGCCCCCGGCAATCGTCACAAGGGCGAGAGGAATGGCCCACGACGGGTTGAAGTCCCCCTGCACCGCGTGCCCGGCAAACCCCATGAGCGAAGTAGCCGCGATCAGGCTGGACGCCGTGCCCACGGCCACGTGCATGGGCACCCCGCAGGCCAGCACCATGAGCGGCACCAGGAAGGACCCGCCCGAGACCCCCACCATGCCCGAGGCCAGTCCGGTGAGCACCAGGATCGGCACGGCCACCCAAAGATTGACGGGATAGGTCTCCCCGCCCGAGGCAATGCGGATCGTCCCGAACGACCGGGGCCTCTCTCCCCCGGCCTTTACCTGGACCGGCACCAGCATGACCGCGCCTGCGGCAAAGAGCATGACCGCAAAGATCATCTTCAGAGAGAAACCGCTGAAAACGTGCGAGAAGTATCCCCCTGCCAGGGCGGAGAGCGCGGTGAACGTGCCCACCAGCACGGCCAGGGACCACGACAGAGACCGGTTCTTGTGAAAGACGATCATCGCGGCCACGGACGCGGAGAACAGAATGAACTGCCCCGTGGTGGCGGCCTCGTGCATGGGCACGTGGGCCATGGCGAGAATGACGACGTAAAAGTTGCCCCCGCCCTTTCCGACCATGGTCATGGCCAGGGCCACGACAAAAATCAGCACGCTCACGATCACAAGCGAAATCATGAAACGGTTACTCCCCTTGGGTCCTCTTGAGAAGCTTTCCCGGTTTCAGGGCCTCGGTGAGTTCTCCATAGCCCCCCAGCACGATGCGCACATCCTCGAACCCCTGGGTCACCAGGTAGGCGTAGACGATGGCCGAGCGCACATTGGCCGGGCAAAAGACCCCGATGGCCTTGCCCTTAGGAATCTCTCCGATCCGGTCCGGGATCTCGTGGATCGGGATGTTCATGGCTTCCACGTTCTTGTGAAAGGCCATAAGAATGGCCAGGGACCCGGCCTCTTCCCGGGACCGCACGTCCAGAAAGAGCGCGTTCTCGGTCTCGAAGAAGGCCTCCGGGGTGGTCTTGTGCTTTCCTCTTCCAAAGTAGTCCAGGGTGAAACGCCGAAGAACCTCTTCCATTTCCGCCTCCTTTTCCTGGCGCTCCATGGGTTTCTACACCGAAGACGAGAACGTCCCGGTTTTCGTAGGGCGGCATTTTATATGCCGCCGTATAGGGGTTCAAGCCCCCTCATTCCAACACGTTTCCACTAATATGCCGAGTTGTGCTGTTTCGTCAACGCGCGAAAAGCCAAATCTCTCCCCAAAGTTGACATGCGCAAAGACATCTTCTAATGATGGGGTGGATTCTGTAAAGCACTGTTGACCGGAAATCCGTTTTTCCAGTCGAAACAAAGGATGGGGCTGCGAGCGTGTGATGGAGAAAGACGAGAGGTTCTGCTTCGACTGCGCGTTTTACTTTCCGTCGACTCTCGGGGGGGCCACCGAGTTCGGCATCTGCCTTGAGGACGCTGCGTTTGAGCCCTTTGCGGACGACCTGCTGGAAGGTCGCCCGGATGCCCGGTGCCTGGAGCTCATTGAAAGGAAGAAGTTCCCCAATGATCGACCGGCGTGCGCGCGGTTCGAGCCCGCGAAAACCATAGAGATCGAAGATGACAGCCTCCTGGGCCTGGAGCTGCCGCGTTTGACAGAAACGGGCGAGCTCGACCGGGAGAAGCTGGAAAGAGGCCTGCTTGCAGAGCGA
>JASFQI010000379.1:0-4589 GCA_050115555.1 Desulfobacteraceae bacterium
CTTTGCAGCCGCCAAGGCCGGGGCCGTTCATCTGATTCGGGTCCCCCAAATGCTGGCCAAGCACAGGATACCCGGTATGACCCTCCATGCGGTTCCCAGTGTGGACAACAGGGGCATCTGCTTCCCGTTTACCCCCGATCAGGGAGAAACATCTCCTGAGGGATATCCGGTTGGAAACGCCGTTACGTCCGATATTGCCATTAGAAAGGCCATCAACCATGCCGTTGACAGGCAGGCATTGGTGGGAGGCATCCTGGAAGACTTCGGCTCCCCCGCACACGGCCCGGTAAGCACCCTTCCCTGGGATGAGCCTGAATCCGTAATCCGGGACAACGATCCTCAAAAAGCTCGCAGAATTCTTGCCGACGCGGGATGGGAAGACTCGGACGGCGACGGCATTGTTGAAAAAGACGGCATCCAGGCCAGATTCACGCTTTTCTATGATGCAAACGACAGCATCCGGCAGGCATTGGCCCTGGCGGTAGCGGATACGGTAAGGAATATCGGTATCCAAGTGGATGTCACCGGTAAAAGCTGGGACGACATCTACAGGCTGATGCACGCCAACGCCGTCCTCTTCGGATTCGGCAGTTTCGACCAGACGGAAATGCACAACCTCTATTACGCCGAAAGACTTGGGGACGCCGTGTACAATGCCGGCTTTTTCAGGAACGAGGCGGTGGATCGCTATCTGGCCTCAGCCATGGCCGCACCTTCTGAGAAGGAGGCTATTCCTTTTTGGAAAAAGGCCCAATGGGACGGCGAAACCGGTTTCTCCGCCAAGGGGGATGCTGCCTGGGCCTGGCTCGTGAACTTGGATCACACCTATTTCGTAAGCGACGAACTCGACATTGGGAAAACAAGGACCGAACAGCACGGGTCCTTCATCGTTGCCAACCTGCCCGAATGGAAATGGGTCTCCCATTCCACGCCCCAAAAATAAGGATTCCAGCCGACACGAACACGAGGAAGACATGGGTCGCTACTTCCGACGCAAGGCACTGCAGTTGCTCTCTCTCCTGATCGGGGTCTCGATAATCTCCTTTACCCTGGTCAGTCTTTCACCCATTGATCCTGTCCGCGCCTACATCGGCGATGAAATGCTACGGATGAGCCCTGAACAAAGGACAAAGATCGCCGAGCGATGGGGGCTGGATCAGCCCACCCCGGTCAGGTTTTTCAAGTGGTTCGGACAGATCATTCAAGGGGAAATGGGGAACTCTCAAATCTTTAACAAACCGGTCGTGCAGGTCATCGGCGAACGGTTCGTCCTCTCGCTCTGGCTTATGGCTGCAGCGTGGGTCCTTTCAGGCGCCTTTGGGTACGGCCTCGGACTCATCGCAGGCGCGTGGCACGGATCGTTTCTGGATAGAGCGATCCGCTTCTACGCCTATACCCTTGCCTCAACGCCCGCCTTCTGGCTGGGGATGGTCCTCCTGATAATCTTCTCCGTACATCTCCAAGTGACCCCCGTATGCTGCGCCGCACCTCCGGGAAAGCCTCCTTTCGATGTGTCTCTCTGGGAACGGCTCCATCATCTCATCCTCCCTGCGACCACTTTGAGTATCATAGGTGTAGCCAATGTCACCCTTCACACTCGGCAAAAATTGATCGAGGTCCTTCAGAGCGATTACGCCCTTTTTGCAAGGGCGCAAGGTGAAAAAACGCTGGGATTGGTTTTCCATCACGGCATCCGAAATATTTCACTGCCTGCACTCACCCTGCAATTTGCCTCTTTTTCGGAGCTGTTCGGCGGCGCCGTTCTCGCTGAACAGGTCTTCAGTTATCCCGGCCTCGGGCTCACCACCATCCAGGCAGGCCTCCGCAGTGACGTCCCTCTGCTCCTTGGGATCGTCCTTTTCAGCGCCCTTTTTGTCTTTGTCGGAAACACCCTTGCAGACCTGACATACAGACTGGTCGACCCAAGAATCCGCATAGGAACAAAACCATGAGTTCTTCGAGAATTGGAATCCAAACCATGTCGACGGCGTCTATAAACCTCTGCAACTGGATCCCGACGATCCGAAATCGGCGCGGGCGCACGCTCCTTGCCATCTTTCTATGTCTCGGCCTGCTTGGGACTATACTGATATGGGGTTCCTTTGTGGGCGAGGCCGGTTTATCGACCTCCTTGGAGCACAGAAACAGTCCTCCCGGACTACACCACCTCTTTGGGACGGACTGGCTTGGGAGAGACATGATAACAAGGGTCCTTCTTGGTCTCAGGCTGAGTTTCGTGGTGGGCTTGGTGGCAGCTGGGGTGAGTTCGGTCCTTGGAGTCTTCCTCGGGCTGTCGGCCGCGATTCTGGGTGGAAAAGCGGACACCTTTGTCATTTGGCTTGTGGATCTTTTCATGAGCCTTCCCCATCTGGTCTTTCAAATCCTGATCTGTTTTGCAGTAGGAGGGGGGGTACCCGGTGTGATTCTTGCCGTTGGAATCACCCACTGGCCGGGGCTTACCAGGATCATTAGAGCCGAGGCCCTGCACCTGAAAACAAACGACTATGTCCTTGTTTCCGCAAAACTCGGGCGCTCCCGTTCATGGATCGCACGAAGGCATCTCCTTCCCCACCTAGCCCCTCAATTCTTCGTGGGCCTTATCCTCATGTTTCCTCATGCGATCTTGCACGAGGCTGCACTGAGTTTCATCGGCATAGGGCTGACGCCCCACATGCCATCCATCGGTATCCTGTTGGGGGAATCGCTTCGCCACCTCTCCACAGGATACTGGTGGCTCGCTGTCATCCCGGGAGCGGCCCTTCTGGTCATGGTGAAGGCCTTTGATATCCTGGGAGAAAATTGTCGTTCACTTCTCAATCCCAGAACCAGCCAGGAGTGATTCATGTTGACCCTTAGAGACGTTGCCCTTTCCTTCATACGATACGACACAGGTCTTGTCCGCAAGAAATTGACCGTCTTGAATGGACTGGATCTGCAGGTAGGAAAGGGAGAACTTGTTGCCATTGTCGGGGCGAGCGGTTCAGGAAAAAGCGTCCTTGCACACGCTATTCTGGGGATTCTCCCGAAGAATGCGAGCGTTTCAGGACAGATGGTTTTTAAGGGTGCACGCTTGACACCCGAACGTCGGCAAGTTGTACGCGGAATGGAAATAGCTCTGATCCCTCAATCCGTCTCATTCCTGGATCCTCTTCAACGGATCGGAGCCCAGGTTCGCCGGGCGGCCGTGTTGAGTGGTGCCGACAAGCAACACGCCGTCATAAGGCAAAGGCAGGTCTTTGAGCGTTATGAACTGCCCCGATTCGTGGAACGCCTTTTCCCTTTCCAACTTTCCGGCGGCATGGCTCGGCGCACCCTTTTGGCAGTGGCAACGGTCGGGAATGCTGACCTGCTCATCGCGGATGAACCGACTCCCGGTCTCCATCCGAAAATTGCCCGAGAATCCCTTGCACACCTCCGGGAATTGGCCGACAGCGGCAAGGGTATCCTACTCATCACCCATGATTTGGAGGCCGCCCGGAGGGTGGCGGACAAAATAGACGTCTTTTATGCAGGGACCATCGTTGAAGAAGCCTTGGCCGCAGATTTCACCGACAACGGGGAAAACCTGAGACACCCTTTCACGCGGGCCCTTTGGAATGCCCTGCCTCAAAATGGTTTCAGATTCATTCCCGGATCGCAACCGCCGTTGGGTTCGCCGGTTTACGGTTGCCCCTTTGTCAGCCGTTGCACCATGGCGGAAGAACAGTGCAGCCGTCAAATGCCCCCTTTTCATTATTTAAATAGAGGATTTGTAAGGTGTTTCAATGCTTGAAGCTCGAAATATCATGTATAAATATGCGGATCATCATCCCTGGGTTTTAAGGAACGCCAACCTTAGCATTGCAAAGGGTGAGGTTGTCGGGCTCTTTGGACCCAGCGGACAGGGGAAGACCACACTTGGAAAAATTTTAGGCGGTTTCCTGATCCCGACCTCAGGAGAAGTTCTCCTTGATCAAGGCAGGCTGCCCAAGAAGGGATATTGTCCAGTACAGATGATCTTTCAACATCCCGAAACAGCGCTGAATCCGCGCTGGCACATGATGAATACACTTGAAGAAGCGGGACCCATTTCCGAATACGCCATTCGCTCCTTTCTTGTGGAAAAAGAGTGGATGGATAGAAGGCCCTACGAGCTTTCCGGGGGAGAGTTACAGCGTGTGGCCATTGCCAGGGCCTTAAGGCCTGAAACACGTTACATCATCGCCGACGAGATCACCACCATGCTGGATGCGCTGACCCAGTCTCTGTTATGGAACATGGTCCTGTCATTTGTAAAAACACATCATGCCGGGGTGTTAGTAATCAGCCACGATGCAGGCCTGATGGAGCGGATATGCGACAGGATCATGGATATGGCCGATATTCAAACATGAGAATGACACATCAGTGGCAGTACCAGCAAAAACCAATGAATCGGCTTTTTGGAGGGATCATCTTACTCTCCATGGCGTTGTATATTGTGTTCGAGCTGACTTGAAGTTGGAAGTACCCTAGTACCATGTAACATATAATATTTCGTATTTCAGGTTTATGTGATACTATGGCGACAACCCTATAATGGAGGTCGCCATGGCACCCAGATACCGAGT